>CAMDMA010000003.1 GCA_945902075.1 Candidatus Kuenenia stuttgartensis | reverse complement strand
TCCTTGACCTCACGAAGATGCCGCACATGCTTATCGCCGGTACCACTGGCTCGGGTAAGTCGGTGTGCATGAACACGATCATCATGTCGTGGCTTTACACGAAGCGCCCGGATGAGCTCAAACTCGTTCTCGTCGATCCGAAGATGGTCGAGATGGCGCAGTTCAGCGAGATCCCGCACCTTGCGTGTCCGGTCATCACCGAAATGGGGAAGGCTGCGGCGATTCTCGAGTGGGCCGTCAACAAGATGGAGGAGCGCTACGAGCTGTTCAAGGAAGCGGGCGTGCGCGACATCAAGTCGTTCAATGCGCTGACCGAGGCCGAGCTCCGTGAGACCATCTCGCCAGCCGACGAGGTCGAGTGGGCGAAGGTTCCGAAAAAACTTCCCTACATGGTGTTCGTGATCGACGAGCTTGCCGATCTCATGATGACCAACAAGGAGGTCGAGCAGTCGATCGTCCGTATCGCACAGAAGGCGCGTGCAGTCGGCATTCACTTGATCCTTGCAACGCAGCGCCCGCAGGCCACGGTTGTGACCGGGCTTATCAAGTCGAATATGCCGTGCCGCGTAGGCTTCAAGGTTGCATCGGGAACGGATAGCCGCATCGTGCTCGATCAGAAGGGCGCGGAACTGCTGCTCGGCCAAGGCGACATGCTCGTCGTCACGCCGAGCCAGACCGATGCGCGTCGCTGTCAGGGAACGCTCGTCGATGACAAGGAAGCGCGGGCGGTGACGAAGTTTCTCAAGACGGTGGCTGCACCAAGTTTTGAGCGGCAGTTGCTCACGATTCGCTCCGGCGCGGTGGCAAACACCGGCAATGATGGCGGTTCAGGTGGCGGCGAGGACGCGGAGCGCGACGAACTCTTCGACAAGGCGGTCGAGATCATCATCGACTCAGGTCGCGGAAGCGTGTCGCTGCTGCAGCGTCGGCTCGCGATCGGTTACGGCCGCGCGTCGCGACTGGTCGATCAGATGGGCCTTGCCGGAATCCTTGGCGAGCACAAGGGCTCGGTCGCGCGCGAGGTCATCGTGACGATGGACGACTGGCGTCGCATGAAGGTCATCCGTGATGAGCAAGAGCGCGACGGCACGGTGTTCCAAAGCCACTACGACAATTCCGATGCGAACAGCGAGGCGCTGAAGTTCAGCGACGAGGGCGACGACGACTGAGTCGCGCAACGCATTCGAGATATCTGCAGCCCGCGCCACCGCGCGGGCTGCTCTGTTTCCATCGCGGGTCGGCTGAATCGCTCACCACGCAAGACGCCCGTGCTAATGTGAAGGTGCGGAGCATTTCGGTACACTCAGGTCGTGGCAGTCTTCCATCCGCGTATCCCCGACGAGATCTGGCCTGAGGGCGCGACGCGCCCATCGAATGCGCCTGAACTGACCTTTCGCCGATACCTTGAGGATGCGCTTGCCGATGCGCCTTGGATCGTGGTGCAGAATCTCTTGATTCAAGATCCCTATCGGATCGGTACGCGCGAAATTGACTTTCTCGTCATCGATCCGACTCGTGGAATGATCACGATTGAAGTCAAGGGTGGCGACTATCGATTTCATCCGGACCATGGTTGGCACCGACGCGTGCGCGATGAAATTCGGCGTGATGAACGTGGTGCACCGAAACAGGCGAACGACTCGATGTTTGCGCTTGTTCGCGCGCTTGCGTCACATGCGCTGCACTCGCCGCAGCGGCCGCCTTATCTCCACGGTTGGCTACTCGCGCTGGTCGATGCCGATATCGACAAAAACTCGCTGCCCCCTGATGCACACGGACGCGTCATCGATGCGCCGCGCTGCCGTGACCCAGCCCAACTGCTTTCTGACATCGAGTCGCAGTTTGAGTTGATGCGGCTTGGATTTCCTGATGTCGTCTGCGGCCAAGACTCGTGCGTCGGTGACCTTGTTCGCCGCCACATTCTTCCTGAAACACGGAGCCGGCTCGGCGTGCGCGACGAAATTCAAAACGCGCGCGTCATCGAGACGGATGTGCTTCGGCCGATCCGCGGCGTGATGGAGGCGGTACACGATATGGACCGACTCGCGATCGAGGGGTATCCCGGCACCGGGAAGACCTACGCTGCGCTCTACCGCGCGCGACGTGATCTCGCGGATGGGCATCGAACGCTTGTGCTTTGCTACAACATTCCGCTGGCTGCGTCGCTGACGGCGGCGCTTGCTGCAAAGCCGGTACGGGCGAATACGCCAATCGAAGAGCTTCGTGCGCGCAACTGTGTTGTTGCGCGATTTCACGCAATGGCCATGATCGCCGCAGAAACGCGCGGCGCAACGCCTGATCCCGCCGCACCCGAGTATTACGAGGTGCTCGTCGATGCACTTGAGTCGGTAGCGAAAGACGGCGCGTTTGGCGTGTTTGATTCGATCATCGTCGATGAAGGACAGGACTTCTCACCCGGCATGATGCGCGCGCTTGATGCGCTCACTGGCGCAGATGGCCGCGTCGCGTTTCTGCACGATCCAAACCAACTTCTGTACGAGTCCACGCCGCTCGCCGAACTCACCAGTCGATTTGGTCAGCCGCTCAAGTTGCGGGAGAACCTACGGAACTCGCACACCATCACCGCGTTTCTGCGTTCACTTGATCCGACTCGACTTGAGGGTTTCGCGGCGCCACCGTCGAACCGTACCGGCCAGCCTGTCGTGGTCTGGGAGTACCCACACGAAGACGCCGCCGCGCAGTTGGAGGCCATCGCGCGAATCGTGCGCCACCTCCACCTCGCCGAGGACGTTCGGCTCGACGACATTGCGATTCTCTCACCCTTTCGGCGCGAGCGCACGGTTCTGAACGGTGTCGATCAGATTGCGGGTATTCCGCTCGTTTCGCTTGAGGATGCCGCGAAGCGCAGGGAGTTTGACCCGCCCTGCCTCCGCTTTGAAACGCTCCACCGCTTCAAGGGACTTGAGTCGCCGGTGGTCGTCCTGCACGATGTGTCGGGCGCGAGTCGAAATGTTGCCTATGAGGCGATCCTCACCGCATGCAGTCGCGCACAGCATGCGTTGTACGTGCTGCGATCGAGTGACTACCGCGGAGGCGCCGCGCTGCCTGTCCAAGGTGAATTGCCGTAACGCGTGGACGAAACCTTGCGGAATCATGCAAAAAAGGGCCGATACTAGAGCCATGATCGACCCCACATGGATTCGTCGCGGCCTTGATGCCGCCATCGAGATGGCAGAAAAGGGATGGCGCGAAGGTGGCATTCCGATCGGAAGCGCGCTGCTTGACGCGCGTGGCGACGTCGTCGCTGCCGGACACAATCAGCGCGTTCAATCCGGCGACCCGACTGCCCACGCAGAAGTCGATTGCATCCGGAGCGCAGGAAGGCGACGCGATTGGAGATCACTCACGCTGGTTTCGACGCTGTCGCCATGCTGCATGTGCTCGGGTACCGCGATCCTGTTCAAAATTCCCCGCGTCGTGATCGGCGAGAACCGCACATTCCTCGGTGCAGAAGATTGGATGCGCGCGAACGGGGCTGAACTCATCGTCGTCGACGATCCCCGCTGCATCGGGCTGATGGAGCGCATGCAGCGCGAGAAGCCTGACCTCTGGGCAGAGGACATCGGCGAGTGAGCTCAACTGAGGCGCGATGTCGTCCGCTGGTGTTGGTCACAAGTTTCGAGCCATTCGGCGGAAGTGCGGTGAACCCGACGATTCGGATCGCGGAGTTGCTGCGTGCGATGTCGGTCGGGCATGGGTCGCGGGAGTATCTCGTGCTGCCGGTCGTCGGAGGGACAGACGCGGGTAGCGCGTGGAGCCGATGCATGCCTGTCCTAGATTTGCTGCAGCCGGACGCTGTCGTCGCGCTGGGCGAGAACGCCCACGCCGACCGCGTGCACTTTGAGCGCCTTGCGGTCAACCTGCGCGATAGCCGCATCGCCGACAATTCCGGCGTCCAAGTCATCGACCTCCCCGTCGTCCCCAACGCACCCGATGCACGCTTTGCCACACTTCCGCTACGCACGATGCTTTCTGCCTGCATCGCGGTAGAAACGCCGGCAGCACTCTCACTGACCGCCGGGACATTTCTCTGTAACGAGCTGATGTATC
The DNA here is from genome assembly GCA_945902075.1 of Candidatus Kuenenia stuttgartensis. Taxonomy (GTDB): domain Bacteria; phylum Planctomycetota; class Phycisphaerae; order Phycisphaerales; family SM1A02; genus QWPT01. The sequence continues at coordinate 138,872 of CAMDMA010000003.1, read as the reverse complement.
GACTCCTCGATCGCGCAGCGAACCAAGGAGTTTCTGACGGCTCGATACACGGCTTTCTTCACGTCCCTCAACTCCCTGAGCAGGCGGCCTTGAGAGGCGGGCCCTCGATGGCCCTCGAAGTCGCGGCCCGTGGCGTACACGCAGCGATCGAAGCACTCGCAGCGTCGATCCTGTCGACACCCCGCGGCGATGTGCCTCAACATGGAATATCCGCATGAAGGACGCCCGCGGCCCAGTACTCGTCACCGGCGGGGCGGGCTTCATTGGTTCGCATGTGTGCGAAACGCTCGTTGCGCTCGGTCGTCGCGTTCATGTACTCGACGATTTCAGCAGCGGAAGCGCATCGAATCTTGCGGAGATCCGTGACCAAATCCAGATCACCGAAGGCACCATTGAATCACCAGTCGACATCGCCCGCGCGATCGATGGCTGCTCCTCAGTCGTCCATCTCGCAGCACGAACCTCTGTCGCGGAGAGCATGGCCTTCGAGCACCTCTACAGACGCACCAATGTCGACGGGACTGCGAACGTCCTCGCCGCCGCGCGCACCGTTGGTGTCGCACGTGTGGTGTTTGCCGCAAGTTCGAGTGCCTACGGCGACCACGCAGTTCCACACCGGGAGTCCATGGAACCGCGACCGCTCTCGCCGTACGCGATGACGAAATTGGAGGGCGAACAACTTCTCCGCGCCGCCACGAGAACACGCGCGATCGACGCGACAGCACTTCGACTTTTCAATGTCTTCGGAGCCCGGCAGGACCCAAACAGCGCGTATGCCGCGGTCATCCCGCGCTTCATGACGCGCATCGCGCACGGGATGCCTGCTGTGATCTTCGGCGACGGCGAGCAGACCCGAGACTTCATCCATGTCTCTGATGTCGCACGCGCGATCATCGCTGCCCTCGATGCGACGCACCCGCTCGATGGGGCGAGCCTAAACATCGGTACCGGAGTGGCCACCTCCATCCGCAGACTTGCCACCGCAATCGGCTCCGTACTCGGGCGACCGGTCGCGTTGCACTTCGAGCCTGCCCGCGAGGGCGAAGTTCGTCACAGCGTGGCGGCCACGGCACTCGCGCGAGAATGCATCGGATTCACTTCCGAGATTTCGTTGGAAGCCGGACTGGCGACGATGGTGTGACTCGCGACCGACGCGCCTTCGATTCAAAAAGAAACGAGGCGCCGCAGCGCGACGCCTCGATGAATTTGAGATTGCTGAAGCCGCGATTACCGCTGGCAGATCAGGCCTTGCCTGTAGAAGCGCTCGATCAGGAAGCCTTGAACGCGCTCTTGAACGCTCCAACCGCCGCCTTGCAATCGTCTTCGATGCCCTTGAAGGACTTCGATGCAACGAGCTTCGCGCGGAGGTCAGCCTTCTGCGTGCGGAAATAGTTGAGGAGCCCATCTTCAAACTTCGACACCGCGGGAACCGGAACATCATCAAGGAAGCCGCGAGACGCGGCGAAGATCGAGATGCACTGGTCGATCACGTCGAACGGCTTGTACTGACCCTGCTTGAGGAGTTCGACCATGCGCGCGCCGCGGTCGAGCTGGCGCTTGGATGCCGGGTCGAGGTCTGTACCGAGCTGCGCGAAGGCCTCGAGTTCGCGGTACGCCGCGAGGTCGAGACGGAGCGATCCAGCGACTTCCTTCATCGCCTTAATCTGCGCGTTTCCACCGACGCGCGACACTGAGATGCCGACGTTGATGGCCGGACGGATGCCTGCCGAGAAGAGCTCGGGCTGAAGGTAGATCTGGCCGTCGGTGATGGAGATCACGTTGGTCGGGATGTACGCCGACACGTCGCCTTCCTGCGTTTCGATAATCGGAAGCGCGGTGAGCGATCCGCCGCCGTTCTCAGCGCTCAACTTGGTCGCGCGCTCAAGAAGACGAGAGTGCAGGTAGAAGACGTCGCCGGGGTACGCCTCACGACCCGGCGGACGGCGGAGAAGAAGCGAAAGTTCGCGGTACGCAACCGCCTGCTTCGACAAGTCGTCATACACGCAGAGGACGTGCTTCGGAGACTTGCCCTGCTTACCGAGCCACATGAAATACTCGCCCATCGCGCAACCCGCGTAGGGCGCGATGTACTGGAGCGGAGCCGCGGCGGAAGCGCCGGCATTCACCACGATCGTGTATTCCAGCGCGCCGTTCTTACGAAGCGTTTCGACGACGCCGGCAACGGTTGAGTCTTTCTGTCCGACGGCGACGTAGATGCAAACCACAGCGTCTTCGGTGCCCCAGTACTGCTTCTGGTTGATGATCGCGTCGAGGCAGACAGCGGTCTTGCCAGTCTTACGGTCGCCGATGACGAGTTCGCGCTGACCACGGCCGACGGGAACCATCGAGTCCACAGCCTTGATGCCGAACTGAAGCGGCTCCTTCACCGGCTGACGCGCGGCGATGCCGGGAGCGACGATATCGACCTTCTGACGACCGGAGGCGTTGATCGCGGGTCCGCCGTCAATGGCGTTTCCGAGCGGGTCGACGACGCGACCGAGGAGCTCGGGACCAACAGGAACCTCAAGCAGGTTGCCGGTTGCCTTCGCAGTGTCGCCTTCGCGAATTGCCGTGGAGTCGCCGTAGAGCACGCAGCCGACGGTGTCGAGCTCAAGGTTCATGACCTGCCCCATCACGCGGCCGCCGGAGCCTTGGAACTCGATGAGTTCGCCGGACATCGCCTTGCTCAGGCCGTAGACGCGCGCGATGCCGTCACCGACCTCGACCACTTGGCCGACTTCGGAGATCTCGAGCTTGCCCGAGTATTGCTCGATTTCCTGGCGGATGACTGTCGTGATCTCGTCGCTCTTGATCTTCACGGATGTGTCCTCGTGGGTGCGCGGCGGAAGCCGTGCGGAAGCTGAAATTGGTTCGGGGAAAGATTGGTGTCAGGCGATGAAGTCGCCGGGTCGCGAGCGGATGGTGCCCGTGCCGCGGCTGGCGACTGTCTCGCGCATATTGCGAAGTTGGGTGGCGACGGAGCCATCGATCAGCTGGTCGCCGATACGAAGTTTGACGCCACCGATCATGTTGGGATCGGAGTACTGGTGGAGCACCGCATCCTTGGCAAACGCATCTCTGACGCGCGCCTTGACGGTTGCGATCACATCATCTGAAGCCTTGCCGTCGACGGTGAACATGTCGACCTCGATTCGACCTAGGCGATCTTGCATGATCGCGTCGAACGCGTCGGCGATATCCGCGAGGCGGCCCGCACGGCCGTGATTCGCGAGGACCATGACGAAACGGTAGACCAAGTCGGAAACCTTGCCCTTGATGATCTTGTCGAGCGATGCAAGCCGCGCAGCCTCACCGAGGATTGGCGTCTTCAGAAACTCGGCGAACCGGCGATCGGCGCGGACGAGTTCCGCGAGCTCGCGAAGTTCTGACGCGCAAGACTCGGCCACTGCGTTTCCGCCAGACTTGTCGCAGACCTCAAGGAGGCTCTTCGCGTAAACGCTCGCGATTTCGTCGATGTGCTTGGTAGTGGACATGGGGGGTTTTTCGAGATCGGCCTTGTGGCTTCAGCGTCAGTTCCGGGCGCGCGAAAGTTCGGCGAGGCTCTCTGTCACAAGTCGTGACTGGTCGCCCGCGCTGACCTCGCGGCGCAGGATCTTGGATGCCATCGTGGTTGCGAGTGCGACCGCGTGGTCGTTGAGCTCCTTGACGGCGCCCTCCTTCGCAGCCTGGATGTCGGCAACGGCGCGCGCCTTCATGTCGGCGAGATCGGCGTCGTTCTTTGCACGGAGCTCATCGGAGACGCGGCGGGCAGTGGCCTGCGCGGCGGCGATGGTCGCAGCCGCTTCAGTCTGGGCTTGCTGCAGCTTCTCTTCGAACTTGCGCTGGGCGGCCTGCGCCTCATGACGCGCCTTCTCGGCCGCATCGATCTCACCGCGAATCTTCGCGTAGCGCTCGTCGAGGCCGGAGATGATCTTTGGCCACACCATGATCTTCAGCAACGCGAAGAGCAGGATCGTGACGACGATCGCCGTGCCGTAGGAGAGAAGCTTGAACTCGAGCGGATTGACTCCGCCTTCTGCGGCAAGCGTGATGGTGGCGAGGTTGAACGCGGTCATCATGGGTAGGAGAGGGGGTTGGCTCGAGTTCGATCGAGCGGATTTTCACACAAGGGCCGGGCGGCGGATGCCTTCCGGTGAAGCGGTCTGGACGGGTTTCCCCGCCCAGACCGAATGAATTCGACCTCAGTCGGTCGCGCGCCAAACTCAGCCGAGGACGGCGAGGAGGCCGACGACGACCGCGAACAGCGCGACGCCTTCGATGAGCGCGGCGGTAAGAATCATCTGGGTCTGGATGGTCGACGCAGCCTCCGGCTGACGCGCAGTTGCCTCAACGGCGGAACCGCCGATGCGACCGATGCCCATGCCCGCACCGATGGCACCGAGCGAGGCGCCGATTGCGGCGAGACCCTTCGACATACCCGCGCCTGCGGCGGCGGCGGTTTCGCCATCCTGACCAAATGCAGGGGCGGCGATGAAGGCGGCGAGGACGGCGAACGGAACGATCTTCGAGAACTTGCTCATTGCTGACTGTGCTCCAATTAGGTGGTTTGTCTCGGACGCTGTGGGATGCGCCGGTGAAGGATTCGAATCATTCAGCCCGGCCTCCCACGAGCCCGGGTTTGGTCCAACATCTCAGTGCGCGTGCGCGTGACCGTGCGCGCCGCCGACTCCGTGATCATCATGCGCGTGATCGTGGCCGTGATCATGGTCGCCATGGTGGCTCATCATCCCGATGAACACAGCAGTGAGGAACATGAACACAAATGCCTGAAGGAAGGCGACGAAGAGTTCAAGCACGGAAATCGCGACCGCCGCGACCACCGAGATTGCAGAAACAGGAATCGCGAGGCCCCAGCCCTTTGCGTTGAGCGCGAGCGCGCCAAAGCCAAGAAGGGTCGCCATCAGCGTGTGGCCAGCGACCATGTTCGCAAAGAGGCGAATCGAAAGTGCCGCTGGCTTAATGAAGAGGCCGAGGATTTCGACGACGAGCATGATCGGCACAACAGCCTTGAGCATGAGCGGCCCGTAGAGCAGATCCTTGCCGCCAGCCATGTGCTCGATGAAGCCCTTGACGCCAAGATCGCGGAAGCCCTGGTAGAGAATCGCAAAGAACGAGAGCGTTGCGAGACCTGCGGTGACGGCAATGCTCGCGGTCGCAGTTCCACCGAACCAAATCGGTGTTTCGCCGGAGGCAAGCGAGTGCTCATGTCCAAGCAGTGTGAACACCAGTTCCTGCGCATCACCAAACGGGATCATGCCGAACATGTTCAGCGTGAGCACGAAGAAGAAGATCGTCAGGAGAAAGGGAAGAAAGCGTGCGGTGGTCTCTTTACCAAGCAAGGGCTCAATGACGCCGTCGCGGAGGCCTTGCACCAACACCTCGACAAGCTGTGCGAGCCGGCCCTTTGTGAGGTAGCGGTCGGTGCCGGCCGTCGCAGGACCGGTCTGAATTTGACGAGAGGCTACAAAAAGGAGCACAAAGAGAACTGCCGCGCCTACCACAAGCGAAATGGCGCTCAGTGCCACTTTTGTTCCGCTCACGGTGATGCCGTGCAGATCCTTGTCGACAACGTGCTCGATCGGATTGCCGCCTGCGGCGAGCAGCGCCGGGAGGAAATTGACGATCGGAGTGAGGCTGGTGGAAAGGCTCATGCGTTGCTCAGGTGTTCTCGTCTTCTTCTGCACTGCCGCGCGAGGGACGCCTCGCGACCGGAAACCGACGGATGGAGCCTCGTGAAAACCTTCACGAAGTCGTCCATCGACTCATCGACATCGCACGGGAGCTTTCCCGCGTGAATGCCATCCACTCTTGACGATCCGACTTCAGGCTGAAGTCGATCCGTCGCCCGACCGCAGCGGCTGCTGCGTCGCCCTCATCAACGTCGCGATATCCGCAACAAGAATCAGGAGATATCCCATCAGCGCGCCGACCAGAAGTGGTTGGGGCTTCACGGGGAGGAGAAAGTATAACGAGATGGCCAATGCAGGTGTGGCGATGAAGCGCACGACCGTCGACGCGAGGTACGCCGGCAGCACCCCCTGGGTCGGCGCGAGAAACGCGCCCGCCAAGGTCCCCGCGAGATGCGCGATCACAGCAGCTGCAAGTCCTATAAGTCCGCCACGATAGACCTCTTGCTCGAGCCCCCACCCGGATCGGATGACGGTCCAGAGAACGGCGAGTCCCGCGCCAGAGAGGGCGATCACGAGAAGCAGTCGCGTCGTTGGATATGGGCCGGGCTGAAGGGTCTGCTTCATGGCGTGTGGTCCTGAGGAGTGCTTTCGCTTGGCCGTGATTGGGTTTCAACCGTCGAAGTTCCGCCGTTTGAGTTCGGTGGATGCGCAATCGGCGGCGCGACTGGGGTGGACACTGGCCCGAGGTCCGTCGCGCGAGTTCCGGGCGGGAGCCGCCGCGGTGGCGACGACTTGAGTGCGAGCCGAAAGACCGTCACCATCGCAACTGCGACGCCGGCGATCGATCCCACCACAACCCAACGATTTTTTGTTCCAAAGATGTAGTCGAGTCCAAGACCCAGCAGAACACCCGCTGCCACCTCACTCATCATCTGCGAACCGAGTCCAAGCAAAGACGCATCCACGGACGCGAAGAATGGCTTTGCGCGGCCGCGGGAGCGCGTGTTGTGCGGTGGAGCGTCCGTCGGTGGCATGGGCGGTCGGCTTTCGTCGGTCACCCCGACACCGTACCATCCCGGCCCCATGGCGATCCGCGACGACGAAGTCATTGACGTGACCCCCACCCGCCTCACCCGCGGCGAGAGTCTTTTCCTTCCCACGATCTTCAAGGGTCTTGGCACGACCTTGCGTCACTGCTTCGAAAACGTTGGCCGTGGTGGAACGAACAAGAAGAATATCTGGGTGCTGCAGTACCCGGAGCAGAAGCGCGACGATCGACCGGTCGAGGAGGGCGGCCAGTACCGCCCCAACTTCCGCGGCGTACATCGGCTCAACAAAGACGAAGACGGTCGCGTTCGCTGCGTTGCATGCTTTATGTGCGCAACCGCTTGCCCAGCAAACTGCATTCACATCGTCGCGGACGAGAGCCCGTGGTCGGACCGGGAGAAGTACCCGAAGCAGTTTGACATCGATGAGCTGCGCTGCATTTACTGCGGCATGTGCGAAGAGGCCTGCCCCTGCGATGCGATCGAACTGACGCCGCACTACGAAGTCACGGGACTTTCACGACAGGAGCTCATCTTCGATAAAACCAAGTTGCTGCAGGTGTACGACGAGACGGTCGGCGAAAAGCCCATGTAAATGGGCAAACTCGCTCGCGACTCCCATAGTCGCGCCTCACACTGACGCAATCGATCGAGATCGCCACTAGGGCTTCGCAGGTGGCGTGTCCTTCTTTTTGCCACGATTGCGAATCGCATCAAAGATCGAACCTGCCGCATCGATGATCGCTCCGGGATTGTCGCGCACGACATCTCCGATATCGGGGAGTTTGAGTTTCATCTCGAGTTTCGCCGGCCGACCCGCTGCATCGAACAGTGGCCCACTCAAATCGACGCCGACCACAAGCGACTTGAGAAGCTCAGGACTCACCGCACCAAGACCATCAAACACCCGCTTCGCATCACTCGACCAGTTTGCAGCGTCAGACAGCGGCACACCCGTCGAGATGGAGTACGCACGCATCGGGACAGTTGCAAGATCGATATCGCCTGCAAACAGCAACGAGTTTTTCCATGTTTGCTGCGCAGTCTTCCCAGCACGCAGTGCGAAATCCTTGTAGGTCAGGCGACCTTTCGTGATGGTCCCTCGCAACGGTTCGAGATATGCCTCGAAGCCATCCGCGCGCCCAGCTCCCAACGCTGTGAGAAGGAATGACAGCGGACCAGAGTTCGTGAGTTTGACTTCACCTGTCTCTAAAAGAAACGACCCATCAAACTTGCGTTTGTCGCCATCAAGCGGCCACGCGAGGTTGGTCAGTGTGAACCGCGCAGGCGCTCCAGTCGACACATCTGCGAACACAGGATTGATGGCGGCAAGGAGCTCCTGTCTTACCGTCGGCGAGAGCGAGATGGTGGCCTTGACTGGCTTCCCCGCTGAAACACGAGCGAATCCGCCGCTGATCGAGAGTTCGGGTGCATCGAGCGATGCCAATTGTGAAGTGATTCGCACTTTGAGTGCGCCACGGTCTGCCGCGAGTCCGTTGGCCACGATGTCCGCATCGATTGAGTCGCCGATGTATTTGCCGATCGCGCCCTTTGTCGACGCAAGCGCATCAAGTGCAGCAGCGGGATACTTTGTCGCTTTTACCGTCGCGTCAAGGACGGGGTTTGCTGTGGTCTGCGGTGCGACTGCGACCGCGCCACGGATTTTTGCATCGACCTCGATTGCTCCAGCTGCTGCGACGCCGCTTGAGAGACGCACAACAATTTCGTCAGCGAGCCGCGCGCTGCGTACAACAAGCGCGAGCGGACCCGTTGAGATGCTCGAGCGCGCACCAGTTGCGTCTGTGACCTCAACTGAAATCGGTGAAAGCGAGCCAGTTGCCTCAAGACGAAGCGCAGCAACCTGCGGCTTCATCGCGGCGTTGAGAGGAATCGCAAGTGCTGAGACGTCGAATGACGCTTGCACCGGCCCCGTGATTCGCCGCTTCGGATCTGCACCAAGACCCGCGAGTTTGGCAACGGCCTCAGCGCCAATCTCCGCGGAAGCCTTTCCTTTGGCCTCAACGACCCGACGAGCCGCGCCAGTGGGGCCCGCATCAGCCGCAGGTTGAACAGTTCCGACACTTTCGAGAACATCCATCGCAAAGTCGGCACGAGCCTTCGGGAACTCCGCTTTGATCTCCGCATGCGCAACCTCACGCTCGTGGAACACGATCGCGAGATTGCCCGCACCGCCGAGCACACCGGAGTATCCCCCCGGCGGAAGACCGAATGCCTGCTCAAATCGCGAGAGATCGAAGCGCGCGAGCGCGAGCGAACCTTCGGCACCGGCAAACAGCTTCGCCTCCACCGGTTTGCGCCATGCCAAGTCGAAGGTCAGCGCACCATCGCCACCGGTTTCGCCGAACTGCGCTGCACCCTTCACAGTTGCCCGTTCGTCGCGGAATGCGTAGGCAGCATCCGCTTCCACTCGTGCGATCGCGAGCGACCCCACCAATCCCGGTGCCCGTTTCACGCGAAGCGCGGTCACTGTGGCCTTTGCCGCAAGATCCCCCGACGGCTTCCAACCATCCGAAGTCCGCGCGAGCGCGAACGATGGCACGCGCAATGCGACTTTCGTTCCGGGCTCAAGCTCGACGCCGTCGCTGAGTGGGAGCGATGCGAGTGCCTCACGGGTAAGCGTCGCATCGCAGGCGAGGCCCGTGAGCCCGAGCAAATCCTTTCCGTACCGCGCCGACCCGGTCGCGGCGAGCGTCGCGGCGGCGAGATCAAAGTCGACGACAAGAGTGTTGCCCTCCGTTTTGTTTCGCGCGTTCAAACGTATCGGCGCACGACCAAGGAGCCCAAGCGCCGCGGTCATTCCGCTGGGGGATTGGCGTCCAGTCGCAACACTCGAACCAGTCGCAACACTCGAACCAGTCGCAACACTCGAGCCAGTCGCGACACTCGAACCAGTCGCGACACTCGAGCCAGTCGCAACACTCGAGCCAGTCGCAACACTCGAACCAGTCGCAACACTCGAACCAGTCGCAATACTCGAGCCAGCTGACGAACCCGCATCCGACGCCTGTATGCCCTGCTCAACCTCTGCTGCCGAAATGAGTCGCGCGATGAACGCAGGATCAAGCCCGGCAACCTCGACGCTTCCGGCAAGGCCGAGTGCAGCGGGATCATCAAACGCGGAGGGAATTGCAATAAACCGCTGCGAAACACGCGCTTGCGCGCCGTCGATCTTGGCAGCTACTTCGAGCGATCCGCTGGCTGCGGCTGATGGAAGCACAAGGTCAACGGCGCAATCATTCAGCGCGACCGTCGTCGAACCCCCTCGAAGCATGAGCGCTCCACTGAGTTCGGCGCGACCACGGCCCGTCGGCGATGCACCGGGCGTGAATCCGAAATCCGAAACAGAGACACGCAACGATGGCTGACCGGCACGCGATGCGATGGCGCCATTGGTGAGTTTCGTTAGCAGCTCGGCGTCGAGACCAAGGTTCGCCTCGACGACACCTCGCGCCATCGCCTTTGAGTCAAGATCGACATCCACCGACGCTGAAAGGCTTGCCGTTCCCTCCGTCGCGTACGCGGCGCCGAGCTCAGCCATGATCCGCGCCGACGATGCATTCGGAGACTTCGTCACGGTCGCCGCGACACGCTCCGCGCGGACGCCAATCCCAGCGAGTGCGCCGTCGCGAAGGCCGTTCCATTCAAACGGTTTCGCGAGCGTCATCGCAAACTCGCCTCCCACCGCTCGCATCGCATCGTCGCTTTTACGCCATACGATCCGATCGCCGGTTGCGGTCACCACGAGTGGCGTCTGCGTCTCCGAACCAAGCGAACGCAAGAGTTCTGGGCGGATCGAAGCACTCGCCGCGAGTACACCGTTCGCGAGACTTGACCCATCAGCGGCTGCATCAGCCTCAAACTTGAATTTCAGCCGGCGCGCGTCGAGTTCCACCATGATCTTTGACGCGCTCGATGCCGCACCAACATTCGCGCGCGCCTTGGTAACCCGGAGGTCAGCGAACTCTCCAAGATCGGCAACGAGGTCGGGTCGGACACCGGGCGCAACCTCGGGTACGTAGGGCTGCAGCGCTGCCATTGGCAACGCGCGCACATCGATGTTTGCCTCGAGCGACGCAGCATCGATTGCAACGCGTCCGCTCGGGTCAACGAGCGGACCCGTTTGCAACTGGACCAACACAGTCGAGGCTTGCGCACCGCCGACGCTTGCGCGTGCGCTGAGGTCAACGGTCGCGCCATCGCGTGTGAGTTCGAGTGACGCCGTGGCACTTTCCGCAACGATGTCACCGCTCGCACTCGGGACCGGAAGGTTGGAACCTCTGAACTCAAGCGACCCCGTAGTCTGCAGAGCATCGATGCCGCCATCAGTCCTTCGCGGCAAGGAACCTGCAAACTTCAGCGTGAAATCGCCCTCGCGTATGGTTGGCGACACACCCGCCACGCGTGTCTTCGCGGCGAGTTCGCCACGCGTGGTGAGACTCCCATTCGCTGTCGCATCCTCAAGCGCAACCGAACCCCGAAGTGCCTCAATCGCGTAGAGCGGCGCATCCGCACGTGTTGCGCTCAGATTTATGCCGTCAAACTCAATCCGAATTTTCCGCCCTCCGAGGACTGCGCCGCCCTCATCCTTGGTCGGACGCGGAGTCGGCTTGCCCGAGCCAACATCGTTCTCGTCATGCGTAAAAAGCCCAGCGATTCCAATACTTCCATCGGCAGCAACGGGCGTCGTCATTCGTCCGCCGAGGATCACGTCGACTTCATCACCCGTCGCGAGTGCGAAAAGTCCTTGGGTGATCTTGGCGTCCATCTGCATCGAGCCGACATCGCGGCCTCCGTCAATCGCGAGACCTCTCACCTGCTGCCCGCCGAACCAACCGAGGGAAACCCCTGCGAGCGTGACTTTGCCCCGAACGCGCGCGCCGAGCTCTCGAACCACGACACCTCCGACATAACCCGAGAGCAACGTGGGCGCGAGTAAGACACCGACGAACAACACCGCTGTGGACGCGAGACAGATCTTGAGAAGTTTGCGCTTCATACATTCGACTCCAAGGATTCAAACACGAGCCGCGACAATAGCAGCGCCGAAACGTCGACCCGTCGACATCGCGCATTCCCCGGAACTTTCCGTCAGACAATCGTGTTTGCGTTAGTCCGCGCTCGAAAGCGCACCGTACCGGGTTGGAGTCAGTCGCAACATGCGCTCGAGGGCAAGTCTCGCAAGGCGTTTCGCCTCAGGGTGCACCGAAATGCGATTCACGACTTTGCCAGCAGCAAGTTGATCAAGGCACCATGCCATGTGCGCTTGGTCGATGCGATACATCGTGGTGCAGAGACATTGGCAATCGCTCAGGATGCGCACGTCCACGCTTCGCTCGACCGCGCGACGGGCAATGCGATTCACAAGGTGAATCTCAGTACCAACCGACCATTGCGATCCAGGCGCGGCGCGATCAATCGTGTCAATGATAAACTCAGTTGATCCAGCAAGATCCGCGAGATCGACAACCTCTTGCGCGCACTCAGGGTGAACAAGCACCGTCCGCCCAGCAGCGCGCGCGTCGGCGACATGCTCGGGACGAAACAGCTTGTGCACGCTGCAATGTCCGGCCCAAAGAAGGACTTTCGCATCGACGATCCGATCATGGGCCAACCCGCCGTGATCAAGCTTCGGATTCCAAAGCGCGGTTTCAGCGATTCCGCCCCTCGCGGCTGCATCGACTTCGGTCACGAAATCATGGGTCTTCGCGGTGTTGCGCCCAAGATGCTGGTCGGGAAGAAACAGAATCTTGATCTCTTCCCCCCGCGTCTTTGGCGAATCGCCGCCTGCGAGTGCCCACTCGAAAACGCGCGCGGCGTTTGAACTTGTGCAACACGCGCCACCATGCTGGCCAACGAACGCCTTGATCGCGGCCGTGGAATTGACGTAGGTCAATGGCACAACACGTTGATTCGTATTGGCCGCGCGGATTGCGGCGTGGATCGACTCCCAGGCGTCTACGGTGTCTTCGTAGCTGGCCATATCTGCCATCGAACAACCTGCAGAGAGATCCGGGAGAATCACCCCAACATCATCGTCGGTCAAAATGTCGGCGGTTTCCGCCATGAAGTGCACGCCGCAAAACATGATGTGCTTTGCACCGCGTTTCGGCGCCTCGATCGCAGCCATCTGCGAGAGTTTCAAACTGTCTCCAACAAGATCAGCATGACGGATCACATCGTCCTGTTGGTAGTGATGTCCGAGCACGAGCAGTTTCGATCCGAGTTCCCGCCGGCGCCCTGCGATTGCAACGCAGAGTTCGTCTTCGGTCGCCTGGAGATAGCGTTCGGGAAGGGACGGCTGCCAAAGCATGGGCGCAGTCTACGCAACGCCAGAGGTTTCGGGCACATCCGTTGCCGGAGACTTCGGCGCACGCGCAAATGACCCCACGACAAAGAACATGACACCAGTCGAAAGCAGCGCGATCGGCGCACCCCAGATGCGGTGCCACTCGTCAATCGACGCGTCTGATGGATCAAGAGGTTGATACCGCACTGCGACAATGTCGCCCTTCGCAAACGGCTGATTCGAACTCGATGGATCGTCGAAGCGGATCACACGACCATCCGCGATGTTGAACTCGACGACCTCCGAATATGTCTTGCCACCTTTGTTTCCGCTGTGGACTTGGTGATCGACCACCTTGCCGCTTGTGACGAGACTCCCATCGCGCCAGGATTCAACGCGAACAAGAAGCACTGCACCAATCAATTGAACAATTGCGGCGATAGACCACAGAAAAATCCGCGTCATCCGCAGTTGGCTCGGCGTGAGTGGCGTGCTCGGACCGAAGCGTCTTTTATGGCCGAGATTGAAAAGTAAAATCATAGCACGAGGTTTCCTTTATCACGACTCTTGCCGCGCGGCTTGTCCTCGTTACCGATCGTCATCAGGCTCAATTTCCTCGAGCAAACTCATGTGCCCGAGCGGTGAGGCGCGCGGCTCGCCGTCGATCTCCTCGACCATCGTCGGTGCGGTGCGGGTTGCGACCGCGGGAAGGTGCAGTCGCATTTCAATGGCGCCCGCGAGTGCCTCGGCATGAAGCGCCGAGTCACACACCACAAAGAGAGTGGAACCTGATCCACTGACGTGTACTGGAAGCTCTGCGATTGCGGCGACCTTTGCACGCAACTCCCCAAGCGTGGGTGCGACACGACACGCTGCTTCCGCAAGATCGTTGAACGGGGTATCCGCACGCACAAAGTCCACGGCAATCGCGCGTACGCGATCACGGTCAAGTCGTGCGGCCGGGTAAAGCGCATCGAAAGCGCGGTACACCGCTCCCGTGGGACACTGGACCTCAGGAAATACAAGCACAAGATGCACATTTTGTAGCGGCGCAGGTTCCAGCAACTCGCCCGTTCCCTCAACAATCGCGCTTCCACCGCGAACCAGAAATGGAACATCGCTGCCAAGTTCACTCGAAATCGCTTCGAGGTACTCAGCGCGAAGGTGCAAGTCGAAAAGCGCATCGAGTGCTCGGAGCATCGCGGCCGCATTCGACGAACCGCCGCCCAAACCGCCGCCAACAGGGATGCGCTTCTGAAGCCTGAGTTGGATCGGAAGGTTTTTCCCGAGCCTTTGCTCCAACAGCGCGTGTGCGCGCACAGCGAGATCCTTGCGAATCGGCCAATCCACCTCGGTGCGCCGCCGCGCCTCGGAATGCCAGTCGATCGAAAACCTCGACATCCGATCAGGAAGCAGTCGCTTGATTTCAAGTTCGTCGCCAAACTCGCACGTGGCCATCCACGAAGCGATTTCATGCATCCCTCCTGCGTCTAGCGCGCCTACAGACAGCGCGAGGTTGATCTTGGCGGGCGAGAAGGCGCGAACCACAGAGTGCATACGAAGAGCATAACCCTGCAAAGCTTCGATGTGACGCGGCGATTTGCGATGCAAAACGCTATTCTTTGGCAATATGGCAACTCCTCGACCTTATGCACCGACCACGCTCGATGCCACCAAGTTTGATGCGCTCGAACCGCACTATCGCGAACTCCTCGATCGTGAGCTCCACTCCGCGGACGATCTCGAGCAGCTGATTTTTGATCGCAGTGATATTGATGCCTTCGTCGCGGAGCGCAACGCTGACATCTACATCGCGACGACGCGAAACACCGAAGATAAGGCTGCCGAGGCCGCGTATCTCGCCTTCGTCCGCGACGTGGAACCGAAGCTTAAACCGATCTCGAGCGCGCTTGATCAAAAGATCGCGACTAGTTCGTTGGCGAGTTTGCTCTCGACGGAACGCTATGAAGTCTTGCTTCGCGGCCTGCGCGTGGACATCGAATTGTTCCGCGAGGAGAACATTGCACTTGAAACTGAAATCGCAGAACTCGATCAGAAGTACAACCAGATTGCTGGACGCATGTCGGTGGAGTTCGACGGGCAAGTTCGCACGATGCCGCAGATGGCGCGCTATCTCGAGGAAACGGACCGTGGCACCCGCGAGCGTGCATGGAAGGCGATTGCCGCGCGCCGACTGCAAGATCGTGATGCGATCGACGATATCTACGATCGAATGCTCGCACTGCGGCACCGCATTGCGCAAAACGCAGGTTACGACAATTTTCGTGATTTCCAGCACCGTCGCTTCAAACGCTTCGACTACTCACCATCGGACTGCATGTCGATGCACGATGCAATCTACGAGGCTCTTGTCCCCATTCAGCGCCGACTTGACGTGGAACGGGCACAGCGACTCGGCGTTTCGCCGCTGCGTCCATGGGATCTCTCGGTTGATGTGCTCGGTCGGAAGCCACTTCGACCGTTTGAGGGAGCGCAGCAACTCGTCGACGGATGCTCGCGGATGTTTCATGCGATGGGCGGCGGACTCGGTGATATGTTTGACACCCTCCGCGAGGGCGATTGCCTCGATCTTGAGTCGAGGGCTGCGAAGGCACCGGGTGGCTACCAGTACCAACGCCAACACTCGCGTCGTCCGTTTATCTTTATGAATGCCGCAGGAATGCATCGGGATCTCGTGACGATGGTGCATGAAGCGGGCCACGCGTTTCATTCGCTACTCTCGAAAGATGATCCCATCGTCGACTATCGGAACGCGCCGACAGAGTTCAGCGAAGTCGCGTCTATGTCGATGGAGTTACTCACACTGCCCTACCACGGCGAGTTTTATTCCGATGAGGAATGTCGTCGAGCGCTGCGTGAACGCCTCGAACGATTCCCGACGGTCATGACTTGGATCGCGACGATCGATGCATTTCAACACTGGGTGTACACAAACCCCGGCCACACCCGCGACGAACGCACGAACATGTGGCGCGTACTTTGCGCCCGTTTCGGCAATGACATTTCGTGGGAGGGGTGCGAAGATGCGCACGACGCAACCTGGCAGCGTCAACTGCACCTCTTTGGTATGCCGTTTTACTACATCGAATATGGCATCGCGGAGACCGGCGCGATTCAGATGTGGATTCACGCGCGTCGTGATCAGGCAACCGCCTTGGCAAACTATCGCAAGGGCCTAGCACTGGGTGGATCACGACCGCTCCCCGAGTTGTTTCACGCAGCAGGACTCCGCCTCGATCTCACCTCGAAGCTCATGAATGAACTCGCTCGAGAAGTCGATAAAGAACTTACGGCCAACTAGGCCTTTCGAAACTCTCCACTTTTGCAAACTTGTGCTGCGCGGGGGGTGCCGTCGACCGGAAAGCGGTGCAATCCCCGCAGGCACGGTGCTACGACGCGGGCTACGCTCCCGCTATGACTACGGCAGCGACCAACTCCTCGCAGAATGCCCGCGATACCCGTGCGCATGGACCACTCGATCGCGAGGGATTTCGTCGCGCAGGCCACGCTCTCATCGATTGGATTGTGGAGTATCGCGAAACCATCGGCGATCGGTCCGTCGCACATCTTCCGGTGCCGGGTGCGATTCGTGCGATGATGCCGGACCGCGCGCCGGAACGCGGCGAGCCGATTGCGCAAATTCTCGGCGATCTTGATCGCGTGTTGATGCCTGGAATCGTGCACTGGCAGCATCCTGGCTGGTTCGCCTACTTCCCTGCGAACTCAAGTTACGAATCGATCCTTGGCGAACTCGCGAGCGCTGGTCTTGGCGTGCAAGGAATGCTTTGGTCCACGAGCCCCGCGTGTACCGAGCTTGAGACGCATGTCCTCGATTGGCTCGTCCACGCACTTGCACTTCCGGAACGGTTTCTTTCCACGGGCCGCGGTGGCGGCGTGCTTCAAGACACTGCAAGTTCGGCTGTGCTTGTTGCGCTCGTCGCCGCACGTGAGCGCGCCACGAGTTTTGCGAGCGATGCGCGAGGCCTCGCAACGGTCGCGCGAAACATCGTGGTCTACACGAGCGACCAAGCGCATTCGTCGGTCGAAAAAGCAGCCCGGATCGCAGGTATTGGCAAGGAGTTTGTGCGACTGATTCCTGTGGACGCGGGTGGCGCAATGCGTGTCGACCTACTCGAAGCAGAGATCGCGCGTGATCATGCGCAAGGATACATTCCGGCATTTGTGTCCACCACTGTCGGCACAACCGGTGTCAACGCAATGGACCCTGTCGCCGACATTGGTCGCATTTGCCGTACGCATGGGCTCTGGCTGCATGTCGATGCTGCGATGAGCGGAACTGCTGCATTTTGCGAGGAATTTCGCTTTGTGAACGATGGTGCTGAGTTCGCGGACAGTTGGTGCTTCAATCCACACAAGTGGATGCCGGTCAATTTCGACTGCGATGTGCTCTGGATCGCTGACCGTGCGGAATTGGTGCGAGCGCTCTCGGTACTTCCTGAATATCTCCGTAACGCTGCGACCGACTCAGGCAAGGTGATCGACTATCGCGACTGGCAGATTCCGCTTGGTCGGCGGTTTCGTGCGCTGAAACTCTGGTTCGTACTCCGCTCGTTTGGTGTTGGTGGCCTGCGCGAACTTGTACGCGGGCATGTTGAGATGGCCCAAGACCTCGCTGCGCGCGTCCGCGCACATGCTCGGCTTGAGCTGCTGACCGATCCGCTACTGAACCTCGTCGCTATCGCGCACTGCGACGGTGATGCAGCGACACAACGGCTAATCGATAGGGTGAACCAAGACGGGCGTTTTCTCGTTTCCCACTGCCGTTTTCATGGGCGCCTGGTGCTGCGCGTTTCAATCGGTGCGCAAGCAACGCAACGCTCGCACGTCGCTGCACTCACCGAACTCCTCTTGCGTGAGGCTGACGCCGCATGAGTGACGCACGTCCTCCAAGATCGCTTGGCTATCACACAGCCACCGTCCGCAACATGCTCCTCACGAAACTTCCTGATTCGCTCGTGGGAGGTCGACTGAAATCGCGTCATGTTGCCCAGGCGATCCGTATCGAGGAACTCACCCTTGAGAGCGCGGTTTGGCCGAGGGAGTTCGACGGACTTCGAATCGCACATCTTTCCGACATCCACTTTGGTCATCTGCTCGGCGAAGTGCGACTCATGCAAGCCATTGACGCCGTACGCGCCGTGCGCGCCGATCTGATCGCGATCACGGGCGATTTGATTGACCTCTCGGCGCATGAGTCGCCGCTGCTCTTTGAGCGACTCGCGTTACTTCAGGCGCGGCTCGGAGTGTTCGTCGTGCTCGGAAACCACGACCATCTTGACCATCCACGTTCCATCGTTCGCGGCGCGCGCGATGCTGGCCTTATTCCCTTGATGGATGAGTCGGTTCGCGCCGGGGGCCGAGATGGGCTTTTGGTGGCCGGCATCGATTGGTCGAAGTCGATTCCAGGATGCGGTGAGCGGCTTCGTCGATGCGGAGTCGCCCGCGCCGACCTGTTGCTAGCTCATAACCCGAAAGCTTTCGTAGCGGCGGAAGAACGCGGGATTCCACTCACGCTTTCGGGGCACACGCATGGAGGGCAGGTCGCGCGTCGTGGAAATCGGCGCCACAACTTGGTGTTCACGCAGCGGCTTTCGGCGGGCCTCTATCGGCGCGGAGAGTCGAATCTCTACGTGACAAATGGCGTTGGTGCTTGGTTTCCGTTGCGACTCAACTGTCCGCCAGAGATCGCCGTCATCGAAATGCGTTCGCGCTGATACGCTGCGCGAATGGATGTCGCACTTCTTCCACTCGCCGCAGCACTCGCGCTCGAACCCGAGGCGGCACCGATCACCTCAGAGCCGGCGGAATTCCAGCTTTCTCTCGCGCTTGATGCATGGCTCCCCCGTCTTGAGGGAGATTTCACCGACGCAGGCGCCAAGGTTGATGTGCGGACGATCGATCTCCACGACGCCGCCGCGACCTTCGCAGGCGCGCTCACCATGACGCGTGACCGACTTGATGTGACCATCCGCGGATTCTCGTTTTCAACCGATGGAGGAGGTGTTGCGACAACACCATCCACGCTCGGCGGAATCACGATTTCAACTGGCGACACTTTCACTTCCGACTTTTCATGGTGGTCGGCGGGTTTGGAAATCGCGTATGACATCTACCGACCGCTCGCAGAGCGCCCAACCGCGTGGAGTGATCCTCGTGCCGACTGGGAGCCTGCGGCAAATGCCACCGATTTCTCAGTGTTTCTGTTGCTCTCCGCGGATATCGACGCGATGTCACGCACCATTTCTGACGCGACGAGTGGGCTATCGACTGCTGCAAACGAGAGTTTCGCAGCGTTCGAAGTGGGTCTTGGATTTCATCTCGGCTTCGACACCAGCCCGACGCTTCCAATCCTTCGTCGAATCGACATCGGTGCAGAGGCTGCATACGGCTTGAGCGTTCCAACTGGCGGCGGTGATCTCGGCGGCGCGTCGCGCGTAGAGGCCAACATTTCTGCGTGGTTCTGCCAAGAGGGAGCGGTCTACTTCGGCTACCGACTCGTTGGCGGTTCTTTTGAGGGCGACGACATGTCGCTCGACGGCAGCCTTCAGGGTCTTCATGCCGGCATTCGGCTTGCATTCTGAGCCGAGTCGAAGGCGCACGACGCTGCTCATGAAACGACCTCGAACGACCCATGGATGTTCCGAAGCCACGACCCGCATCGCATGCACCAGACGGAAGTCTCCGCCTCGGCAACGGCTGCACCATCGCGCCGGGCGCGCTTGATTTTTCCTTCGTGCGCGGGAGCGGGCCAGGCGGTCAACATGTCAACAAGACGAGCACCAAGGCGCAGTTGCGCGTACTGCTTGCTGAGCTTCGTGGGCTCGACGTTGCGGGCATTGCGCGATTGCGCTTCATCGCTGGATCACATCTTGTTGGCGAGGGCGCGGACGAAGCGATTCTGATCAGCGACCACTCCTCGCGCTCGCAAGCAGACAATCGAGACGCGTGCATCGATCGCCTCAAGACACTTGTCTCGATGGCTGCAAAGCGACCAAAAGTTCGGCGAAAGACGAAACCCACGCGCGGAAGCGTTGAGCGCCGAATTGATGCGAAAAAGCGCGAGGGCGAAAAAAAACGTCAGCGCCGCAGTGGCGATCAATAGTTTCACTCGCACTTGTCGTCGCGTTGGTGGGCGAACGCTCAGTGCACGATGCGCGCTTCACCGGCACCGAGATCAACCACACCGATGAGTATCGGCTTCTCACCGAGCTTGCGGAGCGCCTTCAACACAGTCGCCGCTGCGTCGGGGCGAACGATGAGGGTGTAACCGATTCCCATATTAAACACCCGGAACATCTCATCCGTCGCGACGCCGCCATGCTTCTGAAGAAATGGAAAGATCGCTGGCGGCTCCCATGCTTTGGCGGAGATGACCGCGTCGACCTGTTCGCCGAGCGCGCGACAAACATTTCCTGGCAACCCGCCACCCGTGATATGCGCCATGCCGCTGATTACGTTTTTCTTACCGAGTGCTTCAAGGAGCCCAACGATTTCCTTCGCATAAATGCGCGTCGGCTCAAGCAACACATCGATCAGTCGCTTTCCGCCGAGTTCAGCGTACTTCCGCGTGTAGCTAAGCTTCGCATCCTTGACGATGCGACGCACGAGCGTGTAGCCATTCGAATGGACGCCGCTTGATGGAAGCCCAATGATGATGTCGCCCTTTTGCACCGGAAGTTGGCGCTTGGTGTGCTCAAGCTCAACCACGCCGACGCAAAAACCTGCGACATCGAAGTCGCCCGGCGCGTAGATGTCCGGCATTTCCGCACATTCGCCACCGATGAGCGCACAGCCAGCGATCTCACAGCCCTTGGCAACTCCGGCGATCATCGCGGTCGTGTCGGCCGGGTTCAACTTGGAGAGACCGAGATAGTCGAGAAAGAAGAGCGGCTCCGCGCCCTGCACGATGAGGTCGTTCACATTCATTGCGACACAGTCGATGCCGACGGTGTCATAGATCTTGAACTCTGCGGCGAGCTTGACCTTGGTTCCCACTCCATCGGTACAGGCGACGAGGACCGGATTGCGATAGTTCTTTTTGAAAGCGCGGTTGTTGTCTAGGCGAAACATACCCGCGAAGGCGCCGTGCAATCCCATCACCCGCGGCGAGTATGTCCGGCGCACGATCGGCTTGATGCGATCGACGACCTCGTCGCCCGCGTCGATGTCGACTCCTGCCTGCGCGTATGTGAGGCCACTCGGCTTCGAGCGCGATTTTGCGCCTGATTTCGTCGGCGATTTCGTCGGCGATTTCGTCGGCGATTTCGTCGGCAAGGTGGATGCGGACATGCGGACGGACTTCTTCGCGGACGCGGTTCGGGCCATGGGGTCGCGAGTGTAGCGACGAACGGGAATCGCTCGCTTTCAGCCACCGCGAACTCGTGCGCCGTCCGCTATGCTCTTCCCCCTATGGCTATTCTCGTCGATGGAAACACCAAGGTGATCTGCCAAGGCATCACCGGCAGCGCAGGCGCCTCCCACACCAAGGGATGCTTTGACTACGGCACGAAGATGGTTGGCGGTGTGACGCCAGGTAAGGGCGGGCTGACCGACGCGAACGGGCTTCCCATTTTCGACACCGTGCTGCAGGCCGTGAAGGCCACCGGTGCCGACGCGACGATGATCTTCGTCCCGCCTGCGGGCGCGGCCGACGCCATCATGGAGGCTGCCGACGCCGGCATCCGCGTGATCTGCGCGATCACGGAAGGCGTTCCCGTTCTTGACATGATCCGCGTGAAGGAAGCTCTGAAGGCCTATCCGCATGCGACGCTGATCGGCCCGAACTGTCCAGGAATTATTACTCCTGCGCGGCGGATTTCCGGTGAGGGACCAACGGCGAAGTTTGAGGGCGGCTGCAAGATCGGCATCATGCCGGGTTACATCCATACCCACCGCGCCGACGCATCCACCGGTCGCGCGGTCGGCATCGTCAGCCGCTCGGGGACTCTCACCTATGAAGCAGTGTGGCAGACTTCGCAACGTGGAATCGGCCAGTCGACCTGCGTTGGTATTGGTGGCGATCCGGTTCGTGGGCTCGGATTCCTCGAGGCACTTGAACTGTTTAATAAAGACCCGCACACCGATGGCGTCGTGATGATCGGCGAAATTGGCGGCACGGACGAGGTCGAGGCCGCAAAGTGGATCAAGGCGCACATGACGAAGCCAGTCGCTGGGTTTATTGCCGGCCGCACCGCGCCGAAGGGTAAGCGCATGGGTCACGCGGGTGCGATCATCGGCGGCGCGGATGATACCGCACAAGCGAAGATCGAAGCGCTCAAGGCATGCGGTATCGCGGTTGCTGAAAGCCCTGCGGATCTTGGCTCGACGATGGCCACTGCACTCGGACTCTGATGAGGCTCGTCGGTCGAAGTCGAACGATCGCATCCGCGACAAACACCGAACGCAACGAGAGACTTGGTTCACCTGCGCGCGTATCGTGGCCGTATGCCCACGCGACCATCGAACCGTGCCGTCAGTCTCCTCATTCTGACCGCATTTCTCGCGCTCGTTTGTTGCGTACCGGTGACGTTTGCTACGCCGATCGCCACGACTCTCATCAGCACCGACCCGCCGGCCGTCGCCGCTCCGCACACGCCTGAAACTCCTTCTGCGAGCATTCAGCCCCTGCGAGTCGCCTTCATCGGCGCGAGTGCATCAGCGGGATTCGGCTGCGTCCAGCGTGAGCGCCGCGACGACACCGAATACTCCTGTGGCTTTCGGCTTGTCGATATGGTCAAACTTGCGTGCCCTGACCTCAAGTTGCTGACAAGCGATATGTCGAGCGGATTTTTCTTTCTCGCACCGATCGCGAATGGCGCGAAGGCGGTCAAACGCGCGGCGGAGTTCAAGCCTGACTGCGTTGTCGCCGTCGACTTTCTCTTTTGGTACTGCTACGGCGACGACTCCCCCGACGGCGGCCCACTCAAAAACGAGGAACAGCGACTCGTGAAGTTCGAGAAGGGACTCGCAGAACTTGATCGATTCAAAATCCCACTCGTCGTCGGCGATGTGCCGGATATGTCACGCGCTGTTGGGCGCATGCTTTCGGCCTCGCAGATGCCTTCCGCCGAGACACTCATCAAAGTCAACGCACGGTTTGCGGCTTGGGCAAAGGAACGTCCCAACGTCTGCATGATGCCGCTCGCGCGAATGCAGCAGCAGCTCATGAATGAGGGCGTCTTCGAGCACGATGGAAAGCGACTCGTCGCAACAAGCGCGGCACCACTTCTCCAGCGAGATCAACTCCATCCGACTCCGCGCGGCCTCGCCGGAATCGCCTGTGCAACGGCCAGTGCGCTCAAGCTTGCAGTGCAGCAATCCTCGGGAGTCACGGCAGCAGTCGCGCCCATGTGCGAGCCCGAACCAACGGAAACTTTCGAGCGCGCCCGCGGCGAACTCAAGCCACGCCCGAAGCCCGCAAGTCCTCCGCAATCAACGAATTGATTCGATCCGCTCGCGCGTGGTGTCACTTGAAGCTTCGCGGTGCGCGGCGTCGCAAATTGAGTTCCATCCGGACTGCCCGAGTAGACGGATCGCGGTAGCGCGAAAGCTGACGAGATCCATCGACACATCAGGTCCCCGGAGATTTCGCCCAAGCAAGGCAGCGATGCGCGCATCGGACATCGTCGTGAAACGCGGCACCGCGAGTTGCCAGAGCATTTCCTTTGCGATACTCGACTTCGTCGCGCTCGCGGCAAACGCGGCAGCGTAGGCCTCAAAGTCGCGCGCACGAAAGAGCGCACCGAGCGCAAACGGTGCTGCACCACCAGCGGCATCTGTTGCTTGCGCGAGGCTCCAGAGCTGCTTCACCTTCGAATCATCGCCACAGAGTTCAAGCGCTCGCAGCGCGACGACAAGCGAAGCCGAATCCTTCGAATCACGAAACGCACGAAGCGCCGTCGATGACACATCGCGCAGCGTTTCGATCCCGTCCGCGGCCGGTGGATCACGCCGGACTCCAATCTTTTTCTGTGTCGCCAGCAGTGCAAGCGGATCACCGTAGGACATCGTCCGCCATGGCCGCGCGAACGCTCCTTCAAGTTGCCGCGCCGCAACGGCGAACGGCACCATCACGTCTGCACGTTGGGCAATCAACAGCGGCGGCACGAAAGCCGTGAGCAGCGGCTCGTACACCGAGCCAAAGTACGCATAGGCTCCGTGATCAAGAAACGCGCCACCCACGCAATCGGCGCTGCTTGGAAACTCAAGCGAAAATGAATGGAGAAAGTGCACCATCACCGGACGATCAAAGACGGGCACGTCACGCGTCGTTGCAGTCCCACCCGCGGCGAGTCCAAACTGCGTGAAGACTCCGTGGGAGTTCACGAAGAGCACATCGGAACCAAAACCACCCATGAGGATTCGACGCCAACCATCAAGGGTGGCCTGGTCACGCCCCCACGACTGCACAACGAGCCCCTGCTTTTCAAGGATCGGCGCGGCAGCAGTCGCGTCGTAGTCGTTCCAGCCTGGTCCACTGTCGTAGGTGTTGAACAGCCACGCACTCCGGCGTGGCGCGAAGAGTGACGCCATCGCCACATACGCACTTCGCGCCTCTGATCCGACGATGCCCGATCCGATCGCCCACCACATGCCGTCCGAATGCCGACCAAGCGTGTTCAACGTCGCGAGTGGCTGGCCGGGACCGGTTGGGAATGGACCGCCGGGAATCTCGAGGCGAAGTCCGGGCGCGAGATCCGGATCGCATTTCCAACCGAAATCCCGACAAATCACAAACGCGTCGATCGCATCACCAAGCCCCTTCCAGGGAAGCCCTGTGCGATCCGCAGCCTTTTCTAACTCCGCGGAAAGCAGCGCAAATGTCTTTGCATCGATCTTGTCGTTCGGACTTCCGAGCGGCTCCGAATTGAAACTGATTGGTGCGCCTCGACCGGCCGCGAGGGCGGCGGCGGCCGTCCACGCCGGGTCGTCCGCATTGGTCAACACGATCATCGGTGGTGCGAATCCGCGGGCACCGCAGGCGCCGATGATGTCCTTCGATCCATCAAAGATCGCCTCGGCTGCGCTGGTTTGAATGAGGCGTTCGCGATCGCTGCGCTCAGCGGGCATCGTGCCAAGCGACGCGCGACGCACGACGCGTGCGGGTGCGAAGCCGCGCACAAACAGCGGCGCGTACAGGTCGTCCTCAAAAAGCACGGGCCAACGCGCCTTCTCGCTCCACTTTGAAATCTCATCGAGATAAGTGCGGCCGTCCGGAACGAGCACCACCTGGTCGATCACCGGCCAACTGCGCTCCAGCGCGGCCGTGCGTAGTCCAAGTAGAACGGGCCAAGGTGTTTCCTGCTCGGCCTGCTGGGTGACAACCGTTGGGGTGAGTTCAGATACAGATGAACCCACAAGTGCGAGCGCGATTGCTGCAAGGAAACTCGGCGACATGTCGGAAGCGTATCACCCAGGCAGATAGCCGCGCGCGATCGCGACAAACTCCGCGGCGCTCGCTGCACACTGCGCATCGCTCCACCCGAGCTCGCGCCCCATCACCCGCGCAGTTTCACTCGCGATTTCAATTGCTGCCCTTGCATCGAGCAGCAGTGAACGCGTCCGCCGCGAAAGCACATCGTCGACGCTCCGCGCCATTTCTGAACGCACGGCGAAGATCACTTCAGACTGCGTCACCGGCAGGTTTGGATGCATCGGAGCAGCATGGAATCGGTCGGCGCGCTCGATTTTTTCGAGTTCAAGGCGATCGCTGCCGTACATCCGTCGTGGATCAGGTAGCCCTGCCTCAAGGCCGGCTTCCAAGTCAAACCCATGGAGGTGCAGAGTCTCAGTCGTACACACGCCAACCTCAAGCCCAGCGGTTTCCATCGCGACCGCAACGACATCCTCTGCCATGCGGCGATAGGTCGTCCACTTTCCACCGGTCACCGTCACGAGTCCACTCGCCGAAACCTCAATCGCGTGTTCGCGTGAAACACGCTTCGATGACTTGTCCTCACTCGGACGCGCGAGCGGCCGAAGCCCAGCGAAGACCGAGAGGATGTCCGCATGCGTGGGCGTTTCGGCGAGATAGCGACCAGCGTTGCGCAGAATGAATTCGATGTCTTCCGCCGTCGCGCGCGGCTCGACATCGACGTCTTTGACCTCAGAATCGGTTGTTCCGACGAGCGTCCGACCATGCCAAGGAATGACGAAAAGCACGCGCCCGTCGTCCGTGTGTGGCACCATGATCGCGTGATCTGCAGGCAGAAACCGTCGTGGAAGCACGATATGTACGCCACGCGACGGTTCAAGGCTCGGCTTTGCGGCGGCATCATCGACTTGCCTGAGTTCGTCAGCGAATACACCGGTCGCATTGATCACAATTGTTGCGCGGACCTTGAATGTCTGCCCCGACTCCTCGTCGCGCACCTCGGCGCCGTTGATCTGTCCCTCTTCCTTTAGAAGGCCGATGCAACGCACGCGATTCACCACACTCGCGCCGAGCGTCGCAGCAGTGCGCGCAAGTGCGAGAGCCATGCGTGCATCATCGAATTGCGCATCGTGGTATTCAATGCCGCCAAGGAGTCCGTCCTCGCGAATGCCAGGAATTGCGCGCATCGTCTCTTCGCGCGAAAGTGATCGACTCTTTCCGAAACTGTGCTTGCCCGCAAGCGCGTCGTAGAGTTTCAGGCCGGCGCCGTAGAACGGTCCTTCCCACCAGTGAAACTTTGGCACCACAAACGCAAGATCGTGGGCAAGATGCGGAGCATTCGCGCAAAGAATCGCGCGCTCCTCAAGTGCTTCCTTGACGAGGGCAAACTGCATTTGCTCGAGATAACGCACACCACCGTGGACAAGTTTCGTACTTCGCGATGAGGTGCATTTCGCGAAATCATGCGCTTCGATGAGCGCCGTTCGATAGCCGCGAGACACCGCGTCGACGGCGATGCCAAGTCCACTGGCTCCCCCACCGATGACAAGTACCTCGAAGTCAAGCGCTCGAAGCGAGGCGAGTTGCACGGAACGTTCGAATGGTCTCGTCATGAATGGCTCCCAAACGAGCGTACCGTATCGACCGCGCGCTTCCATCGTGTCCGCGCACGCTCTCGGTCGATGGTGGTTGCGGCTGACTGAAAGCAGACGCTGTCCGCAGAGGTTGGTGCTTCGGGCAAATCCCCACTGAGCCCCACGGCCGCGAGCATGGCTGCACCGAGGGCTGTCGACTCAAGCGCAGCAGGCCGCCGGACCGGGCGCGACAACATATCCGCCTGGGACTGCAAGAGCACATCGCTCGCCGCCGCGCCACCATCAACGCGAAGTTCACGAATTGAAACGCCGCCAACCTCAATCGCCTCAACAAGATCCGCCACTTGATGGGCGATTCCATCAATCGTCGCGCGCGCGATGTGCGCTTTCGTCGAGCCGCGGGTGAGCCCAAGAATCGCGCCGCGCGCGTCCGCATCCCACCACGGCGCGCCAAGCCCTGCAAATGCCGGAACGACGACCACGCCATCACTGTCCGCTACGCTTGCTGCGAGCGGATTGACTTCGGCTGCCGCGACAAAGAAGCCCAGTCCATCGCGAAGCCACTGAATGGCGCTCCCACCGACAAAGACCGAGCCCTCGACTGCGTAGGTTGTGCGGCCCGCGATCTTCCACGCGACAGTCGTCAGGAGTCCATTCGGCGCGGGCGGAGCCGACTCACCTGCGTTCGCGAGTAAAAAGCAGCCGGTACCAAACGTGCATTTCGCGTCACCTTTGGTGAAGCATCGTTGTCCGAAAAGCGCGGCTTGCTGATCGCCAGCAATGCCACAAACGGGTATCGACGCGCCGAGATGCGCCACATCGATCTCAGCAAGATGACCAGCACTCTCGATGATCTCCGGCAGCATCACGCGCGGAACCCGAAACAGCGTGCAAAGCGCGTCATCCCACGCGCATCCTTCACGACCACCGATGCGCGCAAGCATCGTGCGCGACGCATTCGACGCATCCGTCGTGTGCACACGACCAGCGGTCAGCCGCCAAAGCACCCAAGAATCGATCGTGCCAGCAGCGAGTTCGCCTCGCTCGGCACGCGCGCGCGCACCGGGGACTGCGTCGAGAATCCACGCGATTTTCGATGCACTGAAGTACGGATCAAGCCGAAGCCCCGTCAGCGATCTCACAGAAGGTTCATGGCCGGCGGCGCGCAATTCAGCCATGCGCGGTTCCGTGCGGCGGTCTTGCCACACAATCGCGCGGTGAAGAGGTTCACCTGTGACGCGGTCCCACACAACCACCGTTTCACGTTGGTTCGTGATACCAATCGCAGCAATATCTGCAGCGTTTCGTCCAGACTTGCTCACCGCCTCGCGCATGCAAGCGAGTAGTGCCTCCCAAATCTCATTCGCATCGTGCTCGACCCAAGCAGGTTTTGGGAAGTGCTGCGCAAACTCGCGTTGGGAGATCGCGATCCGCTGATCGCGATCATATAAAATCGCGCGCACGCTCGTGGTGCCGCAGTCGAGCGAGAGAATGGGCTTGGTCGCGGTCATTGGGCCTCCTCGCGCATCATGCGCGATTGGGCACAAAGCCGCCATCCGCTTGTCAGATGCTGACGAACCACCGTGAACGCGGTTCCAAGCGCTAAGAAGTGTGCAACTCGTAACGCGTACGAGGTGAAATCCTCGCGGCCGCCTCCCTGCACACTAATCCTCGTCGCTCGCCCATTCTAAAAACTGTCTTTGATTTGGCTCCGCTTCCTCATCTGCGTCTTTCACCAAACCGCGCACTTCAACCGCACGATCGGGGCCGAGGACGCGACGTAACTCAGCGAGTGCCTTGTCTGTCCGTTCTTTACGAACGAATCGAATGCGCTCGACTTGCGCCATTTTCTTTGCATACGACTCCCAATCCATGTCTACCTGAAAGCCGGGATTTGTCGTGCCAGAGAGTTCCGCCATCTCGCCGCAAAGCTTCGCATAAACCGCGTCGTACTCCGCTCGGAGCGCGTCGATGCGCACCCGCTGATCGTCGCTCAGACCGGGAAGTCGCGTGGCATCCGCAAGTTGCCGTTCCGCGCTGTCCGCGGAACGATAGATATCGGGATACGTGCTGCGCAACCGCGCGCGCTTCATCGAGGCGATGGTCTCGACATCCGTTTCGTACGCGACGCATGCCGCATCGAAGATCGCCATCACACGTTCGCCCCACTCTCCGTTCGCTTTCCTGTCCTGATGAAGAAACTCGGTGTAGTCGCGCGAGGCGCGCTCGATCGCACTCTGGTCGCGTGTGGCGAAGACTCGTTCGGCAGCCTCGATCTTCTCTGCCGTCGCGAGGCGCTCTGTCAATAGCTTCGGAAGCTCCGCAGCACTTACCGAGAGTTCTGACTTCGCTTCCTCGATGATTCCGCGTGCAACTTTTGGATCAACCGATGCTGCTGTAAAGACGCGCCAAACGGATATTGGCACGCCTTCCATCGCGGGTGATTGGCGCGCAAGCAGGTTCGCTCGCTCAAGCCGGAGTAGAAGCAATAAGACATCGTCACTCGGGATTCCGAGAGCACCAGCGAGATCTGCGTAGAGCCTTTCATCAAGGTCGAAGAGCAGTCGCCCTGCCTCCGCACGCGCCTCAAACGAAGCCCTGACCGACTTTGGATCGTAGATCATGACCCCATCGTCACCCGAGCTCACCCGCGTCCGCCACGCATTAGTCAATCGCTCTTCAATCGGATCCATCTGTGCGTCCCATTGCGCAGATTTCCATGCGTCAACCACAGCTTCGATCACACTCAGCGATGAAGTGTCAAGCCCAACGACCGCGCCAATCCGAGCAACATCCGCAGCTTCGAAAGGCAGAGGGCCGCTAAACCCGCCTAGTAGCCCACTGACAGCAAACGCCCCAACGCTCACGTCCCCGGTCGTGCCTTCGTCACTTCCGCCGTCGCCTGTCGGCTTCTTTGGAACCGGCATGAAGTATTCGCGCGACACGTCTGAATCGTCCGGCTGCTCCACGCGGAGAATGAACTGATCAGCTCTTTCACCGAGCAGGACAGTCATCTGTCGGAACGCATCATTCGAAACCGCGCGGAGCTGTGCTGTTGCGAGACTCACTGGCGTTTCGACGCTCCCGTCGTCCATCCCGCCAAATACCATGCGAAGCGGATCCTCCGAATCGACAAGTACCTTCGCCAACGATTCCATCGCGTCTGCATGCGCTTTCGACCAAGTTTCGAGGATCGGCGTCAATCCAGCCTTCACCTCCGCTGAAATCTCCGAATCGCGTCGAATCCGATTCGCGACGATCTTCGGACCGTCTCGGTCGGCGATACCGAGCGACATACCCATCATTCCCGTGGTGCGCCGCGCGAGCTCCGTGCGCAGCGACAACACGGCAGATTCCGGCAACAGCGAAGCGAGTTGTGCGCAAGCAGCGCAATTCGCTGCGAAGTTCGACTTGATTCCCTTTCGCAGCTCGCGGCCAACCTCTCGCATCGCCGTCTCAATCTGCCGCTGTTGTTCCTCCATGTTTCGCATCTGTCCATCCGCCGCCGCATCTGCATCAACCCCTTCACCGCCAACGTCTTCCATGGACGCCGCCGCAGCGCTGTAGACGGGGAAAAAACTCAAGATTGCTTTGCGTGTTTCCGCATTGTGGGCGCGAGCCTGCGAGAGCGTACGTTGCTCAATCGAACGAAGTGCCGCGTCGAAGGCCTCACGATTTTCCGGTCGCAAGCCAGCCAACACCGCGTCACGCAGAATCAGATTCGGGAGATCGGTAAAGCCCGCCCCGCTCCCCATCATCATCGGCCCCATTTGCACGATGCCAGACAACAGACGCTGCCGTTCGCGTGCCTCTCGCACACGAAGCATTCCTGCGCGACGATCTTCCGCAAGTAACTCAGTCGCTGCCGTCAGGAAAGCGTTGTCCGCCTCGCTGATGCGCACGTTGATGCGATCGATATCGCGCATCAACTTCTCGAATTGATCCTGGTTCGGAGCACCTCGGTTTATCGACGACATGATCACGTCAATCTCCGGCTCAACCTCCGCACGGAACTTCTCGAGATACCCCTCATGGAGGCGATCAAGCGCGCCCATCTCCGCATCGGACGGCGTGATGTAGGCCTGGACAAGTCGCTCGAACCGGTTGGTTGTGATGGGGCCGCCAATGATGTCGGTCGCCCGCTGTGCACTCGCGGATGGCGCATGCGCGACAGCAAGCACAACGGCAAAGATCGCCATCATTGATGTAATGAAACGTCGGCTCGTCCGCATCCAGCGCATCGCATGTTCCCCAAAGAAGTGAAGTCCAACGACAACCATGCGTCGTTCGCGGCGCAGGGTATGCGACCCTCGCGCCCTCAATAGGCATTCCGCGATCGAAACGGTGAATAAAAACTCAGCCGCGACACGCGGCGTGAAGCCACACAGCCGCGATACGAGGCCGGAAACCACCCAAGACAACTTAGGACGCCGAGATCACAGCGTCTGCGCGAGACTTCAGTCGGCCGAACCGAGGCCTGCAGCACGACGCCAAGTCGAGACCTGCCCGAGATGCATCATGTTGTGGCCACCGCCGAGGAAATTCACCGCTCCGCCGACCGTCGGAAACATCTCCTTGAATCGGCCTTCCGCCGGGTTTTCCCGGGCGAACACGCCGTCTTCAACGGTCGGAAGCGTTGAGAGCACTGTTCGCCAGCCCTTGAAAAATGTGTCGCACAGAACCTCCTTCGAGGGATAGCGACCATCCTGCGCAACGCATGGAACGCCATTCTTGAAGTGCTCGTCCGTGAACGGCATTTCGATGCGCAGATCCCCGCGCCCCATCATGTCGAGCACGCGATTCGCGTAGATCGCGAGGTGCCCGATACAGAAAGCAGGGTGATTCATGTCCTTTGTCGGCATCTCGCAAAATCGTTCGGCGGGAATAGTGCTCACAAGGCTCTCCGTGTAGCGAAGTGAGAGCGCAAGGCTCGAGGCGATCATGGTGCCGGTGGCGTTCGATGCAGTGGAGGTGCTCATTGGATGTCGAGTGTAAGCATTCACGCGTGCGCTGCGCGACTACCTCGTGAGAAACAGCATGAGTAGCAACACAATGAGCGAGACGATCGACAGGATCCAACGGTTGCGCCGATAGGCGCGCAGCCCATCGGGCGACTCACCGAGCCCGCCTCGATGCATACGGTCGTGCTGCTCAAGCAGATGCGCGAACATGTTTCCGAGAAATCCAAGCATCGGTTCATTGCGATCGCACGCGTCGAGCACGCTGCCCGCTGCCTACAGCCTGTGTTCGCAAGCTACAGACCATGTTCCTCGAGTAACTTCCGCAGACCTTCCACGCCACCTGCCGCCTTGATAAGGTCGGCGAGCTCCCGACGTTCACGCTTCGAGCGGGCTTTCCGGCGCCTTGGATCCGGCGACTTTTTGAGCACTCGATCATCAACCTGCTTGAAATCGATCGTTCCGGTGGCGCCTGCCGCACGGATCACTGGGTCGAATTGGTCGACGGTCCACGCCACGAGCGTCAGCATCCGCGACAACTGGTTACTCGTGAGAACGCCGTCCTCAAGCGGAGAATCGCAAACCACGCGAACCTCACTATCCGACTCATCGAGCACGTAACTCGCGACCCGGACACGCCAATTGGCGGCGAGCATCGCCTCGCACATCGCGCCCCGATTGGCAAACTCGGTCACCGCGTAGACCTCTGGCACGCAGATGCGCAGCATCCGGCCCTCTTCTTGAAGCATGACGTGGAGGAGCAGGCTCTTCTCGCCATCATGCGGATCGATGTAATGCTCCGTCGGAACCGCTACGACGACCTCAGAATGCTCGCGTGAGGCCCGAAAATCGCAGCCAATCTCTGCGATGCGTCCGACAAGTTCCGCAAAGGTCATCGCCATCGCGCATTGCTCCTTCCCGCCGCGTGATCTACGGCGCTTCTGCCGAGGCTCGGTCCGAAGCCCCACATTCAAAGTGTAACTTCCATGCCAAGATCGCCAAGCGAAAGCGGCGATTTCAAGCTCGGATGGGCAATGGTTCCCGGGACTCACGCCTGCACTCAGAGACCCACAACCCGCGCGAAGAGTGCACGGGCACGCTCAGGATCGGTGGTACCCGTGATGATGGCAAATGTCGCTCTCTCCGCGGCGAGTACGGTCAACGCAACGCTGCCGCTCCATCCATCCAACTCTGCAGGAATTTCGCTCGTTCCCGGAGCAGACCGAACGTCATCCAAGGCAAATTGCCTGATGTCATGAGCCGATCCGTGAAACCGCACCGTCAGCGTCGTCGTCGCGCCAACCCGATCACGCACGACCATTCCCTGCGCCGCAAGCCGTACCGCGATGCGCTCAAGTTCCGCCTCCGCAAGTGCTCCAGCGATACGAAGCTCGACCGCATTGCGACCGCAGAGCACCCGGCAATTCCCCTCGCCTCCAGCACCTGTTTGACGCTCAAGCGAGGCGAACCTATGCGCAGCGCAACAGGGGCAGTCTTCATCCCGCGCGCCAGCGATCGAGGAGGATGTGAAATCGAGTCGTGCGAGATCGAATCGCACCAACCTCGCAGGAAGTATGAGCGGCGACTCCGCGAGTAGGCGCAACGCGAGCGCAGCTTCAATCGAAGCGGCGATTCCGACTGCGCTCGCCAATACCCCGGAACTCTCGCATGTCTCCACTTCTCCAGGCAGCGGTGCATCGGGCGCGATACAACGGAGACACGGTGTCGACTGCCCGACGTTCCAAGACACCGCACCGCCGCGATCGGCACCGGTGATTGGCAGAAGCGCCGCTGCCATACCACGGAAGCCAACCGCCCCGCCATAGACCAGTGGTAACCCTTGGGCGACTGCGCAGTCGTTCAAGAGGTAGCGAGTCTCGAAGTTGTCGAGACAATCGACGAGCAGATCGCACTCTCGGGTGTATCGAAGCGCGTTTGCCGAAACGAGATCATCGACGAATGCCCGAACGATGATCTCCCCGTTGACCTGGGCGAGGCGTGCCTTCGCAGCTTCTGCCTTTGGCACACCGCGAGCCGCATCGACCTCCGTGAACAGGGTCTGGCGCTGGAGGTTTGAACGCTCCACAACATCTCGGTCGATGATCGTGAGAGTCCCCACTCCCGCGCGCGCGAGCTGCTCGCACACCACCGTCCCCAGTGCGCCACAACCGGCGACCAGCACGCGCGCGGAGCGCAATCGCGCCTGACCCGCTTCGCCGAACGCCGGAAGTTGCATTTGCCTGCGATATCGATCGAGAGTCGATGGCATCGCCGAGAGGGTAGCGGAACGAAAGCGGCTTGATACCGAAAGGCGCGTCTCTCAGCCGGGGTGTGCGCGGCCGCGGACGAAAAGACTCTCCCTCCCATCCTCGTTCCGTTCGACGAATCCCGCAGTCCCTCCGCCAACGGTCGATTCGCTCTTCAGTGACACCGATCGTTCGTCGTCCGACACGGAGGCGCGAGTCGGCATCGATGATCATCGACTCAATCGACAGTCGCTCGATTGGCTCAACGGCGACAAGCATTTCCGCCAACGCATGGCACGCGCATCCAGCGGTCCGCGCGAGTCGGATATCTGCACCCACGCGGTCGATCGTACGGTGGGTCACGGATGCGCGGAATTCGGAGGGTTGGGCGACTGCGGCAACCTCTTGCGCGTCCCAACCGGCCTCCGCAAAGCGTAATGCGCGGGCGAGTTGGACGATCGCGCGACCCTCCGCCCCATCGGCGCGGCGTGTAAGACGCAAATACAGATCCTCAAACCGCCCGACCCACACCCGCGCCTCGAGACGCGCGTCATTGAGATCCGCACACAACGCGCGTGCCTCGACCGACGCAGATGTGCTCAGCTTTCCCGCTCGTTCGAGTCGGGCAACCGCGCGCCGAAGTCCCGGCGTAGCGCCTGGATTCAGTGGAGGCCGTGGAAGCGCTTCGAGTATCTGACGAAGCGTGTCTGGTGGGAACTGAATGTCATCCTCAAGGCGTGCAAGAGCCGCGTACCGCACGAGCAACGCGCACGCTCCGTTGAGATCATCATCTGAAAGCTGGCACGTCAAACGGCGCTGCGACGGCACGGAT
Source organism: Candidatus Kuenenia stuttgartensis (assembly GCA_945902075.1). Lineage (GTDB taxonomy): Bacteria > Planctomycetota > Phycisphaerae > Phycisphaerales > SM1A02 > QWPT01. The sequence goes on along the minus strand of CAMDMA010000003.1, from coordinate 103,822 downwards.
TCGATCGCTACGCCGAGCCGCAGTGCCTTCCACTCGCCACGAGGCCGGATGTCGATCGGCGTCACCAAGTAGGCAAGGATGTCTTGCGTTTCGAGGTCGTCTGAAATCCGAATGACTGGCGAGATTTCGAAGCCCCATGCAGATGCGCGCATGGAATCCGCCGCTTCGGCAGCAAGCGCCTCAACCCGACGCTTTATATCTGCTGGCGGGGCCCGCATTGCGAGAGCGACATTCGTTTGCACTTCAGCCAGCAACACACCGACCAGCACCGGAAGTGCAATGATCTTCCGACACCTCAGAGCATGCGCGCAAGCCACAAGCCTCTTCAAAAAAGAACAACCTATGCCGTTCACCACGGACCCCTCTTTCCGTCCCTTCGGACCAAAAACATCGAATGGCTGTCGATGCATATCGACGGTTGTCGACGGACTTCCATCAACCCAAACACCGGCAGGCCGCACCCCTGAGACGGCCTGCCTAGACCGATCGTTCACAGCTTGCAAAGGTACAGCGGTCCATGGTCGCTCCCGCAACCTTCGACACTTTTACGGCTAGATTTTCCCTCTCAAAAAACATCACACCATCGGTGGCACGATGACGGGATATCGCGTGAGCAGCTCTCGGATAGACGCAAGCAGTTCCGGAGGTGCGAATGGCTTGGGCATGTAGCGCTGGTGTGGCTTCAGCATGTCCTTGCGCAACGCGACATCCTCGCTATAGCCGGACATGAAGATGGTCGGCGTCGAACCGAAGGTGTCCTCGATCCGCTCTGCAAGTTGCGGACCGCTCAATCCCGGCATCACGACATCGGTGATGAGGAGTTCAAACGGGCGCCCGCGCTTCACCATCTCAAGAGCTGCGTCTGAGCCAAGGCTTGACGAAACTTGATAGCCCGCGCGCGAGAGGAGTTGCTCAAGCAACTTGCGCACAAGTGGCTCATCCTCCACAAGCAAGATCCGCTCACCACGGCCACCACTCGGCGCAATGACCGCTTCGGCTGCCACCTCACCGATCCCCTCCACGCGCGGCAGCAGCACGTGAAACGTCGTGCCGCAGCCGAGTTCACTCTCGACCTCGATCAAACCACCCACTTGTTCCACAAGTCCATACACCGACGAGAGCCCAAGACCTACGCCCTTCCCGACTTCTTTCGTTGTAAAAAACGGTTCGAAGATTCGCGACTTGGTTGCCTCGTCCATTCCGATCCCCGTATCGGCCACACGAATCTCGATGAAATCGCCCTTTCGGAGAGATTCGCTCGGTGCCTTGGCCGCTGGAGCGACGGAAATTTTTACCGCACCTCCGTCGGGCATGGCGTCGCGCGCATTGATGACGAGATTCATGATGATCTGCTTGAGCGCTGCGCTATCGGCGATCACATGACCGGTCGTGAAATCAACCTCGCAGGTGAGTTCGATGCGCTCGCCGAGCAATGGACGAAGCAGCATCTCAGTCTCCGCCAACTCGCGGCGGAGATCCAGTTTTTCGAGCCGAATCGGATGCTGTCGACTCATCGCGAGAAGTTCGCGCGTAAGTGATGCTGCGTGGTCCGCCGCCGAGCGAATCTGTTCCACCCAACCTCGCATCGGGTCACCAGCAGGAACCCTCGAGAGCGCGAGTGCGGCGTATCCGTGGATCGCCATAAGAATGTTGTTGAAGTTGTGCGCCATGCCGCCAGCGAACCGTCCAACGAGCTCCATCTTCTGAATCTGGCGTAACTGCGCTTCGAGTTGCCCCTGTCGCTCCATCTGCGCACGCAGTCGGCACGTGAGCGCTTTCAGATCGGCGAGCGTGGACTCATGAGTCTGGAGCAAGACGAGCAAATCGCCGCGAGGGTCGTGAGGCGGGAAGTCGTGGACCTCAAGCCCGTGCTCTGCCATGTCAGTAAGGCGCGTGATCCATGGACCGCCGACAAAAAGTACGTGTGATGCGCGGGCTTGATTTGGGATCGGAATGAACTGTCCACGAAGCTTGAACTGCGGCCGTTGTCGGAGCGAGAGGAGAAAAACGCTTTCATCATGTTGCGTGATCGTGCAAAAATCAGCGACTCCGGTGGGCCGATCGATCTCAAGTTGCTCGCTGAACTTCGCCCCGACGCATAGGAATGGCGCGATCTTCGCCCAACGCGGACCCGCGAGAACAATGTGACCGTCAGCATCAATCGCAAAGTGAAACGGAAAAAGTTTCCCGATCAGCTCCGCCCACTCGTGCCCGAAAAGTTCCGCATCACTCAATGGCGCACTCCCGTATCACGAGCGACCCATGTGACGAAGAAGCGATGGTGAGGCCTCGGAGTCTCGACGTGCTCGCCGCGTACAGCAACTTCGAGTTCAAATCGCTCGCCGAGACCCTTCAAGAGACCGACAACAAGCGGGGCAAGGCTCGGTCGGTCGGAGAAATACTGCAAGGTGAGGCCTGTTGGTGTTTCGTCTCTCACGGAAAAACTTGGCGGCGCAAGTTGGGGAAATGCAAGTTTGACGCGCGTATGCAATTGGTCAAGATTCTTGAGAAACTCTGGCAACGTCTTTCCCGCACTCTTTATGAGATCGCCGTAACCCGCCTCTGCGGTGTACACAGTCCAGTAGCGTCCGAACTCCTCAAGGATTGCTTCCGCAGGCGCGCCGAGTTCTACGCTCGCCGCGCCGACCAGGTCGTAGGTCGTGCGGTCGTCGTACTGCTCCATCGAAATGAACGGCTCATCGGGAAGCCCAGCTCGGGTACGGATGCGATCCCACGCCACATCACCGAACTTGCTGCGAACGAGTCCCTCGACGGCCTTGTTGATGAGTCCGTACATTCGCGCAGCGTAGCGCGGGGATCCAATCTGTACTTGGCCCACTTGGCTCTGAAAAGCGAACGACGGCACCCTTGCAGGTGCCGTCGTGAAACTGATCATTTGAGAGATTCGGAAAGGAGAGTTCGCTACCACCAACTCAGAATGGAAGCTCAATCGCCTCTCGGCAACCACTCACCATGCGAAGTGGGCAAACGCCTTGTTCGCATCCGCCATGCGGTGCGTATTTTCCTTCGTGGTCACGGCCTTGCCTTCGTTCTTTGCCGCGTCCCAAAATTCCTTGGCGAGTCGAAGGTGCATCGGACGGCCCTTCTCGTCACGCGCTGCGTCGATGATCCAACGGAACGAGAGCGACTGCTGACGGCGACGGTTCAGCTGCATCGGCACTTGGTAGTTCGCACCACCAACGCGCTTAGAGCGGACCTCGACTGCCGGACGGACGTTCTCAAGCGCAAGGTGAAACAATTCGATGGACGAACGCGGCATGTTCTCCGCCTTCTCCTTGTCCGCGGCACGCTCCTTCTCAAGACGAATTTGAATCGCCTCGAGTGCGCCGTACACGCAGCGCTGCGCGGTGGCCTTTTCGCCGCCGATCATGACGCAGTTGATGAACTTCGACAGGATCTTGTCCTGGAAGCGGGGATCGGGCTTCAGCCAGTAATCATCGGGACGCTTGTAGTGACGTGCCATATTGAACACTCCTGATGGCTGTTGGTCGACGCCGAGTGCGACGACCGCTCTTCACCGCGGATGGGAGATGGGCATTCCCGAAGTTCGGATCCGCGATTACTCGCCGTTCTAGAGCCACCTCTAGAACTTGAAACTGACCTGCGCCATCCGAAAGGCCGGGCAACACCCGAAAGGCGTGCCCAGCAACTTTGCGGCGTGGCGAATGCGTTACTTCTTCTTGGCAGCGGTCGCGGCCTTCTTCTTGACGCCATACTGCGAGCGGCCCTTTTTGCGGCCGTCGACGCCGAGGCAGTCAAGCGCGCCACGTACAACGTGGTATCGCACACCGGGGAGATCGCGGACGCGTCCACCGCGCACGAGCACGATGGAGTGCTCCTGCAAATTGTGGCCTTCGCCACCGATGTACGCCGTGACTTCCTTGCCGTTGGTGAGGCGAACGCGGCAAACCTTGCGGAGCGCGGAGTTCGGCTTCTTCGGCGTAACAGTGCGGACCTGCAGGCAAACGCCGCGCTTTTGCGGGCATGCCATGAGGTCCTTCACCTTCGACTTGGAGGCTTGGACAACGCGGGGTTTACGGACGAGCTGATTGATCGTGGGCATCGGTGACTCTTGGAGTAGGATCGACAAGCGTAACGACGTGCGCGACTTGACGCAAGTCTTGCAAAGGGGCCGTGCGCGCGGCCCGCTGAAATCGTGCGAAAAATGGCTGCTAGCGGAATCGGTCAATAACCGCGACCGCAAGTTTGTCGCAGCGTTCGTTCTCTGCGTGACCGACGTGCCCGCGCACCCACTCGGCCTTGATTTGGTGGATTGCGCGAAGGCGATCGAGTTCCTGCCACAACTCGACATTGAGGACCGGGCCTTCCTTGCGACGCCAACCGCGTCGCTTCCAGCCATCGATCCATTCATTAAGGCCCTTGACGACATATTGAGAGTCAGACACAAGCCGAACCCGGCTCGGCTTCTCGATCTGTCGAAGCCCCTCAATCGCGCCAAGCAATTCCATGCGGTTGTTCGTGGTCCGAGGCTCGCCACCTGATCCCTCGGTCTCCACTCCGTTGAGGCGAAGCACAAAGCCCCAACCCCCGGGTCCTGGATTTCCCGAGCAGGCGCCGTCGGTGAACAACTCAACGTCAAAGACTGGAGGCATAGAGGCGCGGAGCGTACAACGCCGCGCTGCGCAACATGGATCGTGGACTGATCATGCGCGGAATTCCTGCGTTTTGGCGGCAAACGGTTATCAACCCGGAGCAGCCTCGCGTGCCGCAACCTTGACAGAAGCAGTGGTTTCTCTAAACTATCGATTCTGAATTCACCGCGCGACCGAATGCACGGCCGCACATGCAACGGGCAAACGAGCACCACTCGAACGCCACTTTCGAAAGTTTCTGAACCATGGTTCCTCCCTTCCGCTGCTCCCCCGGTCGTACCCGTCGTCGTCGCGCCCACCAGGCGATCAAGGCGTCGCACACCACGCTCTGCCCGAACTGCGGCGCAGCCAAGCGTTCACACACAGCATGCTCTTCGTGCGGCTACGTCCGCCCGGGCCTGCAGCTGAAGACGAGCAAGCCCGCATCTTGATAGCAACGCTTGATGGCTGCGCTTTCTCAATGCTGCGCGGGTCGGATCTACCACGGAACTTGTTGTGTTGTGCTTGTTCCGAGTTGTCGTGCGACCGTTGGTGCCACTTTCGTTCCGACTTGCTCCGCTCTCAGCGTAGTGATGGTTGTGACCTACATGGTTGTGACATAGACATGAAGCGCAAGCACTCGATATCCGATCCATCGAGTTTGCTCCGCCGCCGATCTTCGACTTCCTTCAGAGGCGATCGATTCGAATCTCCCACTTTCTAGAGGCCACACGCAATGCGTATCGGTGTCGATGTGATGGGTGGCGACAACGCCCCCGACGAGATTCTGAAGGGCTGCTTCGCCGCACTGGCGAAACTCCCCCCCGAGGACAGCCTCGTGCTGTTTGGAAAGGGTGACATCATCGAGGAATCGATGAAGGACCGTGGTCTCGCACGAATCGGCGCGCCCGAAGGGACTCGCGCCACGATTGAAGTCGTGCACTGCAGCGAGGTCATCGAGATGACGGATCCGGCTGTTGAAGCCGTCCGCTCGAAGCGCGACAGCTCGATTTCCCGTGCCGCCGAGTACGCCTCGCAGAAGCACCCAAACCGCATCGACGCGTGGATCAGTGCCGGGAACACAGGCGCCTGCGTCACCGCGAGCCAGATGTACATGCGTCGACTTCCCAACGTCATTCGTCCGGGAATCGCTGTCACTGTTCCGACCTTCGCCGGACCGATCGTCCTGATCGATGTCGGTGCGAACATCGAGCCAAAGCCCGTGCATCTCGCCCAGTACGGTGTCATGGGCGACGCATATGCACGCGCTGTGCTCGGCATCAAGAACCCGCGCGTCGCCCTGATGAATGTCGGCGGCGAAGAACAGAAGGGAACAAGCGAAATCAAGATTGCTCGCGACCTACTTCGCGGCGCAGAGAATCTCCATTTCATCGGATATGTCGAGGGGCGCGGGGTGTTTGATGGTGACGCCGATGTCGTCATCACCAACGGCGTCGTCGGCAACGTCATGATCAAGCTTGCGGAGGGACTTTCGAAGGGCCTCTTCCAAGCGATTGCGCAGCAGGTTCTCGAAACTGACCCAGAGCTTGCGATTCGTCTGGAGCCTGTCGTCAAGGCGATCTACGCAAAGCATGACTACCACGAGTACGGCGGCGCACCGCTGCTTGGCGTGAACGGAACGTGTCTCATCTCGCACGGCTCAAGTGTTGCGCGCACGATGACAAACGCAATTCTCCGCGCGCGACAGTTCGTCCTCAGTGGGCTCAACGAAATCATCAACACACGCCTCGAGACGATCCAAGAGCCGACGACATGATGGGCGCGCTTCCCAGCGGCGCCTGCGGCGTGCGAATCCGCGGAACCGGTTCCGCAGTTCCTGATCGGCGGCTCACGAACGATGATTTTGCGCGCATGCTCGACACGAGCGACGAGTGGATTACCCAACGAACTGGTATCCGCGAGCGTCGTGTGCTTGATCTTCGCACGCAAGGCTGCTCCACATTGGCGCAACTGGCGCTTGAGCGCGCGCTCGAAAATTCTGGCGTTCAAGCGGATGAACTTGATCTTGTCATCGTGGCGACTGTCACGATGGAGATGACTTGTCCATCAGTAGCCTGCCGCATCGCTGGTGCGGTTGGCGCGAAGAATGCGGCCGCGTTTGATCTTGGTGCAGCCTGTAGTGGATTTGTCTACGCAGTCAATACTGGCGAGGCGATGATCCGCGCCGGCCGCGCGCGCACCGTTGCTGTGATCGGCGCCGAAGCGATGAGTTCCATCATTGACTACACCGACAGGTCGGTCTCGATCCTCTTCGGTGATGCTTCGGGCTGTGCGATCCTGCAAGCGGATCCCAATCCGTCGATTGGCTGCATCTACCAGCACATGGGTGCCGACGGCACCGGCTGGCACGCGCTCTACATTCCGCGGCGCGAATCCGACATTCCGGCTGAGGATGCCACGAATCCAATCCGCCTCGGCAATCTCCGCATGAACGGCAAAGAAGTCTTCCGTTTCGCGGTCACAAAGTTCAAAGAAGTGATCGAAGACGCGTTCACCAAGACTGGCCTCACGCCCGACGATGTGAGCCAGGTCGTCTGCCATCAATCGAACATCCGGATCATCGACGCCGCGCGCGAAAAGCTGAACATCGATCCGTCGAAGATTTATGTGAACATCGATCGATACGGCAATTCAAGCGCCGGCTCTGTCGGGCTCTGTCTCGACGAACTTTGGCGTGCGGGAAAAATCACGAAGGGACAGCCTTTCATGATGGTTGCCTTTGGTGGCGGCCTCACGTGGGCAAGCAGCGTTTGGAACACCTGACGCGCAAATCACCTCTGGTTCCGGAAAATATTTGGGTTTGAGAAGCATTTGGGTTTGAGAAGCATTGGGTTTGAGAAGCATTATGAGCGCGACAAACATCGTTCTTCTTTGCCCGGGACAGGGCGCGCAGGCGGTCGGCATGGCGAAAGCATGGTGCGCTGCGAGTCCGCGTGCGCGGCAGGTCATGGATGAGGCAGATCGCATTTTTGGCGCCGGTCCTGGTGGCCGGACGCTCTCCGACATCGCATTTTCCGGCCCTCAAGAGACGCTCAATCGCACCGACCTCAGCCAACCAGCACTTTTCAGCGCAGCTGTCGCCTGCTTTCACGCGCTCGACGAACTGTTCGCTTCGAAGACGATTCGAGCCATCGCCGGGCTTTCACTCGGCGAGTACACCGCGCTTCACCTTGCCGGAGCATTCAGTTTCGAAGACGGCCTTCGCCTCGTGATGCGCCGCGGGCAGCTCATGCAGCAGGCCGCGGAAACTTCACACGGAGGCATGGTTGCCCTGATCGGCGCGGACGAGGCACAAGCCCTCGAAGTCTGCGCGCGCGCTGCAGGGAACGGGGTTCTTGTCCCCGCCAACTTCAACGCTCCCGGACAGATCGTCCTCTCTGGCTCCGCCGACGCGTGCGACCGAGCAGTCGCAGTCGCGGGTGAAGTCGGGGTGCGCGGCACGAAACTACAGGTTGCTGGTGCTTTTCACAGTCCACTCATGGCTCCAGCGGCTGAACAGATGAGGGACGTCCTCGCGAAGATCGCGCTGTCGCCACTTTCTGCCGAAGTTTGGTCAAACGTGACCGCCAAGCCGCATGAGCGCACAAATGCCGAACTTCTTCGGCAGCGGCTGGTGGAACAACTTGTCTCCCCTGTACGATGGAGCCAGAGTTGCTCCGCGTTGCTCGAGACGATGACCGCCGACGGTACGCGCGCCCACTCTGCATTCCACGAGCTCGCTCCCGGCAACGTGCTCAAGGGTTTGATGCGCCGGATCGACAAGACATGCGAGGTCACACCACATGACGTTCCAACCGACATGCCTTCCCATGCAGCGTAAACACCTCATTCTCACACTCTCCGCGCTTGCAGCGAGTACTGCACTCGTCGGCTGTGGAGAAGATGCTCCCCCGCCGCCACCACCGCCGCCGCCGGCCCCAAAGGTCGCCGCGCCGGAAGCACCCAAGGTCACGCCAATCTCGGAGCTGATGGCGAAGTATGACATCGATCCACGCGTGAATCTCCCCGAGGAGCGCGCACCAGCGACCGATCCTGAGCGCATCGCCGTGCTCAAGTTCTTCGATGTGTTCGCCCGCGGAAACGCAGACGCGCTGAAGCCCATGCTTTCTCCGCCCGATCAATTCGAGCTCGACAAGCTCGTCGCAAGCGGCGCGTTCAAGCAGAACACCGATCCGATCACGCGAATTGACGTGCGTTGCGGCACGCAGAAAGCTGATGCGTGCACCCTTGCGGTGTTTCACGTTGCCGACAAGTTCCAGCCTCAACTTTGGGTCTACAAAGTCGGCGGGCCGATTGGTGAAACGACGGAGTTTGACGCATTCGCGACCCCACCGAACATCATGGATCGCTTGAGCGGCGAGAATCACATCGCCGCTTGGTATGAGATCGTGCAGTTGGAGATCGCAAAGGCAGACGAGCCAGACACCGTCCTCGAGATTCCGCAGAAAGACTTCACCGAAGCTGAGGCGGAGAAGCCATCCGGTAGCGGACCCGCCACGCCAGGTACGCCCGGCGGAATGCCGGGTAAGCGAACGCCAGGCGCCCCGATCAAGCCGCCGAAGCCGCCGGGATTCGGCCAACAGTAACTCGCAACGGCCGCCGCGCACGCAGCGACCATCGAACTCTGTGGGCGATGATCATCGACTGATCGGACACGAGTTACTTGAGGCCGTATGGCTCGCGCTTCGGATCGTGTTCTTCCGATCTTGTTCTACTGATTTAGGCCGCCCGCATCCGCAGGCGGCCTGTTTCGTTTTCAACTCCTCGCGCGCGCAAGCTGGCACCTCGCGCGCGCAAGCTGGCACTTCGCGCGCGCACATCGTGCGCTGCTTCCACTAGAATCCCCGCCCACATCGCATCCCGCGATGTCTGGAGGCCAACGTCATCGAGAAGCGCGTCGCTATCGTCACCGGAGCAAGTCGCGGCATCGGCCGCGCCATCGCAGAACGCCTCGCGCGCGACGGCCGCCATGTCGTGCTTGTCGCGCGAACCGCCGATGGCCTCGCCGCCGTCGACGCAGCGATTCGATCCGCAGGCGGTTCTTGCGAGATTCGACCATGCGACATCGCCGATGGCGCAGCAGTTCACGCGCTGGTCGAAGGCGTCGCCGAGACACACGGTCGTCTCGACATCTTGGTAAACAACGCTGGAATCACGCGCGACACGCTGCTTCTTCGAATGACCGACGAACAGTGGGACGAAGTGCTCAATGTGAATCTGCGCTCCGTCTTCATCGCGTGCCGGGCGGCCATCCGGCCGATGATGCGTGGCAAGTTCGGCCGCATTGTGAACATTGGCAGCGTCTCCGGGCTCAATGGCAACGCGGGGCAGGCCAACTACGCCGCTGCGAAGGCCGCGCTTGTGGGCTTTACCAAGACCATCGCCAAAGAGATGGGCGCGAAGGGCATCACCGCGAATGTCGTCGCTCCTGGCTTCATCGAAACCGACATGACCCATGCGCTTGGTGATGCGATCAAGACCGCTGTTCTGCCAAACATTCCCGTGCGCCGTTTCGGCAAGCCTGAGGAGATTGCCGCAGCCGTCGCGTTTGCCTCCAGCGACGAGGCCGGATTCATGACCGCGCAGACCATCGTCGTCGACGGTGGAATGGCGGCCTGAAGCTGTTTCGCCGATTCCCGCCCGTCGGGCAGGGTCGCGTTCTTTTCGCTATATTCCGCCCCCCGACGACACTACGTCCTCGGGATTCAAGTCCCGAAAACCACGCCATCACTGGCAGCTACGAAGGAGTCAGACCGTGACCGACGCCGAGATCGAGAAGAAGGTCATCGACATCGTCGCTCAGCACACCGATGCCGAGCCCGAGTCGATCACCCGTGAGACGAGCTTCACCAACGACCTCAATGCCGACAGCCTCGATATCGTCGAGCTGCTCATGGAGTTCGAGGCGCAGTTCGGAACGAAGATCCCCGATGAGCAGGCCGAAAAGATTCACACCGTGGGTCAGGCTATCGACTTCATCAAGGCGAATCGTCCGCAGGCTTGATGCCGCGGAATCCGCACGATCATGTCTGCCTCCCCAACGGATTCAGAAGTCGAGGCGAAGGTCATCGAGGCCATCGCCGACCAACTTGGTGTCGCCAAGGCTGATGTCAGTCGGGCGAGCGAGTTCGACGCCATTTGCGACAGCCTCGATAAGGCCGAACTGATGATGGAGTTCGAAGACCTCTTCGAAATCTCCATCACCGATGAAGCTGCAAGCAAGCTGAAGACCGTTGCGGATGCGATTGAGTTCATCCAGCGGACGCTCAGCGGCGGGCAGTAGTCACCGCGGGGCTGTCCGCAACGCCAAACACTTCTCCAGGCCCGCCCGAAAGAATTCTGTGGGCGAATTCTGTGGGTGAATTCTGCGGGCGAGTTCAGCAGGAGCGAAGCACGATGAGAACCGTCACGCATCGCCGAGTCGTCGTCACCGGGATGGGCGGGGTGTCCAACCTCGGCCCCACCGCCGTAACCACATGGTCCGCGATGAAATCCGGGCGCTCCGGCATTTCGCCGCTGCGCTCCTTTCCGCAGAGCGAGGATTGGACCGTCCGGTTCGCGGGCGAAATCCACGACTTCAATCCCTCCGGCGTGGTGGACGGCCGCGAACAGAAGCGCATCGATCGCGTCGCCTTGTTTGCGATGGTCGCCGCCGACGAGGCGGTGCGCGATTCGGGTTACGATTTTCGCAACGCTGCCGATCCGTACCGTAATGGCACGATCATCGGCTCGGGCATCGGCGGCGTGCTCACGATGGAGGAAGGGCACACCAAACTGCTCCAAACCGGCCCACGCCGCGTGAGCCCATTTGTCGTGCCGCGACTCATGGTCAACGCCGCGCCCGGCAATGTCTCTATCCAGTTCAATCTCCGTGGCCCAAGTACTGCGATGGCTTCGGCGTGCGCGTCGAGTGGCCATGCCGTCGGTACTGCTATGCAACTTATTCAGCGCGGCGACTGCGACGTGATGCTTGCGGGCGGTGCAGAAGCCGCGATTACCCCACTGACCCTCTCGGCGTTCGCCTCTATGAAGGCACTTTCGACCCGAAACGACGATCCACAGCGCGCGTCACGCCCGTTCGACCGCGATCGCGACGGCTTTGTGCTCTCTGAGGGCTCTGCGATCCTTGTGCTCGAGGAACTCGAACACGCAAAACGCCGCGGTGCGCGTATCTACGCTGAGGTCGTCGGCTACGGCGCAACAGGCGATGCGCATCACATCGCTGCCCCAGACGAACATGGCTCCGGCGCGTTCAAGGCGATGGAGGTCGCGCTTCGCGATGCTGAAACCAACGCCTCTGAGGTTGGCTACATCAATGCTCATGGAACCTCCACCCCCCAAGGCGACCGAGCCGAGGTGACGGCGGTGAAGCGGCTCTTTGGGGATCATGTCTATCGCCTCGCGATGAGTTCGACGAAGTCAATGACTGGTCATGCGCTTGGTGCCGCGGGCGGACTTGAATCGATCGCCGCGATCATGGCGATCTACGAAGGTGTTCTTGCCCCCACAATCAACCTTGACAACCCTGATGAGGGCTTTGACCTGAATTTTGTTCCCCATGTGGCACAAGAGGCCAAGGTTGATGTCACGCTCAACAACACCTTCGGATTCGGCGGGCACAATGTCTCGCTTGTGTTCCGACGCTTTGCCTAGGCGGCCGGTTTCGTCCGCGGCGCAAGGCTAAGGACTGCCTCAAGTGGCCCTGACGAGGTTTCGTCGCCCTTTCATGCGCCCGTCACAAGAACACGCCTTCTTGGCGCGTTTTTCCAAAGACGAAGGGTATCTCAGGGATTCTCCAATCGGAGCATTCCCGCGAAAGCGCGACCCCGTCCTTGGCCGATAAAGCCCCCATGTCGAATGACCTCAACCGCATCCTCCGCCTCGAGGTTCCGCTGATCGTGCAGATCGCGGAACGGCGGATGCCGCTGTCCGAGGTCACGGCGCTCACCCACGGGTCGATCATTGAGCTCCCCAAGCAAATCGAGGAGGAACTCGACGTGCTGGTGAACAACAGCCGGATCGGCTCAGGGCGCGCGGTGAAAGTCGGCGAGAATTTCGGCGTTCGCATGACGCAGGTCGGCGCGCTCATCGAGCGCGTCGCAGCGCTTGGCGGATGACACCCCCAGCTTTCCCTTTCGCAAGTCCCACGTCCCTAGAGAGAGTTCCCGCGAATGCCCCGCAATATCCCTGTCGGAAACGGCGAAATGCTCGTCGCTTTCGACGACCAATACCGCATGCGCGACCTCTACTGGCCGCACGTCGGACAGCCCAATCACACTTGTGGTCATCTCCAACGCTTCGGCGTGTGGGCAGACGGGCAGTTTGCGTGGATCGACTCGCCGGGATGGACGCGCGACCTGCGCTACAAGCCGGACACGATGGTCACCGAGGTGCGACTTCGCCATGAACGCCTCGGGGTGGAACTCATCTGTAACGACGCCGTCGACTATTGGAGTCCCGTCTACTTTCGCCGCGTGGTCGTCACTGACATTCTTGGGAAAGCGCGTGATGTACGCATTTTTTTCCATCATGACATCAGTGTGAACGAGTCTCCTGTCGGCGATACGGTGATGTTCGACCCGCAAACCGGCGGACTCGTGCACTACAAGGACAACGTGTACTTTCTTCTGAATGGCTGCTCATCAGGCCGTTTCGGAATCGATTACTGGGCGACGGGCGCGAAGCGCATCGGCGACGCAGAGGGAACGTGGCGCGATGCGGAAGATGGCTTGTTGTCGCGGCACGCAATCGCGCAAGGCTCAGTCGATTCAACGATCGGCTTTAGCATCGCGCTTTCGCCGTGGGGCTCAGGCTCAATGCACTGCTGGCTCGCCGCTGGGCGAACGCATGAGGCGGTCATCGCGCTGAATGACAAAGTGCGCGCCAAGACGCCACAACGCATGATGGACCGTACGGAAGCGTATTGGCGATTGTGGGCGCTCAAGGAGCCGCTTGATCTGTCGCCACTTCCTGAGCGACTTCGCGACATGTTTGTGCGCAGTCAAGTGATTTGCCGCACACAAATCGATAACAACGGCGCGATCATCGCCGCGAATGACTACGACATTACCCACTTCGCAGGCGATACGTACTCATACATGTGGCCGCGCGACGGCGCGCTCGTTTCGCACGCATTGGTACTTGCAGGCCACGGTGAGCTTTCGCGAAACTTCTTCCGCTTCTGCGAGAAGGTGATCACCAAGGACGGCTACTTTCAGCACAAGTACAACCCCTCCGGAACGCTCGCCTCAAGCTGGCATCCTTCGGTGCTTGATGGAGAGCGGGTACTGCCGATCCAGCAGGACGAGACATCGTTGGTGATTTGGGCTCTGCGCCGGCACTTTCAGGTGTTTCGTGACGTCGAGTTTATCAAGACGACTTACAACACCCTCGTCGTGGAACCGGCGAATTGGATCCTTCGATACCGCGATCACAATGGGCTTCCACTGCCCTCGTGGGATCTCTGGGAGGAGCGACGCGGGGTACACCTCTTCACGGTTGCGTCCACCATCGGTGCGCTCAAAGCAGCCGCAAGTTTCGCGCAGGATATGGGTGCATACGACCGCGCCTCGGAGTATCACGAAGGCGCGGAGCGGATGCGCGGCGCGATGATTCGTCACATGTGGGAGCCAGACCGCAACCGTTTTGCGCGGATGGCAACGCCGCTCTCAGACGGGACCTATCGCCTTGACATGACCATTGACTCAAGCGCGTTCTCGCTCTTCGCGTTTGGCGCGATGGACGCGCGCGACCCGAAAGTTGTGGCAATGATGGAGGCTGTGCGCGATCGGCTTTGGGTGAAGACCCACATCGGCGGCCTTGCCCGATACGAAAACGATTACTACCACCGCATTGAGCACTCGAACCTGCGCGACGTCCCGGGAAATCCATGGGTTATCTGTACGCTGTGGGTCGCCCAATGGCTCATCGAGTGCGCGGAGACGATCGAACAGCTTGAGCAAGCGCTGCCGTACCTCCATTGGACGGCGGATCGCGCATTCCCGTCAGGCGTGCTCGCCGAGCAGTTTGACCCATACACCGGGGCAGCAATCTCGGTGAGTCCACTGACTTGGTCACATGCCACCGTGATGATCGCCACGATCAAGTATCTGCTGAAGCACGCGCAACTAACCGGCAGACCGTCCGGAAGTCTCGCCGAACGAGCATTCGGAAAATCGCGATGATGCAATTCGTGGTCGGCGAATCCGAAGCTCCGCACCGCCGAAACAAAGGCTCCGATTTGGACCACGGTTTTTTCCATGTTGCCCCTTGATACCCAGTTTGCAGAATCGATCGACGGCGTCTCCCGTGCGCTCGCAGAGTGGGCGGTCGCGCTGCTTTACGAGCGGAATCCGGGCTTCGACGGGCTCTACGGCTCAAATGGACGCTACCTCTGGAAAGGCGAAATGGTCAACCGGCTCCAGTATCTCGCCGAGGCGATTGCTGTCGATCGCCCGGTGGTGTTCACCCAGTCGGTTGAATGGGCCCGCGCAGCATTTGTCGCCCGCGAAATGCCGGTTGCGGACCTCGTTGAGAGTCTGCTCGCGCTTGACCTGACCCTCCGTGCAGAGCTTCCAGCTCAAATCGCGGCGCGTGCTGGAAAGTTTATCGCGGAGGGCATTCTCATCGCTCGCTCAAAGCCAGCACTTTGGCGAGGGCCGATCGCGAGTGAGCTCGAAAACGAAAATGTCGACTCAATGCGGGCGTCCCTGTACCTCCTCCATCTCTTGGAGCGAAAGCAGGCGAAGGCCGTTGATGTGCTTCTCGATGGCGTCCTCAGCGGAAAGACTGTCTCAGAGGTGTACGAGACCATCATTACTCCGGCCTTGGCAGAGGTAGGCCGCATGTGGCACCTCAAGGAGGCGACCGTCGCCGACGAGCATTACGTCACCGCAGCCACGCAGTCGGCGATGTCTTTGCTGCGGTCACGGCTCCCGATGGCAGAACCAAATGGCAAGCGCATTCTTGCTGCGAGTGTCGGCGGCGACTTGCACGATGTCGGCATCAGGATGGTCGCAGACCTCCTCGAATCAGATGGTTGGCATGTTGATTGCCTAGGTGCGAACATGCCCCCGGCGGACATTGTCGAGCAACTCTTTGACGGAAATGGTGAAGCGCAGTTCGACATCGTCGCACTCTCAGCGAGCACCGGCCTCGCATTGCGCATGGTTGCGAACACCATTTCGGCGATTCGCGAGGCAGCGACGGGTACAACCCCATCCACCCGCTGCCCGGCAATTCTCGTTGGCGGTGGTCCGTTCGCTCAGATCCCCGATCTTTGGAAAGTTGTGGGCGCCGATGGCTGCGCTCGCTCGGCGAGCGACGCAGTCCGCGCAGCGGGCCGCGTGTGTGCCTGATGCAAACTTCCTCGCGCGAGACCTGCCCTCTTTGGCAACATTCGAGCGATCTCGATGCCCTAAACACTCGTCTGTATTGCGGAGCGAGTCGCCTTGCGAAGGTGGTTTGAATCGGCTCCAATTTTGTGCCGCTTTCAGCATCGAGCCCTTTGACGAAGCCACCCCCCATCTCCGGCCATGAACGAATCGTTGCGCGCGCAATTGAGCGGTGCGCAACTTGTCGTTCTGAGCGCACGCAAGGTTCACTCGCTCCGTGTCGCTGCGCGACGCCGAATTGGCAGCCTTTCTGCACCCGTTGTGTGCGCCCATTCTCTGGTGCGATCTGCCCAAAGTGCCTTGAGATCGCAACAACCAACGGTGCCAAGTTTCGTGCGTGGCTCGAAACCCGATTTGCGCGGGAACAAGGCCTCCACCGCGCGCTCGCCGCTCATGATCGCCTCGTAAATCGCGTCGACAACACCCTGCGGGAATTTGGATTGTCCGTCGTCGCGCCACCGCTTCCCGCGTGGGCCGAACGCCTCGCAGACAAGACACAACCCCTCCCGCCAGGTGCGGCACATTCGAAGATGAAGCTTGCTGCAGTCTCTGACCTTCGCCTCGAAGCTGCCTCAGTTCGCGTGGCGCTCGACCGACTGGGCTACCTTGGTACGCCTGTCGAGGACAAACTGTCAAAGACTGTGGCTGACGGTTCGACCGCTGCCGCCGCCCTGGCTGCTTGGGATGGGCTCGCCGCGGATAGCGTGCAGGAGCACGAACTCCGGGAAGCCGCCGAAACTCTTGCGGCGAGTGACCAAACCACGGGCACGCTCCTCGACTCGGTGAAGCGTCGCGATCTCTCGCCGCTCGTTGAGGCGGTGATTCGCCGCGACCGGGCGGTCACGGCGTGCGGCCGTTCGCTCGGCGTCGCGTAGCTGAGAGATTGGTGCACGCGAGGATCGATCTTCACTGCAGGAAATCCCCCCGATCACCCGACCTATACTGCACCCACCATGTCCCTCCTCTCTTCTTCCAATCCCGTTCTTTCCAACACATCGCTTGACCGCATCTTTGCGGAATCAGGCGGCGCTGTCCGCACCAACACCGCGACCGTTCAAGGCGTGATGGCCAAGACGGGCTTCTGCACGATCCTCGCGGTCGGTGCAGGTGCCATTGGGTACTCGCTTGTGACGACCTACCCGTCAATCCTCTGGATCAGCGCAATCGCCTCGATGGTGATCTCGCTGATTCTCTTCTTCGCGATGATGGCATCGCCGAAGGTTGCGATGATCGGCGCCCCGATCTACTCGATCACGCAGGGCGTCTTCCTCGGTGCCCTGAGCTTCGGGCTCGAGGGAATGCTGAAGGCGCAGGGAATCGTTGTCCCAGGCGGCCTCGCGCTCCAAGCGTTCATCATCACCGGCAGCCTGATGGCTTCGATGCTCGCGCTCCACACATTTGGCATCATTCGTGCTGGTCCGCGATTCCAGTCGGTGCTGAGCGTCGTCACACTCGGCGTCATACTCTCGATGCTTGTCTGCTTCGTGATCAGCCTCTTTGGCATTTCGGTTCCGTTCATGAATCTCGGTTCTGCCTTCGACGGCGGAACTTCGGCATGGATTGGTCTCGGTATCAATGCCGCGATTTTGTTGCTCGCATCGTTGTGGCTACTCGTCGATCTCGCGCAGATTGACGAAGCGGTCGCCGCTGGTGCACCAAAGTCGATGGAATGGATGCTCGCGTTCGGACTGATCGTGACCCTCGCGTGGGTTTACCTCGAGTCCTTGAAGATCGCCTTCCGCATTGCCGCAATGTTCGGCGAGCGCAAGTAATCCGCTCCACGCGCGCACATTGCCGCTGAGTTTGGACAGCGCTCACGGTGCAAGTCGATGTGCAAGTCGAAAAAGACGCCAACGCTCTCGAGGTTCCAGTTTCCTGGATTCAAGAGCGTTGGCGCTTCCTTTCCGCCTACGTCGATTTCGCGACGCTGGCGGTTCCACGTGTGCCGTGCGACGAGGACACATCCGAACGGTCCGTTCAGAAAGCCTCTCGCCGGTTTGGTGTCCTGCGGACCCCGATGTAAACCGGGGCGGATCGACTGTACACCAACCCCGGTTCAAATCTAGAGAATTTCCGCCGCCAAACTCGCCAAATTTGATCTTTCGGTCTTTGAGAGTGACACATGCCCAGCGATCCGCTGACCCTTCATCCGCTCGATGCAGTGGGCGAGACCGTTGGATTGGGCGTCTAAATAGGGATTATCGATCTGCAGGATGTCGCCGCAGAGGACGATTTTTGTTCCGTCGCCGACGCGAGAGACAATCGTCTTGATCTCGTGGGGCGAGAGGTTTTGCGCCTCGTCCACGATCATGAACTGATGCGGAATGGAGCGGCCACGGATGTAGGTCAGCGGCTCCATCACCACCCGGCCCGTCGCCATCAGTTGATCAAGTCGCTGCTCAGCCGTACGGCTCTCGGGGCGCTCATCGACGTGGCTTCCGCGGGTCGAAAGCAGATAGGTGATGTTGTCGAAGATCGGCTGCATCCACATTGCAAGCTTCTCGTCCTTATCACCGGGGAGGTAGCCAATGTCGCGGCCGAGCGGCATGATTGGGCGCGCAGTCAGAAGCTTGTCGAAGCGCTCCTCCTTGATCGTCTTGTGAAGGCCAGCAGCGATCGCGAGAAGTGTCTTTCCGGTCCCTGCAGGGCCAGTAAGCGTCACGATCTTCACGTCGTCATCTAGCAGGAGTTCGAGCGCCATGGTCTGTTGGACGTTGCGCCCCATGATTCCATAAACGGGTTTGCGCGGCCCAGTGACGGGAATCGCCACGCCTGTATCAGCGAGGATTCGTGCGAGTCCAGTGTGATGCTCATCCGCTTCATCGATCAGCATCACGAACTGGTTGGCGACGGCGTCGATTGGAACGACATGCCCGCCGTCCGGCGCGTGCGCCTCATACTCCGCGAGTCGTTCGATACGGATTTGGCGCTCGTCGTAGAGCTCGTCGATGATCTCGCCAGGAACCTTGGCAACGACATAACCCGCGTGTAGAAAGTCGCTCGCAATATGATCGTGCTCGAAGTCCTCCGCCGGAATGCCCAATGCGTCGCTCTTGACGCGCGCGTTGATGTCCTTCGAGATGAAGGTCGTGTGTTTGCCACCGCTGTGGAGCTCATGGGCAACGCCGAGGATGCGGTTGTCGGCCTTATCAAGATCAAGCGCAAAGTCCGCGGCGGGCGTGTAGCGGGCCACCCGGATTGAACCACCCTGCTCGTTCCAGATGACGCCTTCAAAGAGCGCCCCTTGCCCGCGCAGTCGATCAAGCGCGCGGGTGACCTGGCGCGCGTTGCGGCCGGTCTCGTCGTTGTTTTTCTTGAAACTGTCGAGTTCCTCAATCACCGCGAGGGGGATGACGACCTCGTGCTCGGCAAACTTGAAGATCGAGCCTGCGTTATGAAGCAGAACGTTGGTGTCGAGGACAAAGTGCTTACGCGTGGCGGCCGTTGCGCGACCCGATGCGGGCTTCGGCGCCGCCTTGGGTGCGTTCTTTTCTACACCCTTCCCCCCGTCAGTTGAGGCGGAAGTGGTTGCGGGAGTGCCTTCGAACGTGGCGTCCGTGCGGTTCTCGTTCAGCATGCGAGCCCTCCTATGGCTGGAACTGCGCTGAGATGGGTGACACTATGTAGATAGTCGTCCTCTTTGACTGACGTTTCAACCTTGTCGTGCGAAGTTCGCGAGAATTTGAAAGTCTGACGGGCGGTCCTGCAGATCGGTGCGATCTGGCTCAGCGAACGAGCGGATCGCGGTCGGCAGTGGAAATGAGGACAGAAAGGCCACTCGACTCCATCGCCGTTGCGAGCCGCGGCAGGTAGCCGCGCTCGGTGTTGGTATGCCCCGCGAGGAGAATCTCAAGACCAAGAGCATGGGCGCGCAGAACGTCATGGTGAGACATCTCGCCAGTCAGAAACAGACTGGCGCCCTGGGCCGCAGCCACATCGAGAAGGCTCGCACCGCTACCTGCGCACACCGCGAACTTTCGGTGGCGTGATGCGGGCGAGGGACCGACCGAACCTCGGGTCCGCTCGATTCGGCCGCAAGCCAGCTGCTGTTCGAGCTTTCGCGCAATTTCCTCGACCGTCGCTGGCGTTTCAAAGGATGCAATCCGCCCAGCTCCAACGCGCGGCGCCGCTGGAATTGGGTCGAGCGCGAGAAGATCGAACGCAGGCTCTTCGTATGGATGCGCCGCATGCAAAGCTGCGACGACCGCGCGTAGATTTCGCTTGTGGAAAGCCATCTCTAGCCGGATTTCCTGCACGCGCTCAAGGTGTCCCTCCCTACCAACGGTCGGCTGGGTACCAGAGTGGCCGAAAAACGTACCCTCTCCTCGCGTCGTAAACGAGCAGTGTGAATACGCGCCAATGCGTCCCGCGTCCGCCTCGGCCAGCGCGGTGCGTACTTCGTCAACCGCAGATTCCGGGACAAACGCAACGATTCGGTGCGTGTTGCCGCCAAAGCGATTCGACGGTTGCAACGCGGCCACCTCGGTTGCGCGCCCGTCGCCCATGATTTCAACAAGCCAGTCGTTGATACCACCCTCAACCGCATCGAGGGCGGTGTGCGGAGAGTAGATCGCGATTCCAGCGCGCACAGCATTAAGCGCGACGCGACCCTGCCACGTCGCACCATCAAGGCGCTCGAGCGGTTTGAACAACAGCGGGTGATACCCAACGATCAGATCCGCCCGGATCGATTGCGCCTCCTCGAGCACAGCAGGTGTCACATCGATCGCGAGGAGCACGCGCGCGATCGCTCGGCCATCACCCTCCACAAGTAGACCCACGCGATCCCACGACTCCGCGAGTTCAAGTGGCGCGATCCGGCGAAGACAGGTGATGGCAGCAGCGAGTGTGCAAGTCATGGAATTCACGCGGTGAGAAGCATTGCGGCGCCGAGTACACCAGCCTCATCGTTGAGTACGCTCGCGAGAATCTCAGTCTTCCGAAGCGTAGAGGGAAACACGGTGCGCTCAAAACTGCGCTGCACGCGTGCGACGAAAGGTTCAGCCAAAGCTTCGGTCACGCCGCCTCCGAGTACCACGCAGTCGATAGACAGCATGGTGACGATGTTCGCAATGGCGATACCTAGGAAATCAGCGCTTTTGTCGACGACCTTTCGCACGAGTTCGTCCTCGCGGGCGTACGCACGCGCGATCGTCGACGAGCCGATCGATCCAGCGTCGTCCGCCTTCTCCGCAATGAGCTTGTGCAGCGCGCTCTCGGGGTACATCGGCATCAGACGTCTCAGCGCATTCACGATGCCCGTACGCGAACAGACATCCTCCACGGTCATGAAGCCTGGCTGGCCGCCGGGGAAAAGCACCACATGGCCGATTTCGCCGGCAGTGTGACGCGGCCCGCGCCAAAGTTCGCCCTTGAGAACGAGCCCAGCACCAACGCCCGTACCGACCCACACCGCAAGCACATTTTCGCGTCCACGCGCGGCACCGAGTTGAACCTCACCCCATGCAGCGACATTGACATCATTGTCGAGCACGACCGGACAACGCAGTTCCTTCGTCAGAATCTCACGGAGCGGCACGTTTTCCCAGCCGAGGTTTCCCGCCTTGATCACGATGCCCTTCTCACAGTCAACCGCGCTAGGCGCACCGACGCCAACTCCGAAGAGCTTGTCGCGCGAAACCTTCGCATCGTCAAGCGCGCGGTGCACGCCTTCCACAAGTCGCCGCACCACGGCATCGCGACCCTCGTTGGCTTTGGTCTTGCGCTTACACCGCCCGACCATGCGACCGTCGGCACCAACGACACCGATCTGCATGTTGGTTCCACCGAGGTCGACACCGACGACGAATTGGTCCTTCGGAATTTTCATAACGTCGAGTGTAGCGTGGGTGCTTGATCATCCTCACCGATTCGACGTTGGCTCCGGCTGCGCCTCAGTCGTCCAGTGCCCATTCCAGAGACGCTTAAAAAGTCGGATGACATCGTCGATCGCAACCATCGTCGCGGGCAACGCAAACAGCGTCAGAACCGTGGAACTCATGAGCCCAAAGACGAGAGAAATCGCCATCGGGATCAAGAAGCGTGCCTGAAAACTCTGCTCCAGCATCAGTGGCGCCAAACCGGCGAGTGTCGTCACGGTCGTGAGCAGAATAGGCAACAGACGCAAACGCCCCGCATTCGCCAGTGAATCTGAAAGCGATCGCCCCTTCTCCCGCAACTCGTTCGAGAACTCCACGAGGATGAGCGAGTTGTTCACAACAACTCCCGCAAGCGCGACGAATCCGATGATCGACAAGAAGGTGAGATCAAAGCCAAGGAGCAGATGGCCCCAGACAATACCGATCAGGCCGAAGGGAATGGCGAGCATGACAGCAAGTGGTTGCAGATAGCTCTCGAAGAGCCACGCAAGAATCACGTAGATGCCAAGAAATGCGGCGGCCATTGCAAGTGGAAAGTTTGAGAATGCATCGATCAGATCTTTTTGCCTGCCCGCCGCGCCAATCTTGACGCCGGGCAGCGACGCGGCAATCGCCGAAATCTCTGGCGCGATTGAAGTCGCCACGATCTCTGGATTTGTGTCGTCATCACAGTCGCCACTCACCGTCACCGTGCGTTCACGGTCCACGCGGCGAATCGTCGCGTAGCCCCGGCCCTCGGTGACGCGCGCGAGCTCCACGAGCGGAATGGCCGCGCCCTGCGGGCCAACGAGCCACATCGCCTCAAGCGTTGCAAGTCGCCGACGCGAGTGCTCATCGAACTGCACACGCACGTCAACATCTTCGCGCTCGGCACTAAAGGTATGCGCCTCGACACCGACCACCGATGTTCTGATCTGACGCGCAACATCCGCCGTGGTAAATCCCATCGCAAGTGCCTGCGGCGTGAGCGAAATTCGAAGTTCGCGCTGCGCATCATCAGCGTCATCAGAAATGTCCTTTACACCCGCGAATCCGCCGAGTGCAACCTTGATACGCGCAACTGCTTCGTCGACGAGCGCGTCATCAGAACCACGCACTTCGTACGAAAGATCTGCGCCCGCCGGGCCGCCAGAGACCTCTTGAAACTTCACTGTTTCGACCTCATCGAGAACACCTGCCGCGAGGCGAATGGCGTCGATGACCTCAGCACTTCTGCGATTACGTGTCTCGACTGGCGACAACTCAATGAAGATCTGTCCGATGTGCGTGGCCGCTGCATTGGTTGCCCCAGTCTCAAAGTCGACTGAGCTTCCAAGACTCGAAGTAAGTGCTTGCACTTCCGTCTGCGCCCGCGCTGCATTTTCGATCCGCTTGGCGACCGCTGTCGTCTGCTCCATGGTTGAGCCGATTGGCAGTTGAAAATCAACAATGACGGTCTCAGTGTCATCAGCAGGAAGAAAAACAAATGGAAGTCTTCCACCAAGAATCATGCCAGCCGAGCCAACGAGCACTGCGAGCGTGGCCGAAAGAACGATGTAGCGCTCGCGAAGGCACCAGCGCACCGCACGCTCATAACCGCGGAGCAAAGCCTCAATCCCGCGCTCGCGTCGATCTGCCAGCGGCTTGAGGAATCGATCGATGCGCGAACCTCCCCGCGCGACCCTGCGTTCCTCGCGAGCTAGCGCGTGTGCCATGTGGTTCGGCATCATGAAGCTCGCCTCAAACAGACTCGAGACAAGCGCAATCAGTACGACCACCGGCAAATTTCCCAGGAGTTCGCCGATGTTTCCCTTAATAAAGACAAGCGGAACAAACGCCACAATGGTCGTCGTCACGCTGCCGACCACTGGCCAAAATACCTGGGTCACGCCATTCACCGCTGCGACGAGCGGTGGCTCACCGAGTTCTTTATGTCGCTTGAGAATGTTCTCACTCATAACGATCGCGTCATCCGCGAGCATGCCAAGCACAATGAGAAGCCCGAACATCGTGATGAGATTGAGCGTCACGCCTGTCACCTGCATAAACATCAGCGTGCAGGCAACTGCGATCACAATTCCAACCATCACCCAGAAACTTGCGGTTCGATTGAGTCCGAGTAGGAGCACAAGAAGTACGAGCACCGCGCCCTGCAAGGCATTGGTAGAAAGCAGCTCGAAGCGACCTTCAATGATGCGTGCAAGATCGTTGTGTTGCGAAAGCACCCCGTCGATCGAAGGACGCGATTGGCCGACTATGTAACCGCGCTCCCATGCGGTCGCGAGTACCCGCTCGCGGAGACCATTTCGCGGGGGTTCTCCGTTGCGCCCTGCGACGTAACCGCGAACAATCTCAGCAATTTCGACCGCATCTTGATCGCCCTCTTTGAATGCAACAAGCGTCGCTGCGGGCTTCCCACCGAAACGCCTCACCTGGGGGACGTCGTCAAAATTTTCATGCACATCCGCAATCTCCCCAAGCCGCAGGCTCGACCCGTCAGCTGCACTCTTGAGAACAATGCCGCGAATCGCCTCGACATCCTCAGTACTTCCGATCGTGCGCACACTGAGGTTTGCTGCGTCGGTTCGCACCGTGCCACCGGGAACCTCAGCCATCGATGCAGTCACAAGATCCGCAACCGCAGAGAGGCGGATTCCATGGCGAAGCAGTGCTGTGGGATCGACATCGACATGGATCTCACGCGGGCGTAGGCCAATCTCAACAAGCGTTCCCATGCCATCAATCGATTTGAGGTCGTCGCGAATATGCCGAAGCTCGCGCTTGATGTACTCCTCTCCTGCATCGCTTGCCACCGTCACCATGATGGTCGGAAAGTTGGGCTTGAAGTCGAATACTCGTACCCGCTCAGCCTCGGGTGGCAAATCGTTGATCTGCTCGATCGCGAGACGGATATCCTCGATTGCCTTCTCGCTGTCGAAGCCGGGCTTTAGCTTGACGGTGATTCCGCCAGTACCTTCTGAGAGCCGCGTTTCGACTCGGTCGACGCCCTCAACGTCGACAACGCGATCCTCGATCTTGCGCGCCATCGACTCCTCGATTTCCTTCGGCGAGGCTCCGGGATACACAAGTACGATTCGTGCCGCCTGTGGCGCAGTTTCTGGAAAGAACTCTCGACGCATCGAGGCGAGCGCGACGGCACCGCCGATGAGGAGCGTCCACATCAGTAGCGTCACCGGAACGCTGCGACGTACGCAGAAATCAACGAGCGTATGAATCATCGATGCGTGTCCTTCGCAGACACGGCCGCAGGCTCCGACACGATGACAGGCTCAATGCGCTGACCTTCAACGAGGCTGCGAGATCCGTCTAGCACAATGAGCGTACCCGTCGGAAGATCCTCGACGAGCACTGCCCAGTCGACGTCGGCAATGCCGGTAGAGGCGATCGCTCCAACATGACCAAAGTCCACAGTCACACGACGCTCACGAATGATGCCATTCTCAACGACCATCACGAACTGATCGCGAATGGCGCGACGAGGGAGAACCGTTCGCGGCACACGCTGGCCGTCCGAGAGTCGCGCCTCGACAAAGGCTCCGGGAGCGATGGCATCGGTACGGGTTGGGTCTTGCTCAAACTCGACAAGGACAGTGGCTGTGCGGGTCACAGGATCATCCTCGGGCTGTACTCGGGCGACGGTCCCGATCCAGTTTTTGTGCCTCTCGACAACCCTTTGGGACTCGGCATTATTCGTGTCGAGCCGCGCAAGACTGCGACTTCGGTCCGCGACGGATGAGAGAACTTCGACGCGCGCACCCACAGGTGCCAACGCACGACTCGATGCCGGAATCCGAAGCGGAACCTCGATGCGAGAGCGGTCGACGATTCTCGCAACCGTCTGGCCGGGCTGCACAAACTCACCCGGTTCGAGGTCGGCCATCTGCAGTACTCCAGCGATAGGCGCGCGAATGATGCATCGTTCCGCAGAACTTTGGGCAAGGCCAAGCCGCGCGCTTTCGAGTGCTTTTTGCGCAGCGAGCGATGCGAGCCGCGGCTGAATGCCTGCGACCATGTCCTCCGCGGCGATCAGAGCCCGGTTCGCTGCAAGAAGACCGCCGCGCGCGCGATCGACCTCGCGCTCTTGGGCAGCACCCTCTGCTGCAGCCCGCACCACGCGCTGCAAGTCGGTCTCCGCGAGATCGCGCTCGCGGCGTACGAGTTCAGCCGTCTGCCGCGCGGCACCCTCCTGAGTCTCAACCACAACGATCTGCGCGTCGATCGATCGAATCCCTTCGCGCGCAATCTCGACCTGGCGCTCAAAGTCGCTTGCATCAAGTGCAACGAGTACATCGCCTTTCGAGACCGCAGCACCGGCTGAAAATTGCGAGCCAAGCGAAGCGACAACCGCTCCCACGCGCGCGGGCACATCAGCACTATCAAGCGCCCGTGCGCTTCCGTAGCCCTGCACCGAGCGCTCGATCTCGATCGGCGCGATGGCCAGCACCGCGATCCTTGGCGGTGGGGCAGCGACAGCGTTCCGACTGGCGTCAGGCTTTGTCGCAAAGAGCGCAACGGCAATTCCAACGCCAATTGCGAGAAGCATCACGCACACAAACGTGCGGACGAGGAGGGCTGATGTCGGGAGTCGCTGTTCGATCATGCGTCTTTCGTGATGAGGAGCGTTTCGAAGGGTCGCGAGTATAGATGGATCGTCCGCATCACCGCACCACACGGCGTGTGCTACCTTTCGCGCCATGTCCGAAGCGCTTTCCGATGCCGATATCCGCCACGTGGCGAAGCTCTCCCGCCTCAGAGTCGAGGATTCGCAGGTTTCCGCGATGCGGACGCAGCTCACCTCCATCCTTGGTCACATCTCCAAATTGCAGGCGCTCCCCACAGAGGGTGTCGAGCCGATGGCCCATCCGATGCGCATCGTGAACCGCCTCGGCGAGGACGAGCCGAAGCCGTGCATGCCCGTTGAAGAGTTTCTGAAGAACGCTCCTGCCGTGGTCGACCGATTTCTTGCGGTGCCGAAGGTTCTCGGCGAAGGCGGTGGCGCATGAACGCGATCAATGCTTCAAGCGTTGCCTCCATCCGATCCCCGAAGTCGCTTGCTGAAATCTGCGCCGACGTACGCGCTGGCCGGTCAAGCGCGCGCGTGCGCGTTGATGCGTTTCTCGCAGAAATCGCCGCACGCGACGGCGAGATCCACGCTTTCAACGAAGTCCACGCGGACGCCGCACGAGCCGCCGCCG
Organism: Candidatus Kuenenia stuttgartensis; assembly: GCA_945902075.1. Taxonomy (GTDB): domain Bacteria; phylum Planctomycetota; class Phycisphaerae; order Phycisphaerales; family SM1A02; genus QWPT01. The sequence continues at coordinate 76,721 of CAMDMA010000003.1, read as the reverse complement.
ACGCGATCGATGCGACAGTGAAAGCGGGTCGAGACCCCGGCACACTTGCTGGCGCGGTGATTGCGATCAAGGACAACATCGTCATGCGCGAGGGGCACACGACCTGCTCGTCCAAAATGCTCGCAAACTACCGTTCGCCCTTCGATGCAACAGTGATCGAGCGCCTGCGTGCGGCGGGTGCCATTTTCATCGGGAAAACCAACCTCGACGAGTTTGCGATGGGTTCATCAACCGAAAATAGTGCGTTCGGCGCGACGCGAAATCCCTGGGATACCTCGCGCGTTCCCGGTGGAAGTTCGGGCGGGAGTGCTGCTGCTGTCGCGGCTGGCTTCTGCGATGCATCGCTTGGCTCAGATACAGGCGGCTCGATTCGCCAGCCCGCGGCACTCTGCGGTTGCGTCGGCTTCAAGCCGACCTACGGCCGCGTCTCGCGGTACGGCTTGGTCGCATTCGGCTCGAGCCTCGACCAGATAGGCCCGTTCGCGCACTCAGTCGCGGACGCAGCGCTCGTCTACGACACGATCGTTGGACGCGATGCACTCGACTCGACAACTGCAGACTCGCCATCAACGCCGCTTGCGGCGAAAGTTGCAGAGCCGCTCACGAAACTTCGTATCGGTGTTCCGCGCGAGTACCGAAGCGACGCGAATGCCCCCGCTGTTGCAGCAGTCCTTGAGAAGGCGATCGTCGCTGCAAAGGCGCTCGGCGCAGAAATTGTCGATATCGATCTTCCGCTCACGGACATCGGCATTTCAACCTACTACGTGATCGCGCCAGCGGAAGCGTCGAGTAACCTCGCGCGCTACGACGGCATTCGCTACGGGCATCGTGCTTCGCTCGCGCCGGGCGACGATCTTGAGGACCTCTACTCGAAGTCGCGCGCGGAGGGTTTTGGCCCCGAGGTCCAGCGCCGCATCATGCTTGGTACCTACGTCCTCAGCTCTGGCTACTACGACGCGTACTACAAACGCGCGTTGCAAGCGCGGCGGCTCATCAAAGAAGAGTTTGACCGCGCGTTCACCCAGTGCGATGTGGTGCTCGGGCCAACATCGCCGGTCGTCGCGTTTCCGTTCGGTGGCAAGAAGGATCCGCTCTCGATGTACCTCTGTGACGTGTACACCGTGAACACGAATATCGCGGGAATTCCAGGGATTTCCTTCAACGGCGGCTATGCCGATGAACTCGGCACGAAGCTTCCGGTGGGACTCCAGTTACAAGCGCCCGCGTTCGCCGAAGAAACACTCTTGCGCGCCGCGGCGATGCTCGAGCGCGCGTGCGCGGACTGATGCGTTTTGATGTCTTTGCGCCGGCTACTCCGCGAGGAGCACACGCTTTGCCGCGTTCGAGAGTGCGAAGCTTGCGAGGTCTTCGCGTGCAACAAACCGCCGACCATCCACGGCGTGCGACGCGCCGGAATCTCGGATGTGCCCGCGAAACACGATGAACCGCACCGAGCGATGCGTTGTCATAAACGGGACAACGGCAACACGCGTCAGCGCGGCGCGAATTGCGAGTCGCTCCGCTGCGACCGTCGGTGACAACGACTCGCCGTCGGCGCTTTCCATGGTCGGTGGCTGCCAGAGCCCGCCCCACAACCCGCCGCGCGCACGCTGCTCGAGTAACACTGCCCCATCGGCGCGGATCAGCTGAACGGTGACCAAGACAAGTTCCTTGCGAACCGGGCGTACCTTGGGAGCAGGAATCTCGGCGACGCGCCCGTCCTCGTGTGCGCGGCACATGCGCGAGAGCGGACAGGCAACGCATCGCGGGGTAGCGGGCGTACACACCGTCGCGCCAAGCTCCATTAGTCCTTCGTTTGCGGCCGCCGGATCCACTGCGACTTCGACGAAACTCTCCGCCTCGCTCCAAGCCCATTCCGACACCGCGCGCTCACTCGCGCTGCCCTCCCGGGCTGCCAAACGCTGCAAGACGCGCGTCACATTTCCGTCAACGATCGGCGCACGCACGCCTGCCACAATCGAAGCGATCGCGCCTGCGGTGTACCGCCCAACCCCGGGGAGCGCGAGGAGCGCAGCGTGGTCCTCGACGGGAACCCGCCCCCCGTGACGCTCAACCACTGCCTTTGCCGCCGCGTGGAGCAGCCTCGCCCGGCGGTAATAGCCAAGGCCCTGCCAAGCCGTGAGGACCGCGTCTTCGGGCGCTGCCGCAAGTGAGGCTGCCGAGGGGAACTGGGCGACGAATGGCCCGAACTTTTCGAGTACCCGCGCGACCTGTGTCTGCTGAAGCATCAGCTCGCTCACAAGTGCGTGGTAGCCGCTCCGCGACCGCCTCCAGGGGAGGTCGCGCGCGGCGCTGCGAAACCATACTTCCACGTGCCCAGCCAACCGCAGCATGCGTTCGGAACCGGCTTTTGAGCCGTTCAATTGGGAGTTGGGGGTGCCAGTCGACATGATGTGGTTCGCGGTTCTCTGCCGCCTCCGCTGACGGCGGACTAAGACAACTTTCTCATCGCAAGCAATCGGCCGTGCTTGCGGCATCCGCCGACGGTGGATAGCGTACGGGACTTCGCGGGTTTCACGCCCGCCAACTGGAGTTCTCCATGGCAACCAAGTCGTTCTACACCCTCGAAGAAGCCGCCAAGCGCCTCAACATGTCGACCGCCGAGATCAACAAGATCGCGGATACGGGAAAGCTTCAGCGCGTGCACCACGAGGGAGAGGCCAAGTTCCGCTTTGAGCAGGTCGAGATTCTCGCCAGCAACCGAGCAGGGTCGGCAGCACCCTCGCCGGACATGATTCCGCTCGACGATACGGGCGCAACAATCGGCCTCGCGGACAGCTCTGCCGGCTCTGCCATTGGCATGACGAGCAAGCGCGCCCCGGCCCCCAATCCGCTCGACGACTCCGTCCTCGGCCTCGCCGATTCCACTCCGCGCGGAGCGCCCTCGCCCTTTGACTCTTCCGAGCAGACCGGCATCTCCGCGCTGTCCGGGAAGGGTCGCGCTGGCCGCGGCGATTCGGTCGAAATCGGTCTCGAGACCGTCGGATCTGGCTCCGGACTTCTTGACCTCACTCGCGAAAGCGAAGAAACCGCGCTCGGCGCCGAACTCATCGACCAGGTTTACTCTGGCGACGGCGAGGCGCAGGCTGGCGCAAGTGGGTTCTTCGATGCAGTTACCAATGACTCATCTCTCGGCGCCGCCGCACCCGTCAGCGCCGCTGGCATGGTGATGGCCGAGCCCTACGACGGTGCTTGGTCTGGCGTCGGAACCGGTGTCCTCATCGCTGCGTTTGCAAGCATCGTCGTTGCTGGCGTCATCGCCGTCAGCGTCAGCATGGGCGCTGGCTCGGCAGTCGCCTCGAGCTTCTCGGGCAATATCCTCGCATGGGCCGGCAGCCTGGCGGGAATCACCGCTGTCTTTGGTCTTGTCGGCTTCTTCGTCGGCAAGGCCTCTGAGTAAACGCTCCCGATGCTGCTCACGCGCTACGGGTTTCGTGAATGGATGATCATTACCCTCGCCGCTGCGGTTCCCGCGGCGGCGGGTGTTTTGATGGGCTGGTGGTGGCTTGCGGTCGCCGCCGGCATCGTCTGGTGCGCGCTCGCATCGTTCTTTCGTGATCCGCTCTTCCGCAAGCCTGCGACCGCCGACCCGCGCGATTTTGTCAGCCCCGCCGACGGCCTTGTCAGCGCGGTCCTAAGCGTTCCAGACCATGTGGCCACGGGCTGCCCAGCGACCATCATCCGCATCTACCTCTCGGTACTTGACGTGCACATCAACCGTGCGCCATGCGACTCGACCGTCATCGACACACTCCACACCCCTGGGAAGTACCTCGATGTTCGTATTGAGGAGAGCGCGCAGGTCAATGAGTCGTTGGTCATGCGCCTCCGCTCGACCAACGGGTTGGCGCTTGGAGTCAAGCAGATCTCAGGAAAGATCGCGCGCCACATTGTCTGCCCGGTGACTCCAGCGCAGCAGCTTGCGCGCGGTGAACGCTACGGCATGATTAAGTTTGGCTCGACGACGGAGCTGATTGTTCCGACCTCGGAAGTCGAGCGGGTGCTCGTCACGAAGGGTGCGCGCGTTCGAGGCGGCGTCACCATACTTGTGCGCATGAAGCGGGCATGAAGCGGACATGAAGCGCCCGCGTTCACGAGTCGTGCGGCGAGTCCGCGATACCCTTCTCTTCGAACAGTTCGTCTATCGAGAGCATCGCGTGCCGCGCGTGTGGAATCACGATCGAGCCTCCCACAATCAATGAGACGTTGAGGGCATCGACCAGTTCCTCGCGGGAATACCCCTGCTTGACGCACTGCTCAAGGTGATAGTCGATGCAGTCATTACATCGCAGCACCGCGCTGGCGACGAGCCCGAGCAACTCCTTCGTGCGCCCAGAAAGCGCGCCATCCTCATATGCCGCCGAATCGAGACGGAGAAAGCGCTTCAGCCCAAGGTGTTCGTGGTCGAGCAGGCGCTCCTGCCCCTTCGCGCGCTCGGCGCGGAATTCGCTGATAGTTCTTCGTGGCATGCGCGCATCGTACAAGCCGTCATGCGCCCACCTCGCGCGTTTACGCCGCGCGTCGCCAGTTCTCGCCTTCGTCTGAATCGCGGTCGCCCTCGTCGTCGGTCGACTCGGCACCGGACTCCGGCCACACGAACTTTGATCGATGATGCACGCGCACGAGTTTCGCCATTTGCGTGGCGAATACTGGCCGCAACGCATCAATCAGACTCGCGAGTTCATCACGGAATGGCTCCGACTTGTTGCGAAACAGAAAGAAGACACCCATGCATTCGTCACCATGGCGGGCTGGCCATGCGACGAGCTCGGAATCCTCAAGGACCGTGGCCTCAACGCCGAGAGAATCAACGAATTCTTCGGTGTCCGCAAAGCGCACGATGTCATCGGTCGTCGCGAGTCGCGGGCAAACATCGGAGGCAAGTCGCGCAAGCAGCGGTTGCGCGGACGCACGCGGACAATCGTAGTGCACATAGGCGCCGAGCCCAAATTGCGTGGGCTTCGAGCCTGGAAGAAACACGGCCGCGTTGGTCGCGCCAGTCTTCGTGAGCATGTACTGCAACGAGGTACGAAGAAGATCCTCAACATCAAGTTCCTGTGAGAGAAGCCCGCGGAACTCGCCGACAATTGCCGCTTCATCGAGACGCTCGCGTGCATCGCTCATAGCGTGACTGAGGCCTTCAGAGAGCGAGTCGATCTGCTTCGAAAACTCGCCGCGCGTCACACTCAGTTTGCGGCAGATGCCTTTGAGTCGCGCGATACGTTCGTCGCGTCTGCGCTCTTCGCGCCCGAGTTCAAGCGCTGCATCGATGCGCGAGTGCATATCAGCCTCATCGGAACCAAAGTCGAGCCAGTCGCTCGCACCGGCACGAACCGCCTGAAGCAGGTGACCATTCGTCGGCGCGTCACCAGCCACGACGACTTTGACCGCGGGAGCCACACGCCGCATTTTCGCTGTGAAGTCCGAGAGTTCCCGAAAGCACGTGGTGTCGCAGACTATGACGATGTCGACCCGGCCGCCAACGACATGAGCGAGCGCCGCGTGAAGCCCGCCTTCGTAGATCGTGTCGATCGCGCTCCGCTCAAGTAGGTCACCGATGCGCACGCTACTGATGCAATCAAAGCCGACGCAGAGCGCACTCGGACGCGACTCATCTGCCCGGTTGGAGCGAGCCTCGTGGTGCGCCGCACGCTCAGGCGTTGCGTCGTCGAAATTGAAGTCGTTTTGTTCGGGACCAGACGGGTTCACAGCGCCTCCATGCTGCGCGAGCTCCTCAGCCGCGCGTTACCAACGCCAGTCCGTCGCCGAGTTCCTCGACGAAGCGTTCTGACGGCCATTTGCACGCGGCCAACCCTGCCGCAATCGTTCTCCGCACCTTGAGAGGTGCCGGTCAACATCGGAGAACACACCCCATCACTGCACGCGAGGCACACACGATCACGCACAACGATGGAACCGCGTTCCATCTGTAGGGAGTGAGGCATGTCTCCGATCGAAGCCGGAGCGGCCGCGCAGAAAGTGCGCTGTCAGTGGGACGCGCGCTCGCGCCACTTGGTCACGGCTTCGGGTTCGCGCGCGTAAATCGGCGCAAGTGCGAGTGGATCGATGGTGATCCCCCGCTCAAGCCTCCGAAGCGCCTGCCCCGCGAGTGCGCGAGGGTCGACAAGGAGCGGCCGCTGCGGAAGTTGTGCTTCCACAAGTGTTTGAACAAGGGATGCACCAAGATGTTCATCGGCGAGGAGAACACCGCCGAGTGCCGCCACCGCTGCCGCGCGCATCCCGAAAGCTCCCGCATCGACCACGCTTGGCTCCTCAAGCGCGAATCCACCCTCCGGCACCTCCGCGGCACGCGTGCACCAGGCGGTGGCGTTCTTTGCCGCCAGCGCGACCAACCAGGGCCCCTGCCCGCCTCGCGCAGCATCGGAAGCAACAAAGACGATCGGTGATGGAATCGCGATGACGGGAAGGCTGCGGGCAAACGCAAACGCCTTCGCGAAGGCGATTGAGACGCGGAGGCCGGTGAATCCACCCGGGCCCGTTGCGACCGCCACGGCCTCGACGGTATCCGGCGTGCATCGCGCCTCGTCAAAGAGCGTACGAAGCTCGTCCCAGAAGCCCTCGCGGTCACTTGGCTCTGTTGACAGTGATGTTCGCGCGTGGACTCGATCCGCGGTTGCAAGTACGAGATGCGACACGCGCTGCGAGCAGTCGATAGCGAGCACGGTCCGGCTCATGATCCGTCCTGCGTTGGCCCAGTTTGTACGAGCTCGATTCCACGGTTTGCGAGGGTGGCTGCATCGGGCACGTCCTGCTCAAGGTCAACCATGATGACCCGACCCGCGTCGTGATCGGTGTTGAGAATGACGAGGTTTGGCGCGCGATACTCAATGCCCTGCGGCGCGTGCTGATGGCCGACGAGAAAAGTGCGGACATTCCATTCATCTGCAAGGCGCTCAAGCTGCGCGTGTGAATGCGCACGACCCCATGTCATGAGATACGCCGAACCATCAGGCCCATCGAAATCTTCGTCGAACAAGTCGCGCTCAAAAATCCGCGTATCAAACCATCGCATCGCTGCGTCGGCGGGAAGCGAGTGGGAGATCATCAAGCCGTTGTCGCAGCGGACCGCGATGGGCATCGCGCGAATAAAGGCTACAACCGCATCGGCGGCGACCTCCGCCTCGTCACCGAACGCCCACTCAAGCCCCGCGTCGAAACACTCGACACTGTCAGCCCCGCCCTTCGTGATCGGCTGGCGGCGGCACTGGGCGATCTCATGATTGGCGAGAATCGGATGCACTTGCAGCGGATAACGCAGCACGAGTTCGGCCACAACGCCGAGCATGCGGAAACTTCGATCAACGCCGTCATACGCGAGCTCACCGTGAATCAACTCGTGGAAAACCACGCTATTGCGCGGCGATTCGTCAAGCGCCGCGAGCCGGACCACCGCATCGAGGTTTGCGATGTTGTCGTGCATGTCGCCGGTCGCGAGTAACCTCCCCCGCTTCGGTAGCCGCACTGCCGAACGCGCGCGGTAAGGCGAATCGCGCAGAAGGCGCGCTGCAGTCTCAAGGAGATCCGCGAAGGCGGACGCGTCATTGGCCCATCGGTGCATCGGTAGAGTCTCGAGAGTCGATCACCGGGCGCGGGCAAAGATGGTGAATGGAACGCGTCCGGTGCCCGTGGCGGTCTCGATTTCGAGTTCGCCCTCGATTGGCCCCGGCTGCTTTGGCGTGATCGCGAGTTTGACGACGACGACATCCGCGCCAACATCACGCTTCGAGATGAACGCGGCATCCGCGATTGGAGACAGCGAGCGCACTGCCTTGACCGCGCTCCAATCGACACGCTCGATCGCGCCCTTTTTCGCGGGGTTGTAGTGGTCGAGATCGATCTCGACCTCGCTTGCCGTGCCGATCAAACCAAGACCCGCGTCGATGAGCCCTTCCTTCGCAATCCAGAAGCGCCCAAATCGACCCATGTCTGCCTTCGAGCCTGTGCACTCATCGCGCACGCGCAGCGGAATCGCCGGACAATCCGGCCGATCCGTGAACACAAACCACCAGATCGGCATCGCTTCGCATGCGCGGCCTGAGAGATCCCATGCGATCACATACTCAGCCCGCGGCGCGTCGGTCTTCGGATCGAAGCCCACGAACACCGGGTCCCGACCACCCGAGCGCAACACGGAGAAGGGCTTGCCATCGGCGGCGCGCAACTTGACCGAGCCCGAGGTGACATCCTTTAGTGCGTCGACATACGGAGGCTCCGCAACAACCTTGAGTCTGACATCGCCCTTGATGGTCGCCTTGGTGGGCGCCGCACCCTCAAAGGTGAGGAATACGACCGCCTCCTTTACGCCGGGTGCGCGCGGCGCGGCGAGCGAAGCTGAGAGTTCAAGCGTCCCCCCGGGCGGAATACGCTTGCCCTTGATGTCGCTGATCGCAGTGCATTTGCAATTGGGAACTGCGCCGAGAACAGTCACTTCGCGCGCACCGGTGTTGATCAGCGTGAACTTCGCGGGGTGAGTCGAGCCAGGCTCAATTGCCCCGAGGTCCATGATTTCGGGAGCCACAACGATCGCAGAGGCGGCCTGCGGAGCGGCGATTTTCGAGGTGGCGGCTTTCGAAGTGGCAGCTTGCTGGGTGGCGACAATGGGTGACGCTGCAAACACTGCAGGCAGCAGCGGAGAACTGAGCCACGCGGATGCCCACGCGAGAGTCACGATGAGAGTCACGATGGGAGTCACGGTGGGAGTCACGGTGGGAAACACTGTACGCAGCATGGTCGCGTTCCTTCTGTCGGTTGATTAGGACGATCGTGATCGTCCAGATTCTCTCGCTTCAAGCGCAGCTGCCGCGGCGCGTTGCGCTCGGCGATCGGCGCCATAGTTCACCATTTCGACCCCAAGTGAGAAAGCCATCGCGAAGTAGATATAGCCCTTCGAGACGTGGGTTCCAAAGCCATCAGCGACAAGCATGACGCCGATGAGAATCAGAAACGACAGCGCGAGAACCTTGAGTGAACGACGCTTCTCCACGAAATTGGAAATCGGCTCCGCAGCAAACATCATCACTCCGACCGAGGCGACGACCGCAACGATCATCGTTGGGAGGTGCTCTGCCATTCCAACGGCGGTGATGACACTGTCGAGCGAAAACACAAGGTCCATCAGCATGATCTGGGCAATGACACCGCCGAGCGTGACTGATTTCGGCTTGGCATCAAGGTGAGGGCCCGCTGAGATGTGGTGAATCTCGCGCGTCGACTTGAAGAGTAAGATCAATCCGCCCACGATCAGAATGATGTCTTTCCACGAGAAGGTGAATGCTCTGCCGAGCACTGTTGCGCTGAAGACTTCACCAGTCAGTCCGCGGACCCAGTCGATTGCGGCGAGGAGTCCGATGCGCATAAACATCGCGCCGATCAGGCCTGCGCGTCGCGCGAGGCGCTGCTTCTCGGGTGGTAACCGTGCCGACAGCACGGCGATGAACACCACGTTGTCCACACCGAGCACGATTTCGAGTGCTGTCAGCGAGAGAAAGGCCAGCAGGTTCTCTGGCGCGAAGATCGAAAGAAGTGATTCCACCCGAACAGCGTACCGAAAAAGAACGAGGCCCCGGCAAACCGGGGCCTCGCGAAAGTTGCCGTGAAGTCACAAGGGACAGATCGAAATGTCAGCCCCAAGCGCCGAGAAGCGCAGCCAGATCTGTCGCATCGACGCCACCGTCGCCGTTGATGTCGCCCGCGCCGCTTCCGCCCCAGTTTCCGAGGAGCACCGCAAGATCGGCCGCGTTGATGGTTCCGTTGCAATCAAGGTCCACCGCCGCGCACGGAGGCGCACAGGTGCCGTCGCCGGTCGATGGAATGATCTTGAAGATCTGGCCACCGTGGTCGACGATGTACATCTCGCGGTTCGCATCCTCGCCGAAGCTCACGATCTGATTCACAACAGCAGACTCAATCGATGGGGTAATCGATGTGTTGCGAAGAGTGAACTGTGTCTTCGTGTTGGTCGCCGCGTTGTAGCGGAAGCTCCAAACATTGTTGTTCACGTAGTCGGCGAAGAAGTAGGTGCCCTGGAGCTCAGGCATGCGGCAGCCGCGGTACACGTAGCCACCGGTGAGCGAGTAGCCGCCAGTCGTGCCAGCAACGTGGCCATAGGTGTGGATCGGCCCCGTGAGCGAGGGCGAGCCAAAGGTGCAGCCGGTGAGACCGGTATTCAAGGTGCCCTCGGTGCAGCGCCAGCCATAGTTGCGACCGCCGGCCGCACCGGCAACCTGAAAGTCGATTTCCTCAGCCGCATTCTGGCCGACATCGCCGATCCAGAAGTCGCCGGTATCGGCGTCAAATGAGCAGCGCCACGGGTTGCGCATGCCGAACGACCAAATGGTGTCGTCGGTGGTCACGCCGCCCACATATGGATTCGTCGCCGGAACCGTGTAGTACGGCGACGCTCCGCCAACCGACGGCTTGATGCGATGAATCTTGCCCAAGCGCGAGGTGAGATTCTGCGCGGCATTGTTCGGGTCATTGGCGCTGCCACCATCGCCCGTTGCGATGTAGAGATTGCCATCCGGACCAAAGTCGATCCAGCCACCGTTGTGGTTGGTGAACGGGTCGGACCAAGTCATCATGACAACACCGGTCGCATTGGCGACATTCGGATTGCTCGACACCGTGTAGCGTGCGAGGTTGTTGGTTCCGGTCCCGGTGTAGTACACGTAGAACTGGCCGTTCTTCGCGTAGTTTGGGTCAAACGCGAGACCGAGGAGTCCTTGCTCATCGCCCGTCGAAGCACCGCCGGTGACAATCGGATCGATGTTGAGGAAGTTCGTTGTCAACAGAGTCGGCGTGGCACCGGAGATGTCGACGATTCGAATCCGACCAGCCTTTTCGAGCACAAACAGTCGGCTTGCGTCACCGGGGGCGTGTGTGACATAGGTTGGGTAGACCAACCCGGTTGCCACGATACGCTTCGTTCGGATGCTTCCGACCTGCGCGTCCGCCGCCGGAGCGACGGCGAGCGCAGCGACCGAGGCGACAACCGCTGCGGCCATTGATGAAGACATCGTCCTGGCGCGCGTTGTCATAAGTCGAGTCGTGGAAGACGTGTTGAACAGTGCAGCGAGAGCAGACTTCTTGAACATGGTGGATCTCTGCGGGCGAATCAAGTCGTGTGGTCGTGTGGTCGGACGATTGCGGAGCGCAGTCGACCGGGGAACGCCGATATTCGAAAGATACGACGGAAACGGTGCACGTCTATTGCAAGTTCACGCCGAATCGTGGAATCAACGGACGAATCGAACTCAGATGGTGTGCGGGTGCGCAAACAGGTCGACGCCCGGGTCGTGAACCTTCGCCAGATGGCTCAAAAGTCGATCCCCGGGCGCGAACGCACCGGTTCCCATTGCTTCAGCCGCCTTGAGGCGCCCGCAGGAGGATCGCTGCGAGTTTTTCCGCGAGAGACCGATAGGTCGCGGTCGCCGAATCGACGGCCCTTGCGGCATCTCGATCGCCGGGCGTCGCGTCCTCGATCGCTTCGCGCAGCATCGGCCAAAGCGATGTGCCATAGCCGGTAAAGCGGTCCGTCGCTGCGTAGAGATTCCGAAACCATGGCCGACCGGGAATACCGTCGGCGTAACACCAAATCTCGCGAAGCGAACGGAGATCCGGTGCCCCAGCGCCGGAAGCCAACGCATCAGCAGCTCCGGCAGCGTCCCGACAAGATTCAAATGCCGCGGCCAGCGCGTCAAGCGCAGGAGTACCGACCCCGCGGTCGGCGGCCAGTTTCGCGAGTGCCTTGGCCTGCTTCACGCAGTCGTCAACGAGCTCTGTGGCTGAGATGTGGGCGGTGGAGGTGTCGGCGAGGCCGGCAAGCATTGCGTTCGTCATCCCAGTCACAAGACAGGCCGCCGCGTAGTCATCGCCAACTGTCGCGCGATACCACGCGACCGTGTCGTAATTTGAGTGATAGCTCGTGCCTTCACTTCCACCCGTTGAAAGCGAAACCGAGGGAATTCCCGCGTGACACCAGAAACCAACGTGGTCGCTGCCACCGCCGAGGTCACCAAACGCCGGAGCACCTGCGGGCGACTTTGACCACGCGGCAAGCGCTGTACCTTGACCACGCGGACCCGGCGCCGCGGCGAGAGCACGGGTGATTGCGGCGCGAAGCGTTGGTGAAACTGCGCCGCCCGGCGAAAGACCCATCGCTGCCATATCGAGATTGATATAGGCAACCGCTCGCTGCGAAAGCGCCGCCGCGTCGCCCTCGACATACTCCGTGGAACCGAAGATTCCGTACTCCTCTGCGCCCCATGCGCAGAAAACAATCGTCCGGTCGGCTCGAATACCGGCGCGCGCGAGCTCACAAAAGTTTCGCGCCGACTCCATCATGCAAATCGTTCCCGCGAGCGGGTCGGCTGCGCCGAAACACCACGCATCGTGATGGGCACCGACGATGACCTCCTCATCGGGAGACTTCGCCCCGCGGAGTCGCGCGATCACATTCGCCGTACGCGAGATCTCTCTGGTTTGCTCGACTTCAAGCCGCAAAGTCAGTTCGCTGTCCTCAAGCGGATATCCACACGGAAGCCCGCCGCGCCACTCCTCAGGCGAAGCCTGACCCTTCATCCGTGCGAGGATCTGCTGCGCCGCGCCATACCCAATCGGCTGCACCGGAATCCGCGGAAGCGCAACAGTCGCCAGATCGAGGCGCTCGGCATCCTTCGTCGCCATGCGCCCGGGCGTGAGCGGATCGCCGATGTACGGAAGCGTGGCAAGCGAGCCGCGCTGGATACAGTCGGCGTTTGCCCAGCCGCCGCCATCGGGCCAGGTCTTTCCCTTGGTGAATCCGGAATCGGCGGGATCGGTGAAAATGACGAGGCCCACACAGCCCGCTGCCTCGGCGAACTTCGCTTTGTAACCACGAAAGTTCCCGCCGTACCGCGCGAGGGCGATCTTGCCGCGGGGATCCACGCCGAGCTCGGCGAGGAGAGCAAAATCCTCACGTCTTCCATAGTTCACATAGACGACGCGGGCCTCCGCGACCCCCGAACCACTCCACGCGTTCCACGCGATATCAAGGTCGGGGTGCGCCGTCGCGGGATCGATCGCAAGGTTTGGCTCCTTCGTGCCAAGCGAGAGTACGCCGCGACGCGAACCGAGTGGCGCGACTGGCGCACCAACGATCTCGAGACTTCCCTTTACTGGTCGCGTAAGTAATGGATAAAACTCCTGCACTTCCACTTCGAAACCCGCGAGAGGACGGCCATCCGCATCGGAACCAAACGCGCGAAACGCGGCGGCGATTCGTTCGATCGTGCGCGTATCACCGGGCGTCCCTGCGACATGAGGCTCGCTCGCGAGAAGTTCGTGGAACGCAGAGAGCTTCCCAGCATCCGGCATGCGCGCGACCGAGCGCGGTTCCACCTCAGGAGGCGTGAGATTCAGTGCTGAAAGCAGCACGAGTGTGTTTGGGAAGAGTGACATGATTAGTGCTCGAGATAGTCAAGATCGCGGTGGAAGGTCTCGTCGAGCGCAAGTGTCGCGATCATGCCGATTGAGACGCAGCATATTCCGAGCACCCAGGTTGCCGTGACGGTGTCGATGCCGGGTGCGTCCGCGGTGCCGATGAGTGCAAGCCAAATCGATGTGATTGGTACCGCCATCGCGCGAACAAAGTTTGGCGCGCTTGTCGCGGCAGTCGCGCGAAGATTCGTGCCGAACTGCTCGCTTGCGGTTGTGACGAAGATCGCCCAGTATCCAGTCGCCGCGCCGACGAGCGACATCATCCAATAAAATTCCTGCGCACCGCGCGGCGCAACCGCAAAGAACAGCGCGATTGATGCCGCGAGACCCGCGAGGAAGCCGAGCATCGTGCGCGTTCGGCTCTGTACCAGTTGCGAAATCGTGCCGCTCGCGATGTCACCGAGCACCACGCCGAGATACGCCCAGAAGATGACCTTTGCTGGCATGATTGGCTCGGCGATCCCCATCGCGCGGCCGATCTCAGGCGCGAAGATAAACATCACGCCACCAACAAACCAAATTGGCATCGCCGAAAGTACGACCAGCGAGAAACGCGCCAGTCGGCGCGGCGGCCACAGCAGCTGCAACGGATTTCCCCGAGAAACACCACGTTCCGCCGCCTTTACCTTTGACTCCTCAAAGAGCCCGCTCTCGGCGACGCCCACTCGAAGCAGGAGTAGCGCGAGTCCAAGGCTGCCGCCGATGAGATAGCAGTGGTTCCACGCGAATGCACTTCCGACGAGTCCTGCCGCAACTGCGCCCATGAGACCGACCGAGGCAACGACCGTCGTACCAATTCCACGCTTCGCGGTTGGAAGGATCTCGGCGACCAATGTGATTCCCGCACCGAGTTCACCAGCGAGGCCGAAGCCTGCGACGAAGCGCAAGATTTCATACTGTGAAACATCGGTCACAAACGCATTCAGGATGTTCGCGATCGAATAGAGGAAGATCGATCCGAACAGAGTTTTCGTCCGTCCGATGCGGTCGCCGAGCACGCCAAACGCGATACCGCCGAGCAGCATGCCGATGAGTTGAATATCGAGAAGATGCTTGCCGACTGTTCGAAGCGCATCGGGATCAGTCACGCCAAGCGCTTTTAAACTCGGCACACGAACAATCGAAAAGAGTACGAGGTCGAAGAGATCGACGAAATAACCAAGCGCGGCGACGAGGACGGCGAGTTGCACACGCGTGTTGGGAGAAGCCGATGGGGCCATCTGCCCATCGTAAGGCACCCGACGCGGCTCGCGTCACGCGCGGTTCGACGACACCTGCCCGCTGCCCCCGGCCACCGGAAGGCGATGCGGAAGCGATTGCCCGACTTGGCGCAATATGAAACGAAACACCCTGCACAGGGCGCCAAGCACGACTGCAACAAGAAATACCCGCGCAGCCCACGTGAGCACATGTGCGGCGAGGAACACACGAGGGCTCGACCCACGGAGCCGCGCGTAATCAGCCGGGGTGACGTGGGTCATTGGAAAGACACCAAGTACGACAGCACTCGCGCTACAGAAAAGTCGCTCAATCCGGGCATCGCCAAGCGAGACATGCACGGCATCGAGGTAGCGGAAATACCGCGCGACCGACCGACCATCCACCGCGCCGAACGCAACAGCTTCTAGGAAACTCCCGTAGTAGTCCGAGGAGTCATCGACACGTGGGTTCAAGGTTGCGAGCGAAATCGAGTGTGGAACTGCGACTCGGAACTGATTACTGTCCATCGGCGCACCCCGGAACGTGGGAATGGCGCCCTCAAGCATGTCGATCACCCCGACGTAAGAAACACCGTCGAGCATGAATCGCGTCTGAACGAGCGTGTGCCCGTTTCCAGAGAGAAATCCCTCAAGGGGGATGAGGTCTATGCGCTCGAAAGGAATCCCGTTTTGCTCGAGATAGAAGCAAAGTCCGCGCGTCTTATTGGCACAGTTTCCGAGTCCCCGCAAGATGCACTTCTCGTAGAGCACTTGCGGAAGGACGTCGTAAACCCGCTCGGAGCCGCGGTACGGAATTGCGCCAATGACGGCTCGTGCATCCAGTACCTGACCTTCAGACCAATCGGTTGGCGGCAACGGCGTCGATGTCAGTGCCATCGCTTTTTGATAGGCGATTGGCTCGGTCGCCAAAAAGTACGCCGCCAAGACCATCACCAAAAACAGCGTGACGATCGAGATGCGATCGAAGAACTTGTTGAAGCGTTGAAGCACGGACGATCGAAAGTTTTGAAGAGGTTTGCTTGAAAAACGAGGCGCGGGTTACGACACTTTGCCACTCTCTCGGGAGAGGCACAACCCGAACGATTACCTAGACCGCACATCGGTCCAAATTTTTGTCTAGCCCAAATTTATTTTCCAGCCCAGACCAATTTTCCAGCCCAGACCGATTGTCCAGCCCAGACCGATTGTCCTTGTCTCCCTGCGGAACAGAAAATCTCTCCACGCCACCATCGGTCGCCGACACCGAGGGAACGCCACGAGGTCCAGAGCGATTGCACAGAACCTTGCAATGGAAGATCGGCATCATGCGCAGTCACCGCGAAATTAGTTGCGCGAAAAACCGTGATCTCATGACGCAACTGGCAGTACTGCCCTGTTTGCGGCTGCGTCAAGTGCCGGTAAGCCGTTCTATTGAAATCAAGAAGAAGCCGCGTGACACTTGCGGGCCCCGACCCTCCCCCGACACGGGAATCTGTACACTCCGCCGCCTTGGGACAGGTGTCCGAGCGGTTGAAGGAGCAGCATTGGAAATGCTGTATACGGCTTGCCGTATCGGGAGTTCGAATCTCCCCCTGTCCGTCCCCGACAAGACCCGCGCGATTGCGCGGGTCTTGTCACTTTCGGCCGTGGGAAACAGCGGAGCCTGCGGGAAAAAACCCGCAGTCCACAAGCATGCGCCGAGCCGCCAGAGTCCACCCGCGGTTCGCGGCCGGGCTCGCGGGCGACGGATGCAAAATTGTCGTGATGAGCGGCGCGGTCGATCCGAGTGCGCGCGTCGCCGACGCGGACGCAAAAGCCCCGACACCGATCACGATCCGCGGCTTGAGCGCAGTGACGACGCACGCGAGTGCTTCATCGCACGCAGCGACAAGCGGAGCTCGATCCTCGCGCGCAAGTTTCTCGGGAGTGATGTTGGCGCCACTCTCCGACATAAATGCGAGCGGACACCAGTTCCAAACAAACGCGCGCTCAAAGAACGCCGTCGGCGTCACGAACTCCTCCTCTATCAAGCCCCAGAAGCGTCGCCCACTGACCTCGCTTCGCGTGCAAGCGAAGCCCTCGATTGGCCGCTTCGGGTGCATTGCGCTCGGCCGCCCGACCTTTGCGTCGATCGAGAGAAATCTGCGCACCGCCGCCACCTCGCCAAACGGCACACCGGTCTGCGCCATTCCGAATGGCCCAGGGTTCATCCCTAAGAAGAGCGCGTCGACACCACAGTTTGCATACGCGAGATATGCCTCGTGCGGCGCGCGTGCGTAGGCGAGCGGGTTGTAGGTGTACGCGACCGGTGGCGAAAATCCCATTGCGTCCACTGCGCGGGAAAGCCGCCGCGAAGTGCGTGTGAGGGCCTTGATCGTTGCATCGCGGTCCAACATGGGTGGCTCTGAAGAGAGGGTGACTCTGCGGGGTGGCTTCACTCCGCTGTCGTCGTCTTGTGCACACCAAACTGCGAGATTGCCGGGCATGCGCGGCTGTCCAGAATCTCAACGCGCACATGCGTCGCCATGGTTACTGGCACACGCACGATGCGCTTATGACCGATGGTCGTACCTTCGGCGAGCGTCACCCAGTCGCGGTGATTGTTGCTTTTTTTCGCGGGAACACTGACCCGAAACGACTTCACGCGCTGGCCGAGTGCGATGGGCTCTGCGAGCATGATGCGATCGAATGGCTTCGTCGGATCGAGCGCGACCTCAATCGATGCTGCGAGTACACCGTCGTCGGTTGCCCAATAGGTCGCGGGATCTCCATCGACCGCCTTCGCGCCTGAGAAGGCAGACTCGATGAGCGGCTCGCTCGCTGCACGCGCCGTTTCACCGCGAATATTCGTCACGCCCGTCGTTTGTCCGCGCGCGAGGTCGGTGCCTTCGCCATAGTTCGCATCGACAAGCGCCCGCAGTCCGAGCACCGCGGTTGCATCATTT
This sequence comes from Candidatus Kuenenia stuttgartensis, assembly GCA_945902075.1. Classification (GTDB taxonomy): domain Bacteria; phylum Planctomycetota; class Phycisphaerae; order Phycisphaerales; family SM1A02; genus QWPT01. The sequence continues at coordinate 59,059 of CAMDMA010000003.1, read as the reverse complement.
TCATGGATAAGGCCGCGGCGATCGACTGGGAAATTCAGGTGAAAATTGGCGTTGTGCCCAACGCTGCGCTCCCACAGATCGAGGAGTTGCGCGGGAGACTTGACCTTGTCGTCTTCGTGCGCGTGATAGAACCAACCGGGTCGAATAGAAACATCGCACTCGGCGGGAATCCACGACTCGCCGTCGAGATCGCCCTCATTCAGCGACTTCGTGCTCGGCGGATTGTCGTTGCCGATGCCGTGACCCGCCGCCTTCAGCATGGCCCAACAGGTGTCTCCGGCCCAGCCCTGCTCGTTGCCGACCCAGCGGATGTCAGGACCAACATCGCTAAACATCACAGCATCGGGCTGCAACTCGCGGACGACCGCGCGAAAGCTCGGAAAGTCGTAGACCTGCCGCTTGCCATTCGGGCCTTCACCACACGCGCCATCGAACCAGACTTCGAAGATCGGTCCGTATTGCGTGAGCACCTCACGGAGTTGCTGCCGGAAATATTCGTTGTACTCCTCGCCCGTGCCATACTTCGGATTGTTGCGATCCCACGGCGAGAGGTAGACACCAAACTTGAGCCCACCTTCACGACACGCGTCGGAAAGTTCGCGCAGCACATCGCCTTGACCGCTCTTCCACGGGCTCGATGCCACCGAATGCGTCGAGAGTTTCGTCGGCCAATTGCAGAATCCGTCGTGGTGCTTTGCCGTGATCACGACGCCCTTCATTCCCGCGTCCTTCATCACCTTCACCCACTGTCGACAGTCGAGCGCGGTGGGATTGAAGACGTCTGCCGGCTCGTCGCCATGACCCCACTCCATGTCGGTGAATGTGTTCGGGCCGAAGTGGATGAAGCCCGTGAACTCCATCGCCTGCCACGCGAGTTGTCGCGGTGCGGGAAGCGGGGCAATTGGTGCTGGCGGTGGAACGGCGGTGGTGACGCTTGACATCGCGATGAGACATCCGAGGGAGCAGAGCACAGAGAGCATGCGCGGATTAGAACGGATGCGCTGCGATGCGCGGCTTCAACTCGACCGATAGCCTCCGATTCGCAGAGTTTCGGATCTTCGGCGGAAGCGGTATACTCCGCGGCCCAACGGGTTGTAGCGCAGCTTGGTAGCGCGTTTGACTGGGGGTCAAAAGGTCGTGGGTTCAAATCCCGCCAGCCCGACTCAAGGAACGCGAGGTCAGCAATGGCCTCGCGTTGTTTTTTGCACTCTTTTGACGCATGGACCCACGCTGCACTTTTGACTTTTCCTGAGAGATCGCGGTTTGACCTGCGGAAGGCGGTCGAGGCGGTCGTCCCCGTCCTCAACCAGCACACCGCCCGACCGGGCCTGCCGCGCCGCGGCGCAAGAAATGAGGAGTCAGACATGTCTCAGCACAACGTCATCCGAAGCCTGTCCACCGCTCACACACGCCTTGGCGCCGTCGCATACGCAGCTGCTGCCTTTATCGCTGCCGGTGCTCTTGCCACCGATACCCCGTGCGAGGAGCGCGTCGCGAGCGACTGCTACTACGCATCGATCTACCCGTTCAACACGATCACCCGACTCCTCGTCGAGGAAACCGACGGCTCACTCTCCGGGTACGGCACCGGCTTTCTCGTAAGCCCGCACTGCGCGCTCACGAACGGTCACTGCCTCTACAAGCGCAGTGAAGAACGCTACTTCATCAAGGACATTCACCTGATGCCCGGCGCGTGCCGCTCGGGATCTGGCTACGACAATCCCTTTGGCGAGCGTGAGGCGAAGTACAAGCGCACCAACAACAAGTACGCCGATCCTTCGTATGAGTCGACGACCGGTGTCGACTATGGCGCGCTGCAATTTGTGTGTCCGTTCGAAGAGATCACGACGTTCATGCCGCTTTGCTTTGACTATGTGTCGACCTGGGCGCATATGGCCGGGTATCCGACGGAGGAGACGCCCGATTCGGCACTCAACCGCAACCAGTGGATTGCGTACGGCGATGTGAACGATGTCAACTCGCGCACGGTCTTCTACGACGCGCGCTCGACGGGCGGCGCTTCTGGAAGCCCCGTCTGGAACTGGCGCGCCGGAGAGGCGCTGGTCGAGGTATTCGCGATCAATTCGACGCACACCAACGAGTGTGATGGTGGTGGGCCGCGTCTCATGTGGCAGAACGAGGATTTGATCCGCAATTGGATGCGCTGGGAGCCGACGATCGGCGAGCGAATGGCTGCGGGATGTGTGCAGTTTGGAATGCTCAACTTTGAGCAACTGGTTGGGTTCTTCACGGCGAACCCGAAGAAGCGCCTCTCTGCCGCCAATGCTGGTGTTGCGAATCCCATCGTGCCGCCGCCAACCGGCCCGTCGCGGCGAAAGATGCAGTACATCGAGCGTGGTTTTTATGAGTGGGCAGAGTTTGATCTGCAGCCAGGAAATCCCTCTTCGATGAAACTCGTGCAACTCCTCGTTGCGCCTGGCCAGCAACTCGCAGGGGTCATCTGGCAGCCGGGTATGAACTTCAGCCCGAACAGTGCGACTCAGGGATGGCTCAGCGTAGCGAAGGCCAATGCGCTTCTCTCAGGCTCCGCGGGGCGTGCCGGACCTGCAGTCACCGGCGCGTTTGGAATGTCGGTGGTGGCAGGCGAGTTGAACCTCGTGCAGGAACCAGCGGTCATTGGTGTCGACGCACCCGATCAGACCGAAGACGGAGAAGCGCCTGCGCCGCTTCCTTGTGCCTCGGATCTCGACGGCGACGGAATGGTCGCAGCGTCGGACCTCGCGATGGTGCTTGGTGCGTGGGGTGCGTGCATGCAACAGTGCCCGGCGGACTTCGACCGCGACGGAATGGTTGGTGGCCCGGATCTCGCTCAAATCCTCAGCAGCTGGGGGCCGTGCGGACAGTGAATCCGCATGGATAAAGATGGAGGGACCGAGGAGTTCGTAGGTTGATGCGCATGAAGCTCGGCATGAAGCTCGGCATGAACCTCGGCATGAAGCTCGGCATGGTGGGAGCGTGCGCAACAAGCGTCCGCTCCCGCTTCTTGTTGGCCGATTGATTTCTGCGAGCGCGTTTCGACTCTGAGTACCATCCGCGTCCCGTCGCAACCATCGCGACTCACCCGAACGGAGCTGATCGATGTCTACCAAAGCCTACGCTGCGCAGTCGTCTTCCTCGCCACTTGGACCAACAACGATCACACGCCGTGAGCCCACGCCGACCGATGTGGAGATCGACATCATGTACTGCGGGGTCTGCCACAGCGATCTGCACTTTGCGCGGAATGAATGGGGGTTCACGAACTATCCCGTGGTACCTGGCCACGAAATCCTCGGCCGCGTCTCGCGCGTCGGCGCGAAGGTTTCGCGATTCAAAGTCGGTGATCTTGCCGCCGTCGGTTGCCTTGTTGACTCGTGCCGCACCTGCGCACACTGCAAGGGCGGGCTTGAGCAATACTGCGTTGGTACCGGCGGACCGATCTTCACCTACAACGGCGAAGATAAGCATTCAGGCGGAATGACCTTCGGAGGCTACTCAGAGAAAGTCGTTACCGACGAGGCGTACACGCTCTCTGTCCCAACGAACCTTGACCCTGCGTCGGCGGCGCCTCTCCTCTGTGCAGGAATCACCACCTACTCGCCGCTGCGCCATTGGGGCGCGGGACCGGGCAAGAAGGTTGGAATCATCGGGCTCGGTGGCCTCGGACACATGGGCGTGAAGTTTGCGCGCGCGTTTGGCGCATACACGGTGTTGTTTACAACCTCAGAAGGAAAGGTCGCTGATGGCAAGCGGCTCGGCGCTCATGAAGTGGTGCTCTCGCGCAATGCTGATGAGATGGCGAGACATGCTTCGAGCTTTGACCTCATTGTGGACACCGTCTCCGCCGACCATGACATCGACGCATACATGGCGCTGCTCAAGCTCGACGCGACCCTTGCCATGGTGGGAGTACCGCCAAATCCGCAAAAAATCGCGGCATTTAGCCTGATCCTCCCACGACGCAACCTTGCAGGATCATGCATTGGTGGCATCGGCGAGACGCAGGAGATGCTCAACTTCTGCGGCACGCACGGAATCACCTGCGACATTGAGAAGATTCGCATGGACGAGATCAATAGTGCCTACGAGCGCATGCTTCGAAGTGACGTGAAATATCGCTTCGTCATCGACATGGCGTCGTTCCGGGCCTGACGACGGCTCGTGCTCCGATACAGTGTCACTCCTCGATGCTGCGCCTTACCGATCTCCGTCTCCCTCTCGAACACGCCGAAGATGAACTGCGAGCAACCATCGTTGCTCGCCTTGGAATCCCACCCGAACACCTGGTGAGATTTCGGGTCTATCGCCGCGCCGTTGATGCACGGAAGCGCAAGTCGATTCTCTTTGTTTACACCATCGACGCGGAAGTTCGTGAGCAGGCCAAGATTCTCAATCGGTTGAAGACCGATCCACACGTCGCTGCCGCACCGGACATGCGCTACAAGTTCGTTGCGAAAGTTGGTGCTGCCGCGCATGAGCCTGCAGAAGACGCGGCGAGCGATGCCATGAACAATCCTGAGGCTGGCGTCCTCGGCGGTGCGTGGCCCGATGCTCGGCGTCCACTCGTCATCGGCATGGGGCCATCGGGGCTCTTCGCCGCACTGATTCTCGCGCAGTCAGGATTCCGGCCGATTGTGCTCGAACGCGGCAAAGCCGTTCGCGAGCGCACGAAGGATACTTTTCGCATGTGGCGCGAAGGAATTCTCGACACGGAATCGAACACGCAGTTCGGCGAAGGCGGCGCGGGCACGTTCTCCGATGGCAAGTTGTATAGCCAGATCAAGGACCCGAAGCATTACGGTCGCAAGGTGCTTCGCGAGTTCGTGGAGGCCGGCGCACCGGAAGAGATTCTCTATGTGAACAAACCGCACATCGGCACCTTTCGACTCGTGAGCATGGTCGAGAAGATGCGCGCGAAGATCATCGCGCTCGGTGGCGAAATTCGCTTTGGAACGCGCGTCGACGACATCATCATCGAACCCGACGCGACCGAATCGCACAAGCATGAGCCAACTGGCGTTCGCACCGGTCGCGTGCGCGGCGTGATCCTCGCAAACGGCGAACGCATCGATGCGGATCACGTGGTGCTCGCCGTTGGACATAGTGCGCGCGATACCTTTGCGATGCTCCACGCGCGCGGCGTGTTCATTGAGGCGAAACCGTTCTCGATCGGCTTCCGCATCGAGCATCCGCAGTCCCTCATCAATCAGTGCCGATACGGCGAGAAGGCAGACAGCCCGCTTCTCGGCGCTGCGGATTACAAGCTTGTGCATCACGCAAAAAACGGCCGATCGGTCTACAGCTTTTGCATGTGCCCCGGCGGAACGGTGGTCGCAGCAGCGAGCGAGGAGGGGCGCGTCGTCACCAACGGCATGAGCCAGTATTCCCGCGAAGAGCGCAATGCGAATGCAGGCATCGTGGTCGGCATCACCCCCGAGGTCGACTATCCAGGTGGGCCACTCGCGGGCATTGAGTTCCAGCGGTTCTGGGAGTCGCGCGCGTATGAACTCGGCGGCGGCAAATACCAGGCGCCGGGCCAACTCGTTGGCGACTTCCTGAAGGGGCGTCCATCGACTGAGTTCAAGAGCGTGCTTCCGTCCTACACGCCTGGCGTGCATCTCACCGATCTCTCCACCGCGCTTCCTGAGTACGCGGTCGAGGCGATTCGCGAGGCGATTCCGGCATTTGCACGAGAGATCAAGGGCTTCAACATGGCGGATGCGGTGCTCACAGCGGTGGAGTCGCGGACGTCGTCACCGATTCGCATCACCCGCAGCGACGATGACTGGCAGAGCCTCAGCACACGCGGCCTCTACCCCGCTGGCGAAGGCGCGGGCTACGCCGGTGGAATCCTCACTGCCTCAATCGACGGCATCAAGATCGCCGAGGCAGTTGCGATCAGCATGACCGCGTGAACCGCTCGCAAAAACACAGACCCCGGCAATGCCGAGGTCTGTGGCGCTTTTCGTGGGGCACTCGAAGCACACGCGCGATCAAATCAGTTTGACGCGCTCAATCCAATAAACATCAATCGACATCCACGAGCGATTGATAGTTGAACTGCTGACCGCCGACAGAGGCCTCGAGCATCAGGCCCTCAGGATTCAGAATGAAGATCGCGACCCCGTTCTGATACTTGGCAGCCGCGCCAGCACCGGCCTTGAGCGCGACGGCCGAAGCCTGCGCAGCGAGCGCAAACTTTCCGCCCTTGAATTGGGAGAACGACTCCTTCGTTTCAAAGAAGACGAGCTCACCAAAGCTTTGGCCACCGATCTGCGCGCCGATCGAACCCTGGCTGACATCACAGTAGCCAGCAAGCGTTCCGTCCTTGTTGAAGACCTGACCCTTACCGTAAGCGCCACCGACAATGAAGCCGCCCTTCGCGATCGAAGGGATCGCCGCGTAACCAACGCTGTTCTCGAAAAACTTTGTCAGCGTGGGATCGGTCGCCTTCGCACCCGAGACGAAACCAGAGGTTTCTGCAGTCAAAGCGCTGCGATCGGCTGCAGATTGCGGAGTGGTGCTGCATGCTGCGATTGTGAGCGTCGAGGCCACGAAGGTAGTTGCGAGGAGGCTGGAAACGATGTGCTGGTAGGACTTCATAGTGGGGTGATCCTGCTGGGGTTTGCGACCGACCGATGCCGGTTGAGACTGTCGAAAGATACTCGGCTCCCGCTGCTCACGCTGTGCGAACCTTTACCCACTTCTGCGTACGCGCCGCTTCCAATACGGCGTCGCAAACGTACTGCGTGCCGAGCGCGTGTCGGAAGTCGGGAAATCGCCGCGGTGCCTTCGGGTCGTCGAGCGCGCCGAGAAACTCCGCAAGCCCGTGCACGAAAGAATGCTCGTATCCAAGGCCGAGTCCAGGGACCCACCAGTTGCCCGCGTACGGATGGTCGCCGTCGGTGCAGTGGATGCTCGACCATCCGCGTCGGTCACTCGGAACGCCATGGTCGAAGTACGACAAGCGATTCAGGTCATGAAGATCCCACGCGAGCGACTTGTGCTCACCGTTGATTTCAAAGGTGTAGAGCGCCTTGTGTCCGCGCGCGTAACGGGTTGACTCGAAGACCGCGAGCGAACCGTTCGCAAAACGCGCGAGAAAAGCGCACGCATCATCGATCTTGACAGGCTGCTTCTTGCCGGTCGCCGTGTGAACTCGCTCCTTGATGAAAGTTTCAGTCATCGCACTGACCGCGACAATGTCGCCATTGATCCAACGCGCGGTGTCGATGCAATGGGCGAGGAGGTCGCCGGTCACACCCGAACCCGCAACCTTTGCATCGAGTCGCCAAAGCCCCGTTCCGCCCTGCGGCAGATCCGTCGAGATCGTCCAATCTTGCAAGAAGTTGGCTCGGTAATGGAAGATTTTGCCGAGTTCGCCAGAGTCAGCGATGTTCTTCGCGAGCGAAACCGCAGGAAGAAAGCGATAGTTGTACCAAACGAGATTCGGCAACTTCGCTTTTTCGACCGCCTTCACCATCGCCTCTCCTTGCTTCCCGTTGAGCGCGAGCGGCTTCTCGCAGAGGATCATCTTGCCGTGCTTGATGCACGCGAGCGCGATTTCCATGTGCGAGTCGTTTGGCGTGCAGATGTCGACGGCGTCGATATCTTCGCGCGCGACGAGTTTCCGCCAATCGGTCTCGATCGAGCGCGCATCCCACCTCGCCGCAAACTCGCGCACCTTCGGCTCATCTCGCCCGCAAACAGCTTGTAGCACCGGCTTTCGCCCGGTTTTGAAGAAATGTGGAACCTGGCGAATCGCGTTCGCATGCGCACGGCCCATGAAGCCGTAGCCAACAAGACCAATACGAAGTTCGCGCGTGGACGCGGTTGGCGCGGTGGTGGAAATCGTTGCAGCAGAATTCGTTGCGGTCGCTGCTTTGACTGTTGGAGTCTTCACACTCTTCGACTTTGCCATCGTGATTCTCCTTTTCAAGCCTGCGCGATGTGTGCGGAACGGACTGCGATCATCGTGCGCAGGACCGTGTTCCAGGTCTCCTGCTTTTCAAGCACGTCGTTCGGGAACATGCACCCGTCCCAACAGATATGACGAATACCGCGCGACTCCGCGCCCGTGAGCCACACCTTTGAGCACGCAGCAATGTCGAGCTTGCCCTTCGGGTCGTCGGCACGGCAGTGACGCCCCGTCTTGTCGTGTGAGCCGGTTCCGTGCACCGTTCCGTCATTCTGTGCAACGTGAAAATCAATTGTCCACGGGCGCAACGCCGAGACGAGTTTGTCGTAGGCACGGTCGAACTCTTTCGCCGTGTGCTTCTTCGCGAGTAGTGCGTCCTTCGGCGCATTTACGCCGAGGAGATAAAGATAGGTATGCGCGAGATCGGCTTGGAAACCAACAGTTCCTGGCAGGTCGACTGCTTCGAGTAGCGCCAGCGCCGACTTCCACGAATGGAGTCCAGCCCAACACACTTCGCCTTCGGCGGCAAGGCGTTCGCCATGACCTGCAGCGACCATACCTGCCTCACGGAACGTCGAAGCAATCCGTTTGATCGCCTGCTTCGAGTTCTTCGCGGCCGCCTTCGTACTAGTCGCGCTATCGATGCGAATCACGCCGTACTTGCGCACGCCGTGATCGTTCAAAATACGCGCGATGCGGCAGGCTTTGCGGACGGCGTCGACGAACTTGGCTCGCTGCTCGATTGACCCCATCGCGCTATCACCGACGGTGCCCGGCCACACAGGCGCGACGAGCGAGCCGACCGCGAGATTCTTCGCGGCGATCTTGTCGGCCATCTTGCGGATGTCCGACTCGCTTGCCTCAGGGTCGGTGTGCGGATGGAAGAGGAAGAGGTCGATGCCATCAAACTTCTGACCGTCGACGGACGCCTTCGCGGTCAGTTCGATCATGCGTTCGAGCGAAATCGGAGGATGGTCGGTGCCGGGCTCTTTGCCGACGAGTCCGGGCCACATGGCGTTGTGAAGTTTCATACTGATCCTTGGGAAAGATGTGCGCCAACAGAAGGTGCATTGGGGTGAACTTCGGGACCGAAATATCGCAGGCAGACGAGCGGTTCCGTTGTCGAAGTGTTGGTGAATACCACGCCCCGGCGCGCGCCACCGGCGGTGCAGAAATACTCGTCATTTGTCAATTCGCGGAAGCGAATGAGTCGCGGGCTCGAAAGCGGTTCGCCGTTGATCGTGCCCGTTCCCTGCACGCAGGTGAGGCCATACGCACCGTTGTCGGCGACAGTTGCCGTCGCGCCCGGCTCAACTGTGAGTTCCTTCGCTGTGAAATACTCGAAGCCGTTCATCTTGCCGTAGATGATCCAACGGTCGTACCAGCCCGCACCCTGCGCCGCAGTCACCGGCTCGAGATAGTGGTTTGCCTTGAAGTTCGGGTCGACATTTTTCTCCCAGTCGAGTTGCTCGACGATGAAGTCGAGGTCGCGGTGCTTGCCGCTCGGCATGTCCTTGACGAGCAGTTCCCACGGAACCATGCGGCCCTCGACGAGCGACTGATACATCGCGAACACATCGCTCCCCCACTGCGGCTCGTAGGTGCAGAGCGACCCTGGTGCATGCAGCACGCGCGGCTCCATGATCCAGCCCGAGCCGACCTTCAGGCGATACGCCTGCGAGATATCGAGGATGCCGTTGTCGCCGTTGTTCCACTGCTCGAGGCAGCGACGCACATCCGACTTCGTCGTCCCGGGCACAAGTCCCATGAAGGTGTGCGGAAAGTTGTTTCCAACCGGATTGTGCTGCGGCGGGAAGTAGTACGCCTCAGGCTTCCCTTCCTGTCCGACAAGCGCGGCCTGCGCGTCGTCTTGATGCATGTGGTGCGGGATCGGTCCCATGTTGTCGAAAAACTTCGCGTACACAGGCCATTTGCGATATTTCGACCAGATCGCGTCGCCGACGATGTCGGCGCCCAACTCGGCGACAGCCTGCTTGAGCGTAAAACGCTCGCGGCCAACAACGCAATACGAGAGTCCCTCGTCCGGCGTGCGGTTGTCGTTCGCAGCATCGGTGGTTGATCCAAACCAACGCTCGTCAATGCCACCGCGATGAAGTCCATACGCATAGGTGTCGTCGGGGTGTAGCTTGATGCGTAGGCCCGGCTGCAAGAATGAGCGCGGTACCCAGCACGGGGCGAGGCGCAGGAGCCCCTGCGTGCGCGCGAGTTCGGCGCGAGCAGCAGCGTGGACGCCATCGGTGCGAATTGCCAGGTCGTGCGTGGTCGTAGGGACGGCAGGCGAGAGCATCCGCGCAGTATGGCGCCCCCGGGCGCTCCGAGTGGAGCCAAGCGACACCGTCGCAGCAATTCCCGAGACACCGCCGCAGCCGCGCTCACCGCATCCGCTTGTACGGCGAGTGCTGCCCCGGCACGGGCGGTACGACACGCAACACCCGCACGGATTTTGCTGGCAATGTGATCGTCGCAAATCCCATGTGGACGTGTACCTGCATTGCCTCATTGCGATCAAAGGCGAGCGCGTCCTTGAACGTCGTTCCCGCCATGATCCGCCCGTCGCGTACCCCGACGGTTTCTTCGACCTCGCTGTCGGTCATGTTGGCAACCACAAGACAACTCTCAAGCGCCCGATCCGTCGTGCGCATGAACGCAAGTAATTTTTTCGTGCGTAGGAAAACGACGTCGCCCTTCGCAAGCGCGCGCAACGAGCGGCGCGCCGTATAGAGCTCGCGCATAAATCTCCATTCCGGATGATTGTCACGCACGAGATCCCACTGCATCGGAGCGCGGTTCTCCGGATCGGCCCCGCCATTGGTACCAAGCTCCTGGCCGTAGTAGAGATTTGGGCACCCAGGCAGCGTTGCTTGCAGCGTATGAGCGACACGGCGTGCGCCCTCGTCTGCAACAGCATGAGCCAGTCGCTCGGTGTCATGGTTCTCAAGCGTGGTCCAGCAGCGAAGTACGAACTCGATGCCTGCGTCCTCGACCATGTCACGAAGACGATCTGCGGTCGTCGCGCCATCGGAGCGACCGCAGCAGTAATCAAGCAGAATCATCCGCGCGTTCATATTGAGAATGCCGTCAAGCGCGCGATCCCAGCCCGCGGGTGCGTTCCAAATTTCGCCGACAACTGCACTGCCGGGCTTCTCGCGGTGTGCCGCCTGCGTCAACTCGCGGAGAAAGTGTGGCCCAAGATCGCTCGCGACATCGAGTCGCCACCCGTCGATGCCATCTCGTAAGTAGGAGCGCACCGCACTAGCCTCACCAAGCCACAGATGCTCGCGAACTTCGTCGCGTTCAACGTGCAGATCGGGCAAATTGGCGACGTCGGCCCATCCGCGGTATCCGTTTGGATACTGACTGCCGATGAAGAACCATGAGCGATAGTCGCTTGATTCACTGCGCATCGCATCTTCAAAGAAGCGATGTCGGCGGCCAACGTGATTAAACACGCCATCAAGCATGATTTTGATGCCGCGCGCGTGCGCATCACCAATGAGCATGCGCAAATCGCTGCGCGTGCCGTACTCAGGACTGATCTCGAGATAGTCGGCAGCGTCGTACTTGTGATTGGTGTACGCGAGATGAATTGGGTTGAGATAGAGCACGTCGGCCGAGATCGCCTCAAGGTGACCGAGCCGAGCGCGCACACTCGCGAGGTCTCCGCCCCAGAAGTCGATTTCGTGACTCCAGACACCCGCGTCAGGGACGAAATGGCCCTTCGACGGTTTCTCATGCCACTCGCGAAGGGTCTTTGGTGCTTCGTAGCGATGCCGCTTCGAGGCCAGATCGTCGCTCGGCGCGAATCGATCGACAAACACTTGATACACAACCGCCCCCGCGCGCCAATCGGCTTCGCGTGCGGCGATGCGTTCAGGAAGATCGAGAATATTCGAGTGAAGCACGCGCAGAGGATAGCGGTCCTACCACGCGCTGGGATCGCTACTCTTTCTCCCAAATCTCGCGTACATCCTTGGAGCATGCTCGACGGATGCCATTCGAATCCATGATGCTATCGGTGGCCGAATCGACCTCGGCCCGCTTGAACACGATGCGCTCAACCCCGGATTCGAAAAACTCAAACACCACATACTCGTCCTCGAGATCGCGCAGCACCGTCACGAACTCCGCGAAGTTTCGGAACTCTTTCCCGTTGACCGTTGCAACAGTCTGCCCAACCTGCGCTTCGTATCCACGACCGATCGGGCTTGAGAGGAGCGGACTCGCCACCGAGACGAATTGCCGACCGCCACTCGGACGAAGATCAAGGAGACTCGCGGCGACAGGACCGTCGGCGAAAATCATCCAACCGCTCGACTCTCGGAGAAGCTCGTCATGCAGCGGACTAAAGACGAGGGGCCCGTACACCAGGTACGGAAAGTTGCCATCCGGATAGGAGCCAATCGTGCGATTGGCCAACGAATACGCTGGCATCTGCAGCGAGAGTGGCTTTCCATCACGCAGGATATCGATCGCGATGGACTCGGCTGTTGCGCTCGGAACAAAGCGTCCAATCGCGCAGTTCATCGAAACTTTACGGTCGCCCTCAATCGAAATCTGCCCTTTGTTGTCGACGGCATATCCCGAAACAGAAGTGATGATGTCCCATGCCTGAAGTGGGCCACCCTTCTGCCTGATGACAACGACGCCCTCAGTCTCAGACCCAGCACCAAGCTTCGCGCGAAGCGACGGGTTTTCAAGTGTCTGGATCTGCACATCGCTCACCGTATTGCCGTCGACTTTTCCACTCGCGACTTCATCGAGGAAACGACCAATCTCCTCGGTTGCAAGCAGATACGCGATGTTGTCTGACATGGCGTTGTCCATGCCGCTAAACGCCAATCCAGCAACTTGCCCATCGACAAAGGCTGGGCCACCGGAGTTCCCGAAGTTGATCGCGGCATCCACTTGTACGCGCATCCCTTCCTCGCTCGATTGACCGATCTCCGCCCATTCGATGCGCGATATAACGCCACTCGTCGTCGAAAGCGCATCACCGCCGAGGGGGTAGCCCATCACGACCACGCGCGTTCCCTCTTTGGGGAGCCCATTGAGAATCAGGATCGGAGGATGAGCTGCGATAAATTCTGCGTCCGTGGTGCCAAGCAACGCAAGATCGCGTGTCGAATCGAATCCAAGAAGTTCAACCTGCAGCGGCAACTTTGTCTGCGAACTCTCAATGAGGATTTCGCTTGCCTGTTCGACGACATGGGCATTGGTCAGGATTTTCCCCGGCGCAATCACTACGCCCGAACCACCAAATTCCTGCGGCGATTCGCGCTTCCATGGCGTTGTCGGATTCCGCAATTCTTGTCGCACCGAGATGTTGATGACCGACTTTCGGAGCGTGGCTTCTTCGAAAATTGGGGCAGCTGCGACCGTTGGGCTCACCGACGGGCTTTCAGTGGACGGTGCCGCCTCCTGTGGGAGCGACATGCCTGCCGCGAAGAAAATCGAAAGGAAAAGCGTGCCCCAACAAGTGTTTGGTTGCATCATCGCATTTGAACAAGGCTCTTGCGATCACGCAAGGTCTCGAGCAACAGACATGCTGCGCGGATGGCGCTTCCATGCGACAATGAGAGTCCGCTTCGGCGGATCACCGCTATGACGACCGAACACCTCCCCCGCCGAACCTTCGCGATCATCTCGCACCCTGACGCCGGAAAGACGACTCTCACTGAGAAGTTTCTCCTCTATGGCGGCGCGGTCGCGTTGGCCGGGAGTGTCACCGCGCGCAAGGATCAACGCGCGACTGCCTCCGACTGGATGGAACTGGAGAAGCAACGCGGTATCTCCATCTCGTCGACGGTGCTGCAATTTGACTACAACGGCTATCGCGTGAACCTGCTTGACACGCCAGGCCACAAGGATTTCTCCGAGGACACCTACCGCGTGCTCACCGCGGTTGATGCCGCGGTCATGGTCATCGACGCCGGAAAAGGTATCGAGCCGCAAACGCGCAAACTCTTCGAGGTTTGCCGCCGCCGTGGCGTCCCGATTTTTACCTTTATCAATAAGTGCGATCGTCCCACCAAAGATCCGATCGCCCTCCTTGACGAACTCGAGAGCGTGCTTGGAATCGGCGCATTCCCGGTGAATTGGCCCGTTGGAAATGGCCACGAGTTCCGCGGGGTTTACGACCGATTGTCCAAGCAACTGCACCTTTTCGAGCGCACGCGACGGGGCGCACATGAAGCGCCAGTCCAGGTGCTCGGCCTTCACGATCCTGTGCTCGCCGAACGCGTTGATTCGGATGTGCTCGCGCAAGCGCGTGACGAGATTGAGATGTTGCAGGGCGCAGGCGAGAGTTTCGATCGTGAGCGCGTGCTCGCTGGACAAACGACCCCCGTGTATTTTGGCAGCGCGATGAACAACTTCGGCGTGCAACTGCTCCTTGACGGATTTCTAGAGCACTCTGCTGACCCAGGTCCGCGTGTTTCGGGTGAACGACTCGTCGAGCCGCAGGAGCCTGGATTCAGTGGATTCGTCTTCAAGATCCAAGCCAATATGGACCCGAAGCATCGCGACCGCATCGCATTCATTCGCGTCGTGAGCGGCCACTTCGAGCGCGAAATGAGCGTGGTTCACGTTCAGAGCGGAAAGAAGATTCGTCTTTCCAGCGCGCAGAAATTGTTCGGCCAACAACGCGAAACAGTTGAGGAGGGCGAGGCCGGCGATGTCATTGGCATCATCGGCCACGATGTTCTGCAGATCGGTGACACCCTCGCCGAAGATCGCACGATTCGCTTCAACGAAATCCCGCAGTTCACGCCTGAGGTCTTCGCATACCTGACGAATCCCCAGCCAGGAAACTCAAAGAAGTATCGCCTCGGCGTCGATCAACTTCTCAAAGAGGGCGTTGTCCAACAGATGGAAATCGGCACCGGACAGGTGAAGACTCCGATTCTCGCCGCGGTTGGACCACTGCAATTCGAAGTCGTGCAGTATCGATTGAAGAGCGAGTACGGCGCAGAGTCGCGGCTTGAAAAAGCGCGTTGGCAGCTGGTGCGTTGGTGGAAAAAGCCGTCTGCTGATGCAGAGTGGTTGCCGGACCTCCTCTCAGACTCAACGCATGGAATCGATCACATGGGTCGCCGTGTGATCTTCTTTACCGACGAGTGGGCCATCCGAAACTTTCAGAAGCGCGTGCCTGAGGTCGAGCTATCCACGCTGCCCTTCGGGGGCATCGCAATGTCGCGCGGATAAAGTACGAAACCCACGAAAGTGTGCGCGCGTAAGGAGAATCGCATGGAAACTCATCGGCTCATGCGATTACATGACGCAATTCATTCGCTCCGCGACGGGGCCTCGGCAACTGAGCGTTCGATGCAGAGCGCGCTTGGGGCGCTGCCGATTGCGATGCAACGGAGTGCGCGAAATCTCGCGCACTACCTTGCGCTCCGCGGCACCGATCACGCGCAGCTCCAAGCTGAACTCGTGCGCGCAGGACTCAGTTCACTCGCGCGGCGCGAGGCCCATGTGATGCCCACACTCGATGCTGTGGAGCGGGCGCTCGCTGCGATGTGCGGCCGCGAATCTGATCGCCCGCGCGCCGATATTGCGATCGATGACGGCGCGACACTCCTTGAACGGCATGCCGCGGAACTCCTCGGTCCACCACGACCGCATCCGACTCGCATCATGGTCACGTTACCCCCGTGGGGAGCAGGTGATGTTGTATTCATGGGCTCTCTTCTCGATGCAGGAATGGATGTTGGCCGCATTAATGCATCGCACGGCGACATCGCCCAGTGGACCGCGTGCGCCGAAGCACTTCGCACGGCCGCTGCGACGCGTGGACGACGCATTCCAATCTCGATCGATCTTGCCGGGCCGAAGGTGCGAACCGGAGTCTGCGCAAGTGGCCCGATCATCTTGCGTGCGAATGACATCGTCGTTCTCCACACCGGGCCAACGAGTACCGACGCGCCACGCGACGAAGAGTGCTTTGCGACTGGTCCCGCGCGTGTCGCTGTTCGTCCCCGCGAACTCGTGGCGCATATCGCACAGGGTCACCGCGTACTCTTTGACGATGGCAACATTCGGGCGCGCTGCACAGCTGTCAATCGGGTGAGTGGTGAAGCGACTTGCATTGTGGAGGCCGCTCGTACTGGCGCGTGGCCGCTCAAGGATCGGAAGGGTGTGAATGTCCCTGACACCGATCTTCCGATCCGCGCACTCACCGACGCCGACTTCAAGACGCTCGACTTCGCGGTCGCGCACGTCGACTTCGTCTCCATGAGTTTCGTGCGCTCTGCCTCTGATGTCCAAGATCTTCATCGTGCCGTTCTTGAGCGTACGCAACGCCCAATCGGCATCGTTGCAAAGATTGAAACACCGCAGGCCTGCAATGCGCTCCCCGAAATCTTGCTTGAGTTGATGAAGATGCCGCCGTGCGGCGTGATGCTCGCGCGCGGCGATCTCGGTGTCGAAATCGGTTTCGAAAATCTTCCAGAGGCACAAGATGAAATCCTCGCGCTCGCGGAAGCCGCACATGTCCCCGTTATCTGGGCGACGCAAGTACTCGAATCGATGACCGACCACGGTTTTCCAACACGCGGCGAGGTCACCGATGCAGCCGACGCCGCACGCGCGGATGCGGTGATGCTCGGAATCGGGACATTCATGCTCGACACGGTTCGCTTCACCGAAGAACTCCTCTCGCGCACAAAATTACGTCGCGCCCGAAGCCGCGCACTACTTGGCAGACTGCCATCGACCCGCGCGAGCGACGCGAATGGGCCCACCCTTTAAAACCGCTGCGCGCCGAGCCCGCGCGCGAACACCGACACGCGCAGGAACGCTCCGTCTACACTCCGCGACATGTTTGGAAACCACACGATTTTCGTCGCGGACATCGCAACCACGATTGGTGGCGCCGGGGTCGTACTCGCTCTCGTACTCGCAATCGTGTGCTTTTGGACCGTCGTTGTTTACAACGGGCTCCGCCGGAAGCAGGTTCGAGCGCGGAATGCCTTCAGCCAGATCGACGTGCAATTGAAGCGTCGACATGATCTGATTCCGAATCTCGTCGAAACAGTGAAAGGCTACATGACGCATGAACGCGAGACACTCGAAGCTGTTGTGAAAGCGCGTGCGCAGGCGTCGGGCGCGCTCGGCGCGGTCGAAGGTGGCGCGATGGGAATCGCCTCGATGTCCGCGCTCGCGAATGCGTCTGGCGCGCTTGATAGTGCAATCGGTCGGCTCATGGGGCTGATCGAACGCTACCCCGACCTCAAGGCGAGCGAGAGCACGCTTCGACTTCAAGAGGAGCTTGCGAGCACGGAAAATCGCATCGCATTCGCCCGTCAAGCCTTCAACGATGCTGTCATGCGACTCAACGAATCGATCGTTGTCTTTCCGGCAAGCATCGTTGCGCGCGTGTTTGGAATTCGCGAAATGGGCTTATTTGAAGCCGAATCTGATGCTCGCGCAAATGTTGCTGTGAAATTTTGACGCGGCCACACGCAAGGAGAGATGATGTCGACTGACTTCTTTACAAGCCAGGATGATGCTCGCAAACAGACTGGCCGCCTCGTTGCCATGTTCATTTTCGGCGTGCTTGGGACAATGCTTTCGGTGTGGCTTGTTGCAATTGTTCCGATTGCGCTGGCCGGTGCGGACCGCAACGGCGGAAAACCTAACTGGGCAGCCGCGTTTGGAAACTGGCAAGCACTTCTCACTGTCATGACGATCGTTGGTGCGATCGTCGGAATTGCAACGCTCGTCAAGTTGGCGCAACTTTCGCAAGGCGGCGAAAAGATTGCGGAGATGCTCGGTGGCGTACGAATCGATCCAGCAACGCGAGATCGCGAGGAACGCGCGGTGCTCGACATCGTCGAAGAAATGTCGATTGCAAGCGGCGTACCTGTCCCACCGGTGTATCTCATGGAAACGGGATCCATCAACGCATTCGCAGCGGGGCCTGATCCGTCACGTTCCGTAATCGGGGTAACGCGCGGCTGCATTCATCTGCTCTCGCGCGATGAGTTGCAGGGGGTGATTGCCCATGAGTACAGCCACATTTTTCATGGCGACACACGGATCAATGCGCGTACAACGGCGGTGATCGCTGGCATCATGGCAGTTGGTGTGATTGGCTACATCTGCTTTCGATACATCGGACCTTCGCTTGCGCGATCGCGCGGTGGAAAAAATAATCCTGGTCCTGCCATTGGCGCCGGACTCATCGTCGGAGGCCTGCTGATCTGGGCAATTGGATCAATCGGCATGCTCTTCGGACGCATGATCCAAGCTGCAATCAGTCGCCAACGCGAGTTTCTTGCTGACGCTTCCGCCGTGCAGTACACGCGAAATCCTGATGGCATCGGAGGCGCGCTCGCAAAGATCCGCGACCACTACTCCGCTCGCGTTGCATCTCCAGCGGCGAGTGAACTCAATCATTTCTTTTTCTGTAGTTCGCTTGACACGCTCCTTGCAACCCATCCACCTATCGACGAGCGCATCAAGCGCATCGTCGCGATGGGCGCAGTTCGACTTGGCGCGCGTGAGGCTGTCGCGGCAAGCATCGCACCGCGCTCAACCCCCGCGGCACGAGCAAAGCCCGCCGCCGGACAACCCACTGCAGCTCTTGCAGGATTCACCTCCGATGCTGTCGCTGCCGCGGGAACACTTGATCCCGCTGCGATCGACCGAGTGCACGCTTGGAAGTCCGCGCTTCCGACGGCGCTCATAGACGCCGCACATGACTCAGTCGGCGCGCGTGCACTTTGCTATTTGATCGCGCGCCGAGCTGCTGGACACGATGTTTGTGATCGGCTCATTGCCGCTGATGATCGCGAGGCCTACGCGTCCTACGCCGCACTTGCCGCTCCTGTTGCAGAACTTCGAGCCGACATGCAACTCGCGCTCGCCGAACTCGCAGCACCCGCACTCTTTGCACTCGGAATACCGCGTTACCGAAAATTCCGCGAGGTTCTCGCACGCACGATGCAATCTGATGGCCGCGTTGACTTGCGCGAATGGTCGCTGGCGAAATGCCTTGAGCGCAATGTTGAGCGTCGCTTCGCGAAGAACCCGGCAAGTGCTGATGCGCGATTGGAGATTCTAGCTGACGAGGCGCGAACTGTGCTTGCAACCATTGCCGCGACCGAACAGTCCGGTGACTCCGCTGCGCGCGCCTTTGCGCGCGGCTACAACGCGATGGGGCTTCAATCACCATCGTTTCCCGACACCAACATCCGTTCACTCGATGCTTTGAATGCAGCGGTACTTCGGCTCGCGACGCTTCGTTTCGCCGATCGCGCACGCTTTTTGAATGCCTGTGCGGCGGCAGCTGCCCACGATGGCGGCGTCACGGAGAGCGAGCACTTGGTCGTGCGCTCCGTGGCTGATGCGTTGGATGTTCCGTTGCCGGCACTCGCGGCAGCCAATTGAACTGCTTTGATATGCGATCGCTCTGTATCTGAGATGGTCGCTGCTGATATCGACGCTCGAGGTGATTTCAGGTCGACGTCGAGCATCGTTGATCGCTCGCCCTTGGGAGAAGTTGTGTGTGGCGCGTCCGCGTGGGCTATGCGTTGTGATTTGAGGTGGTGGGCTCCTGGTCGACGCGGCAATTTTCGACTTCGTAACCGCGTGAGGATTCGTTCACCTTGATCGACTTCGCTTCAAGGCGGCATTCCAATTCGAAGCGTCGGTCGTTGTCGATGACCGCGCGAAATGCCGCGCGATATGTATCAAGTGCTCGAGGCTGAGAGAGTTCAATCATTTCTACTGATGCACTCGTGCTCGTCGCGATCGCTTTCAAATCTCTGAACTGTCGGTGTTTCGAATGGGTTTCTCATATCCAAAATTCCCGCAACAAGCTCGAGAATTGAAGGTTGGTTCACGGCCCTTCATGGGTCAACCCTCTGTTCTGTTCACCCGATGAGGCGTTCGGAGCGCCAACGTCAGAAACTTCTTGCTCCTAGCCGGGGAGGGCAACGGTGATATTGAGGTGCGACTCGCGTGGTATATTCCCAACGGAATGCGTCAGTCGAATGAACGATTCTGAGCGCAGGATCGCATGTCAAATCACGCGAGGACAGCGATCAACGATCGATGGCTTCGTTCATTCCAGGTGAAAGACTTCTTCCAATGGCCTCATCGATGTATCAGCCGCCGCGCCCGGCAACGATTCGAAGAAACCTCCCATCTCGCGCTGCCAACGCGCGTTGACCTCCTCATCCTGCATGCCTGCGACCGCCTGCGAAAAGTCAGGTGTTTCGCAATAGCCAACGAGTAACCCATCGTCGCGGAGGAAGAGCGAATAGTTGCGCCAGCCATGTCGCGAAAGCGCAGCGAGCATCTCGGGCCACACCGCTCGATGTCGAATGCGATACTCGACGAGTCGATCGCGCTTTACTTGCAACACAAAGCACACTCGCCTCATCGCGCAGCCCTCATCGCAAGAACGCATCCGCGAGTCCGCCATCAACATGGAGAACCTGACCAGTGGTGCGCGAACTTTCCGGACCCGCGAGGAATCGGATCGCAGCCGCTTGATCTCGCGGTGTGATGGTCGTCTTGAGTAATGTGCGCTCGGCATAGAAGCGCCCCAGACATTCGACGAGCTGAGCATCCGTCATCGATTCGTCGTGCGCGATCGCATACTTTCGAAGGCTCGCCAACACCCGTGCACGCGGGAACATCGTGCTACCTTCGATGACTGTTGCAGGTGCGACAGCGTTCACGCGCACAAATGGCGCGTATGTCACAGCAAACGATCGCACCAAGTGATTCGCCGCGGCCTTCGATGCGTCATACGCACTTGACCCCTTCTTCGCGACGACCGCGTTGACGCTGGTCGTCACCACCGCTGAACAAGCAAGCTTTTGTGGCATCATCGTTGCGGCTGCTTCCTCGATCAGCATCGCAGGTGCAAGCACATTCACTTGCATCGCACGCATGAAGTCGACATCGCTCGTACGGCCATCTGCACCTGGCGTTGGAAAAAGACCTGCTGTCACCACGAGTTCGTCAATACCGCCGTATGCAAGCACGATGTCATCGAATGTCTTTCGTACGGCAAGGCGATCGGTCGCATCACAGGCAAGTGCGATCGCCGGACCGCACGCTGAGATCCCACTTCCTGCAACACCAATCCCCGTACCGATCGACTTCTCAAGCTCTTTCGCCGCCGCTTCTGCAGCCTTTGCGTCGAGATCGACACATGCAACACACGCATCATCAGCAGCAAACGAACCTGCTGAAACGCGACCGATTCCGCTTCCTGCGCCCACGATCACCGCAATGTGGCCTGCGAGCGGCTTGGGCTTCGGCATCCGCTGCAGTTTTGCTTCCTCAAGGCGCCAGTATTCGATGTCAAATGCCTCTTGCCGCGGAAGCGCCCGATACCCGCCGATACTTTCAGCACCGCGCATGACTTCCACCGCACAGCGGTAGAACTCTGCAGTTGTGCGGCTTTCTGACTTTGACGAACCCCAGGCGATCATTCCAACTCCGGGAATGAGAATGACGGTCGGCTCAGGCGCGCGCATCGCAGGACTATCTGGATGCTTGCATGCGTCGTAATACGCTGCGTAATCCTTTACATACTGCACAAGCCCAGCTTCGGTCTTCGCGCAAAGTTCCGCGAACGAGCCGACGTGCGGATCAAAGTCAATGAGAAGTGGCTTGATTTTGGTGCGGAGGAAGTGATCCGGACAAGAGGTGCCGAGCTCGGCCAAGCGCGCAGCATCGTGGCTCGAGACAAACCGCAGCATCGCATCATCATGCTGCACGGTCGCAATCATGCGGCGACGCGACGAGACCTTCCCTCGCAGAAAGGGGAGGAATTGCACGAGGAGCGCGCGTCGTTTGTCCTCTGAAACCGGCGCAATCCGCTGGCCGCCGAAAGTATGATCACCCTTGTCGTGTGCTGCGAGATACTCAGCCGCTCGGGAAATGAGCGTAAGCGTCAGGTCGTAGCACTTCACCGGATCATCCGACCAATTGATGAGCCCATGCTGACCCATGATTGCACCGTCTGCGGTGGGATGATCCTTGCAGAGCTTCTCGAGTGCGAGCCCAAGCTCAAAGCCCGGACGCATCCACGGAAGCCATTCCAGTTGCGTACCGAAGACTTCACGCATGATCTCCTCACCGCGCGTACATGCCGCGATAGCGATGAGCGCATTCGGGTGGGTGTGGTCAACATGCGCGCGAGGAACGAACGCGTGGAGAGGAGTATCAATTGAGGTCGCGCGCGGATTGAGGTTCCAAGTGCAGTGACGGTAGAGATCAACCATGTCGTCTTCTGCTTGCGTCTTTATCCCGCGCGTGGATTGTGCGGCATACACCGACTTGAGTTGCTCAAGCTTCACCATAGACAGCGACGAGAAAAACTCACGTCCCGCGGTTCGCAGATCGCCGCCCGAACCCTTCACCCAAAGCACGCGCTCCATGCGGCCTGACAGCGGATCTTTTTCCTCGGTCTTACTCGACGTGTTTCCACCACCAGTGTTCGTCACCCGTTGATCATCGCCGAGACGATTAGATCGATAGACAAGAAGACCAACAGGGTCGAGCTTTGATGCATCGCTGTTGTTCCAGGTGCGGGTGACGAAGGTCGGCGTGGTAGCGATAGTCATCGAAGGCTCGAGTGCGACAGGACGATCGTGATTGGGACGAGAATTTGGGAGAGGCTCAGGAAACCGGCTATTGATACACGCGCGATTCAGCGGCACGAATACGTTCCGTCATTCGAGGATCAGGTCGAAACTCGCGCATCGGAAACGCCGCGCGCACCATCGCACGGAGCGGCGCAGCGGACGTGACTTCCTCGGCGGCTGCATGTTGCATAAGAGCGTTTCCGATCGCCGAAGCTTCCCTCGGACCAGTTTCTACGGGAAGTCCAGTCGCATCGGCGATAAGTTGATTGAGCAAATCATTCGCGCTGCCGCCTCCAACCACAACAATACGGCGGGCATCGATCGACGCAAGACGCACGATATCGCGCACAGCACGCGCGGTTGCGATGGCGATGCTATCGAGCGCGCAACGCACGAGCGCACCGTCATCAAGAGGCTCACGCTCACCTCGACTTGCACATGCGGCACGAATGCGTGTCGGCATATCACCAGGCTCAAAGAGCGCTGGATCGTCGGGATCAATGATGCTCGCAAGCCCTGGCTCTGCAGCCGCAAGCTCCGCAAGTTCAGCCCATGACCGACGACGACCCGCCCTCGCGAACGATTCTTCGCATTGCTGTACGAGCCAAAGTCCTGCGACGTTGCGAAGAAATCGAACGGAGCCAAATGCACCAAGTTCGTTGGTGACGTTCGCCTCACGAGCCTCTTCTGAAAGAATGGGTCGCTGCAATTCGGCGCCCACGAGCGACCATGTTCCGCTTGAGACAAAGAGATCGTGTTTTGGGTTGATGGGCGCGGCGAGTACCGCCGCTGCGGTGTCGTGTGTCGCCGTCGCGACGACTCGCGTTTCTTGATCGAGACCTGTTTCATCGGCGATCTCACTAAGGATCGTGCCGAGCGGCTCTACACTTCCCGCATCAACAAGTGGCGCAAGAATGCGCAAGGGTGCGCCGGCAGCTTCAACCAGACGCGTATTCCATTTGCGCGTGCGCGCATCCAGCATCTGCGTTGAACTTGCGTTGGTTCGTTCTGAAGTCATCGCTCCACAGAGGCGAAAAGCGATGAAGTCTGGCACCAGCAACAGTCGATGTGCGCGCTCAAGCGGAGCGAGCGGATCTTCTGCATCGGCCGCGAGTTGATAGAGCGTGTTGAATGGCTGAAACGCAATTCCTGTCGCTTCATAAATTTCGGAATCACCGATACGCGCACGAAGTGATCGTGACGGCTCTTGCGTGCGCGGATCTCGATACGCA
Organism: Candidatus Kuenenia stuttgartensis; assembly: GCA_945902075.1. Classification (GTDB taxonomy): domain Bacteria; phylum Planctomycetota; class Phycisphaerae; order Phycisphaerales; family SM1A02; genus QWPT01. The sequence goes on along the minus strand of CAMDMA010000003.1, from coordinate 35,276 downwards.
GCGATCGGCCGCACGAGTTCGCCGTCCTCGTCCACAAGCGCATAGTCAACCGCCCACGAATCAATCCCAATCGAATCAACTGCGCCGCCATCGGCAGCGATGCGAAGCCCCTCTAGGATGGACTCGAATATCGACTCGAATGGCCAGCACAAGCGCACAGAGCCCGACCGATGTGCTGCAACGGGCGCGTTTGAAAATCGGTGCAGCTCACGAACATCAAGCGTGTCTGCTCCGACACGGACCTCAACGACACGCCCGCTTGACGCTCCAAGATCGATTGAGATGTAACGCCGCGTGCTTCTCATGCGTAAGAACCTCCGAACGTTCGCTTTCGCGCAATGCGATCTGCTGCAGCTGCAGCTTCGTAGCCTGATCCGCGATGTGCGACAAGCGGATCACGCGGCAATCCGCGTCCAACTCGCCACTCGCCGAGTGCTTCACGCACATCAATCGCGAATGCACTCTTCATACATTCCTCAGCAGCAACAACATCATTGAGTTCTCGTGCTGCATTGAGCGTGCCGAGATCAACGAGTAGTGCCTTCGCAAACAGCTCCTGTACCGTTGTCACTGTCTGGATCATCGCCTCAATCTTCGGCTTCACGTTGTGGGACTGATCAATCATGTACTCAATTGGCAGATCGCGCCCAAGCGCGCGCTCCGCCTCAGCAATTGCAACAAAAATGCGGAAAACGCGATAGGGATCAATGGATCCCGTAGTGAGATCATCGTCAGCATAGTGACGATCATTGAAATGAAATCCACCAAGCATGTCTTCATCTGCGAGGAAGGACACAATGTGCTCGACATTCTGTCCTGGCAAATGATGCCCGATATCGACGAGAACTTTCGCACGCGGTCCCGCGTGTTTCGCGAGCACATACGCCATTCCCCAATCGGCGATGTCGGTGTGATAGAACGCTGGTTCAAACGGCTTGTACTCGACAAGCATCTGCGCATCACTCGCCACGTGACTATGCACCTCGCGGAGCGCATCCATGAACCATCGCTTCCGACGCGCAAAGCTTCCCTGTCCTGGATAGTTGGTTCCGTCGGCAAACCAGAGCGTGAGGGCACGCGAACCGAGCGTACGACCGAGTGCGCACGACTCGACAATGTGATCAATCGCGACCTTTCGCACCGAGGCATCCTCGTTTGCGATCGAACCATGCTTGTAGCACTGACCCTCAAAGACATTCGGATTGATCGAGCCGACACGAAGTCCGCGAGCCCTCACCGCTGCGCTGAGAAACGCTGCGCCATCCACCGGAATGTCCCAGAGTGCATGGATCGCGACCGCTGGGCACGAGCCAGTGAGTCGGTGCACCTGCGCCGCATCGTCGAGCTTATCTTCAATCGTGAGCGCCGCTGCATCCTGTAGAAACTTGCCGAAACGCGTACCGGTATCCGCAAAGCCCCAAGTGGGGATCTCAATCTCGAGCCGCGAGAGCCGTTCGATGAGAAACGCGGGCAAATGCGAAGCCATTCGATAAGAGTACGCCATTTCGGCCACTTCGGAAACAGTTGGCCATGCCTGTTCACAGGCCGAAGGGTTCGAAATGCGCGGAGTTTCCACTACGATGTTGGAATGCCTGGTTTGCTGAACCTCCTCGACAACAACCGCGCGTGGGCTGAGCGTATGGAACGCGAGCGCCCCGGCTTTTTTGAAAGCCTCGCATCGCAGCAGAAGCCTCGCTACTTGTGGATCGGTTGCGCCGATAGCCGAGTCCCAGCGAATGAAATCATTGGACTTCCACCAGGCGAAGTGTTCGTCCACCGGAATGTGGCGAATCTCGTCGTCCACAGCGACCTCAACTGCCTCTCGGTGCTCGATTTTGCCGTGAATGTCCTCAAGATCGAGGACATCATCGTCTGCGGACACTACGGATGCGGCGGCGTAAACGCAGCGCTCGCGCCAACCGAGGGCCGTGTCGTCGACCACTGGATCCGCCATGTCCGCGACATCGCGAAGTTTTACAAAGACGAAATCGAACGTGAGCCGACGGCCATTGCACAGTCTCGAAGGCTCTGCGAACTCAATGTCGCCGTGCAAGTCGTGCATGTGCGAGAGTCCCCGATCCTCCTCGCCGCGCGTCAGCATGGCGTGAAGGTTCACGGCTGGATCTACGATGTGGCGGACGGCCTGCTTCGAGACCTCACTCCAATGGTGGATGAGGTCCGCGCTCTCGAACCATCGTGCAGGTTGCCGGCGTGAGTTCCGCCGGGCAATCGAATGAGCGCTTCCGTGTGATCGGCGCAGTGGGAGCGACGGGCATTATTGTCGCTTCGATGGTTGGCAGCGGAATCTTTGCGATCACAGGCCAATTCGGTGCAGACGTTGGAACGCCAACGAACCTTTTGGCACCGTGGGTGATTGGTGGCCTCCTTGCGCTCTGTGGTGGACTGTCGCTTGCAGAACTTGGAGCGATGATCCCCTGCTCCGGCGGAAGCGTGGAGTTCGCACGCCGCGCATTTGGAAGTACGACTGGCTACCTCGTCGCGATGGTGACCATTCTCTCTGGTTACCTGCTGTCGATTGCCGTTGTTGGTCTGTTTCTCGCGGAGTATGTCGACCGACTTGTCGTTGCCGACCTCTCAGACCACACCATCGCGATTGCCGCAATTGTCATCGCCTTCGCTTCGCAGATTCCAGGACTCCGCGCTGGATACGCGGTCAACACCGCGCTGTCGATCGTCAAGATTGGCGTTGTGGCCGCATTTGTACTCGGTGGGTTACTCGTACCGATCAGCGCGCGCCTCGAAGCTCCTGTCGAGACCGTGACCAACGCCCCAGGTCTTCTCTCCCCCGCTGTCGCAAACGCGACACTGGCGGTGAGTTTTGCGTACCTCGGTTGGTCAACTGGCGCAGACATCGCTGGCGACATCAAACGGCCGGGGCGCAACGTTCCGCTCGCGATTACTGCATCGATTGTGATCGTCTTCGTGCTCTATATCGGCGTGAATCTCGCGTACCTACGCGTCATTGACCCTCAAGCAATGACCGACCCGAACGGGGGCGGAATGAAGGCGATCGGCTCCGTCGCAGCGACTCTCCTCTTCGGCGAGCGCATCGGTGCCTTGATGACCGCGGCGATCGCGTTACTCCTTTTTTCCACCGTTGTTTCCGGCATGATCACAGCGGCGCGTATTCTCGAATCGATGGCGCATGCTGGCGAGATTCCCGCATGGATGGGAGTTCGGCGCGCAAATGGAGTGCCGCTTCGCGGGCTTACTGTTGTTGCGCTCCTTAGCCTTGCGTCACTCGGTCTCGGCTCGCTCGGGCAGATTCTTGACATGCTCACAGTGCTCGTGAACATTTTCAGTTCACTCTCCGTTGCAGCAGTGTTGGTACTCCGACGCACGATGCCGGACACGCCTCGGCCGTTTCGCGTACCGCTTTACCCATTTACTCCGATCGTCTACCTCGCACTTGCTGCATGGACTGTCGTCGCAAGCGTGATCACCGGAGGTTGGTTTGCGATCGCTGCGTCGTTGGTCACGGTCGTCGTTCTCCTCGCCGTACGTCCTCTCCTCGCAAGGCGGCCAACAGCCTCGTCGCGGATGTAGCGTTTCTAAATTCTGCAGTGCGCGGTGCCACACTGCAATTCGCGTCTTTCACCATGAAACGACTCCATTTTTCAAAGTTACAACATTCGTTCCGTTGCCTGATTCTTGGCTCCTCGGTTTTGCTAGCTGCATGTTCGGCGACGCCGCCCGTTCACTCGACGAGCGTAAGCACCACAAACTTGGCTTCTCCGGGACGGACCCAGTTCGCCATACTCATGTACGAACGGAATGACGCTTGGAATCAACTACCACCCGCCCAACGCGATAGTTTGTTGAAGCGGTACGGGCTTTGGGTTCGCGACCTTCGCTCAAAGGGGATTCTGAAGGACGGAAATGCGATTGGGCGCGGCGGCGTGCTCATTGCGCTTGACGCGAAAGCTGTACCCGAGGCATATCCACTCGACCTGACCGCGCAAAGTCTCACCGGCTATTTCATCATTGAGGTGAAAAACGCCCAAGAAGCGGAGTTTATTGCGGGCACGTGTCCAGCACTTTCGCACGGCGAAACCGTGCATGTGCGACCTGTCGGGCACTAGTTCGCTCACTCACGCATCGGGGTCGTCTGCGTGTGGAAGCATGAGTCGCCGAGGCGTTTCATCTATCGCATCCCCGAGCTCGACATCCTCGACCGCGGAGAGTTGTGCAACGCGATTTACTGAAGGAATCAAGCGTTTTTCAAAGGAGCTGAGTGCCGAGTTGTATGCCTCGTTGGCGGCACCGAGTTTCTCGCCGACGCCATTCAAGTGCTTGACGAAGATCCCGATGCGCTTGACCAGCTCCTTTGCTTCATCGCCGATCTTGGCCGCATTTTCTGCAAGCCGCGCATTACTCCAATGCATGGCGACCGTCCGCAATAGCGCGAGAAGTGTGCTCGGGGTTACGACAAGGACCTTCTTACGCATCGCTTCCTCGTGAATACTTGGGTCCGTTTCAAACGCAGCAGTAAATGCACTCTCGATTGGAATGAACAACACAGTGAACTCCACTTCACCCGCAACTGCAGCGGCATAGCCGCGCGAGTGCAGCGTCCGGACATGGCTTCGCAAAGCGTCCGCATGTTGCCGACGAAAATCCGCACGCGCTGCATCGGTGATATCTGGCTCGATGGATTGCATGTAGCCACTGAGTGGAACTTTGCTATCGACCGCGATGAACCGCTCGCTCGGAAGCCGCACGATCATGTCCGGACGCAATCGACCCGCGTCACCATCCAGACTCTCCTGTTCGGTAAAGTGGATCCCGGCCGTAAGGCCTGCCATCTCGACCACCGATCGGAGCGCGACTTCGCCCCATTGCCCGCGCTGACGATTGTCGCGCATCGCACCAGCGAGCATCTGCGCTGCGCTCGAAGCCTTCTGCTGCAACTCCGCGATCTGCTTGAGTTGTTCACCAAGCGACTTCGCATCGCCCTCGCGTTTTTCTCCGAGTTGCTTGACGAGCTCTTCCTGCTTCGCGAGTTGCTCCCGAAGCGGAACGAGTGTCGCGTCAATCGCCTTCTGACGAGCCTCGAGATCGAGTTGCGAGAGTTTCTGTTGCCCCTCGAATTGCTGTCTCGCTTGTTGAATGAGCGTTTCGGTCGTTGTCCGCATCACATCAGCACCCGCAGCTTTGAAAGTTTCCGTGAGCGATGTGCGGGCTTGCTCAATGGTCTGACGGAGATCGTTGATCGACTTCTCGCGTTCGGCAAGTTGACGCTTTAGCGACTCCTCACGCTCCGCAGAGCGCTCCTCAATCGCGCGGAGTTCCTGTTGAGTACGCGCGCGAAGCGCAGACTCCTGCTCAACGCGCGCACGCTCAGATTCAATACGTGCGCGCTCTGCTTCGACTTGTGCACGGAGTTCGAGTGATGCTTGTTGTGCGGCACCGTGAAGTGCTTTTGCCGACGCCTCCGACTGCTGCAACAGAGCAACGCTTCCTCGCATGGCGTCGCGCTCGGCGCGCATGGAATCAAACTCGCGGCGCACTGCTTCATTTGCAGCACCTGCCGCTGCCGATCGCGCGCGAGAGAGCAGATTTGCAATCACAAACGCCGCGATTCCGCCCATGAGCAAACCGACGCCGATTCCCACCAGCAGCGAATATCCATCCATAAGCGCATGCTATCGACCCTCCCACGCCATGTGTCAAAATCGCCACACTACGCGCCATGCGTTACCTCACCGATCTCACCGGAATTCTCGTGCTCGACAAGGACCTCGGCATGAGTTCCATGCGTGCGGTGGAAATCGCTCGACGCCGCGCGGGCCGCGCGAAGGCTGGCCACGCGGGCACCCTCGACCCACTTGCGACTGGCGTACTCGTGATCGCTTTCGGCCGTGCGACGAAGGCCATCGACCTGCTGATGGCGACTGAGAAGCGCTATGAAACTGACGTGGATTTGTCGGCGTTTACCACAACGGATGATCGCGAAGGCGAGCGTCGCGAGGTCATGATCGCGAACCCTCCAGCGCGCGAGAAAGTTGAGTCTGTACTCCAGAACTTCCGCGGGACAATTTCACAGCGACCACCCGCATTCAGCGCTATTCACGTCGCAGGAAAGCGTGCCTACCAACTTGCGCGCAATGACGCACCGCCAGAACTTCCACCGCGCGCAGTGGCCGTCCATGAGATCGCACTGATGGCCTACGACTGGCCGATTGCGCGCATTTCGATGCGTACGGGAAAAGGTTTTTACGTCCGAAGTCTCGCCCGTGATCTGGGAGTGGCACTTGGCACAGGCGGACACTGCGCAACTTTGAGACGAACCGCCGTTGGTCCGTTCACTGACCGCTTGGCGCGAAAACTTGACGAACTTCCCGAGGCGATCGACGAATCATGCTTGATTCCTCTTGAAACCGCGCTCTCCGCAATGGCTGCGAAAGCCGCAGATTCGGCTACGCCGTCTCCGTAACCTTGATCGAGCGTCTGACGCGGCGATCCTCGGCGTAACTCGTTAGCACAAACAGTGCCATACCGGCGAGTAACATCACATCCGCAACGTTGAAGACCCACGGGAAGACATCGCCATTGGTGTTTCCCGGCCAAGACCATCCATTTGGGAGTTGCCAATTCGGAAGCATGTGCAGAAAATCGCGCACAGCACCGTAGAAGATCCGGTCATAAAGATTGCCGATTCCTCCGGCGAGAATCAGGCCAATCGCAACGTGTGATGCATGCATACGCGCACGTGTTCCGCGGGCGAAGAGCAAGATCGCAGCAATTGTCGCAAGTGCCGTGAACACAATGAAGAGCTCCCGTCGCTGCTGTCCGATTCCGAAGACGGCACCATGATTCAGAACGAGGCGGAAATCAAGCAAATCGGCGGGAAGAGCAATGTATCGCGCATGGTGGGGGACGAAGAACGATGGATCGTTGAGCACTCGTTCGCGGGCGAGTTCAACCGGATATCCAGCGATGGCCTCGAAAGCCCACGCCTTCGACCAGAGATCAAGCGCGAGCCCAGACGCGAACACGAAAGAGAGCGTGACCCAGGCGGTCATCGAGCGCCAAGCTGCACGCTCAGACATGTTGCTCTGCGTGGTGACGTGCATGTTGACGTGCGGTGCGGTGTCGCCCATCTTTGAAGTCAGCGTCCGCCGCTGGCCTCAGAGATGCGCTCGGCCTCGATCGTAAACTTCGCCCAAGGCTTGGCATCGAGGCGAGCCTTTGAGATGGGCTTCCCTGTCATCTGGCAGACACCAAAGGTCTTATCTTCAATGCGTTGGAGCGCAGCGTCGATCTCGTCGAGGATCAACCTCTCCGTCTCAGCCATCCCAAGCGTGAAATCCTGCTCGTAAACATCTGAGCCCATGTCGGCCATGTGGACCGGCATATTGGAGAGATTTCCGCCCGAAGATCGAAGCGCTTCATCTTCCATGCCATTCAGCATGCCAACAAGTTGACGACGCTTTGCACGAAGCAACTCGCGATACTCGTCGAGTTCCTTCTTCGGCATCTTCGTCTTGATCGACGCGATCTGTTGCTCAGTCGGCGGTGGCGGCGCTTCCGCTGCGGAATTCTTCGTCTTTTTCGGCAGTGTGATGCTACTCGTCGAGATCGCGCGCACACGACGTCCGTTGATGATGATGAATTCGCCTGAGTCCCCACCGCGCGCATGCGCGACGGCGGCTGCGGCTGCGGCGACAGACTTGTGCTGCGCGAGATCGATGGGACCCTTCTTCGGCACGATCGGCGTGTCGAGTGGCCCGGGCTTGGTTGCGGCAGCGCCCTTGGTGGCCGCAGGCTTGGTGGCCGCTGCCGTGGGTGTGGCCGACGCTGCCGCGGGCTTGGACGACGCTGCCGCGGGCTTGGACGACGCTGCCGGCGATAGAGACTTCAATGTCGTCGCTTTCGACTCAGATGATTTCGAGGCGGTGGACTTAAGCGAGGCGCCATTGCCGTTCTTAGATGGATTTCCAGCCGCAACGTCGTTGGATACCGACGGACCATTCACCTTCTTAACTGCCGCGCCCGCTGCTGGCTTCGCAACGGGGACCGTCTTCGCGTTGGATGCGGATCCAGACTTGGTCACACCATTTGATGTTGACTTCGAAGTCGCGACAGCTTGCTTCGCTGACCTCAAAGGCGGTGACTTGGAGGGCGGCGACTTGGAGGGCGGCGACTTAGAGGGCGGCGACTTGGAAGGCGGCGACTTGGAAGGCGGCGATTTGGAAGGCGGCGACTTGGAAGGCGGCGACTTGGAAGGCGGCGATTTGGAAGGCGGCGATTTGACAACAGCCTTTGCTGCCGCCTTTGCCGGTGGCTGGGCCTTCGCGACAACTTTCGCGCCGGCTTTCGCGGGTGCTTTCGCGGGGGCCGTCGGGAGAGACTTCGGGGGAGCCTTCGCCTTGGTCACGGCTTTCGCCGCGCCCTTCGTCGGGTCTTTCTTCATCGCCAAGAAGGATCTCTCTCTCTTCAAACGGCCGACGCGTCTACAGCGCGATCTGAGCCTGAGGGGGCTAGAGCGTAGCAAGGACCGAACGAAGCGTCAAAGGCATCGAAGGCGATTCGTACGGGGAAAAGAGCGGATATCCGTCAATTCAGGTGGTTACAGCGGCCATCTCGTCACGGAAAGCGCCCATCTTGCGGAACTTCTCAAACCGCTGACGAACCAAGGTATCTGGGTTGAGCCTCGCGAGATCTCGAAGTCGATCGACAATCCACGTCTGCAGCGCGTCAGCAGCCTTGCGTGGATCTCGATGAGCTCCGCCGAGAGGCTCGGGAATGACCTCGTCGACAAGCCCATTCTCAAGATTTCGGCGTGCGGTCAAGGCGAGGCACTCCGCGGCTCGATTGTTGGTCTGCTCGTTGGCCTCCTTCCACAGGATGGCCGCGCAACCTTCGGGCGAGATCACCGAGTACCAAGCGTGTTCAAGCATCGCGACTCGGTCAGCGACGGCGATCCCAAGCGCACCCCCCGAGCCACCTTCACCAATGACGACGGAAACGATTGGCGTGCGCAGCCGGCTCATTTCAAGCAAATTGATTGCGATCGCCTGAGCCTGTCCGCGCTGCTCACTTCCGATGCCGGGATATGCACCGGGAGTATCGACAAGCGTGACGATCGGCAGCCCAAGCTTTTCAGCGAGCTTCATCTTCAAAAGTGCTTTGCGATAACCCTCGGGGTGCGCACAGCCGAAGTTTGCAGCAACCTTTTCGGCGACTGTCTTTCCCTTGTTGTGACCGATGAACATGCACTTCACGGAGCCAATGCGCGCGAAGCCCGTCACGATTGCGGAATCATCACCGAAAGCTCGGTCGCCATGCAATTCGCAGAAGTCGCGGCAAATCATCGACATGTAGTCGTATGTCTGGGGACGAAGTGGGTGGCGGGCGATGCGGACGGTCTGCCAAGGGGTCAAGCCGGAGTAGACCTTCTGAAGCAGGCTCTCCCGAGTCGCGTTGAGTTGAGCGAGCTCGTCGGCGTAACGCTCGGCATCTGGGCGCTCCTCAATCGCGTCGATTTGACGCTCGATATCAAGGACTGGGTTCTCAAAATCGAGTTGGTAGAGCGGGCTGTAGCCAGGTCGGGGCATCGAGAGATTGTATCGGATGCACCGCGATGCTTGCCTGTCCCAGATTCTTGTCCCCGATTCTTACCAACCGTTACCAACCACGAGACGAGTCATGCCCGATACATGTCCGATGCATGCCTGTCCTAGATTTGCAACCGCCGGTACCCTCCCGGCATGCACCCCCGCCTCGCCGTAGTCGGTTTCGGAAACGTTGGACATGCGATCGTCCGTGGTGCGATCGAGTCTGGCATCGCCGCTCCGAGTGAAATTGGCGTCCTCGAGCCGGATCAGGTTCGGCTCGACGAGGCGCGTGAAATGGGCCTTCGCGTTGTTTCCGCCCAAGGCGTTCATGGGAGCGAAATCGCCGTTCTCGCCGTGAAGCCGCAGAGCTTCGCTGAAGCTGCTGCCGCGCTCGGTGCCATCCCCGCTCATGGACCCCTGATCGTCTCAGTCATGGCCGGCGTCCGCAGCAATGCCATCCGCGATGCATTAGGCGGTCACGCCCGAGTTGTCCGCGTGATGCCGAATACCCCCGCTGCCGTGCGCCGCGGAATCACCGCCATCGCTTCCGACGCCGATGTCGCGGAAGCAGACTTCCTTCGCGCCGAACAACTCTTCGCCTCCGTGGGGCGCACGATCCGTGTACCCGAGGCGCTTTTCGATGCCGTTACCGCCGTGAGCGGCTCAGGCCCCGCCTTCGTCTTTCGCTTCCTAGAAGCCTGGTCGTACGCTGCGGAGCAAATCGGCCTTCCAACCGACAAAGCGCGCGCCCTCGCACGAGAGACGCTAATCGGTGCGGCGACGCTTCTCGAGGAAACCCGCGAGGAACCCGAAGTGTTGAGAGCAAAGGTCACGAGTAAGGGTGGGACTACCGCTGCGGGAGTCGCTCGTCTCGACGACGACTGTTCCCGCGTTGGCGGGCTCGACGCGCTGATGTTGGAAACGTTGCGCGCTGCGCGAGATCGTGGTGCGGAGCTTGGCCGGCCTTAAAAGCGTCACGCGATCAATCTCGAGCATCATGAGTCGTCGCGGCATCGGTCAGAAATCGCGCCGCCTGAAGTACCAGATGCCCGCAGCGAGCACTACGCACTCAAAGCCAAAGCTCGTGCCTACGACCCACCATACCGGCCGTGAGGACATCTCCTCGTTCATGGCTGCTCGCAACTTGCGTTCACTCACAAACTGAGATCGAAAGAAACCTCGCTGCCGACGAGTGTTTTCGTCCTCTCCGCCACCACCCTCGCCATCCGATTCCGAGCCGATGTTTGCCGCCACCGCAAGGGCACGCGTGACCAATCCTGCAGTCTCGGTGGTCTTTGGAAGAACTGTCTTCGCGGAATAAAAAATGCCGTGCGCGAGTTGCCAGTTTTCATTGGCTCGCTTCGCCGACTCGAGCGGAGTCGCAAGACCCGATCTTGCTTCATCCGTCTGGAGTGACGCTGCTTTCGCCTCAATTCCTTCGATCTCAAGCCGCGACGCGGTGCTCCCAAGCAGGGTGAACTGCTCGCCTGCATGCACAAGGAAGATGAAAATCCAAAAGAGAAGTGTCACGATCACAGATGCGATCGGCGACTTCGTCACCATTCCAACAACCGCCTGCAGCGCAAACAGATAACTGAAAAACACCACCATCAGCGGCACCACGACGAAGATCCCAACCTCCCACACGCCCCCACGAATGCCGAGTACGAGATACGCCAGCACCGCAAAGACAGCCACCTGTAACGCCGTGAAGAGCAGACCGGTTGCGAACTTGGTGAGAAAGAGTCGCGTGCGTCCAATGGGCTTCGACAGCATCGTGTCAACACCGCCGGTCGCGAGATCTGGGAACATCGATGCAGTTGATAGCAGCGCAAGAATCGTCGAAAGCCAAGAGAGCCAAAATCCAACACCGAGTGCAGAGATAATCGTTTTGTATAACTGCCCGTCGGGAAACATCTTGCTCGTTACGCCCGGAATATCGAGGTCGTAGCCGAGAATCGAGATCCCCGTCTCATCGATACCAACGGCCGCAACCGCGCCAATGACAAGCGCATTCAGTGCGAGTGCGACCCAAAACAATTTTCGCGCATTCAGCTCACGATACGCTGAGACGAACAGCCCCCAAGTCTGCACCGCGTAATCGGAGAGCGTGAGGTGGGTTCGATAGAGCGAATGAAGTTGGTCGCTCACTCGCGCCGAGTTTCGGGCCTGATTCATCGCGGAATCCTCATCGATGCGTTGACGTTGGATGCACCGACCGCGCTTGTACGGCCGTCAACATCGCGAACAAGGCGCATGAACAGTTCTTCGAGCGATTCGCGTTGTTCGGTCACGCCGACGATGCGCGCATTTTCCGCGCGTAGTCGGTCGATTAACCGCTGCAACTCGTCAACATCGTCCGCCTTGAACTCGACATGCGCGCGACCGCGGTCCTCACCCGTGGCACCAATTCCTGCGACCCATGAGGGCATCGCACCCTCGATAGAAACGCGCCAGCGCCGACTGTCTTGCGTGAGTTCAGCGAGACAACCCTGGCGTTCGACACGGCCCTTCAGCATGATGGCCACGCGATCACAGATCAACTCGACTTCACCGAGCAGATGACTGTTGAGGAAGACCGTGCGTCCTTCCTCGCGCATACGCAGTAGTACATCGCGAATCTCGTGGCGCCCGACCGGATCAACGCCATCTGTCGGCTCATCAAGGATGACGAGTTCGGGGTCGTTCACAAGCGCCGCGGCGAGGCCAGTTCGCTGCTGCATGCCCTTCGAATAGGTACCGACGCGCCGATCACCCCACGCTGCCATTCCGACAACTTCAAGCATTTCGCTCGCGCGTCGCTTTCGGTCTGTACGTCGCATAAGGCTCATTGCGCCGAAAAACTCAACACACTGACGACCCGTGAGATACTGGGGAAATCGATGATGCTCTGGGAGATAGCCCACGCGCGCGAGCGTCGGACGATTGCCCACGGGAGCGCCGAGGATCGTTCCACTCGCGGTCGTCGCCCGGACAATCGTCGTCATGATTTTGACCAACGTCGATTTTCCCGCGCCATTCGGCCCGAGAAGTCCGAAGATTTCACCGCGCGGGACGCGCATCGAGACCCCTTGTAGTGCATGCACGCGGCCTGCATACATCTTCGTCACATCAACAAGATCAATTGCTAGCGGAGCCCGAGTTGAATCTACTGCGTTCGCAACCATAGCGCGCAGTGTAGGTGTTCCGCGGCTATCGTCGGACGTATGTCGGAAGCACATCACGAGATCGAAAACCTGCGCGCGCCTCCGGGCGCGAACATGATTGCCTTCGGTGCGCTCCTCGCGCTCTCGACGATTTTTTTATTCACGAGTTACTGCATGGCACGAGCGCTGGTCGGCGGTTTCGGCGCACACCTTGGCACCATCGCTGCGTGCGTGCTTGCGACCATCGCTGCGTCCATCTTTCTCTGGTGGCTTGTACCGTTCGCCGACTTCGCGGAGATCTTCTGGCTCCATCTACCCGCCGACCGCCGCGCTCGCGAGAATCGTTGCCCGTTCTGTGGCTACCCACATGAATCGCGGCCGACCTGCAGCGAATGCGGACGCAGCACAGCACCGCTCCCAGCGTGGACGCTTACTGCACGACCAGTCCGCCGACTCGCGTGCTTACTTTTTCCTGCACTACTTCTCGCGTGCGGCATGGGTGAAGCGTGGTGTGTGCTTGACGAATCACGCTTCGTTGCTGAGTGTGCCTCATCACGAGACGCGACGTACACGCGTTCACGTGCTTTCCCAGCCGGATTCGCTCGTATGTGGGTCAGAGAAGATGGCACATTTGGCAGCGAGGCATGGCCAGAACTTGGTCGCGAGCGTGAATGGCAAACGTCTGACGAACTCCGCCGAGAGCGCGGCCTTGGCTGGAAACGGGACGCCGATGCAGCAGACGCCGAAGAAAAAGAACGCGGCGCGCGTCCATGACGCACGCCGCGTAAATACACAGTTTGATCGTATTCGCCGTGACTCTGCGTCGATGCTCAGCCACCACTGTTGGTGGAGGCCGCGCGCTTCTGTGCAGATGGCAAGGGATACTGCGCGACAAACTCGGGCTTGAGGAAGAAGTAGTACATCTTCCCGGTCGCGTACTGCCCACCTGCGAGCAATTCAGCCGGTGCACCCGCACCCATGTAAAGGTCGGCGCGTCCAGCAGCACGAATCGCGCCACCAGTATCTTGATCGAGCATGAAGTTTTTGTACTCGACCATCCCTCCCTTGTAGGTGTTTGCCAATGTGTCGACCATCACGAGCCCGCCGCGAGGGAAAATCGTCTTGTCGGTCGCGATGGAGGCATCCTCATTCACGCGCGTCCCAATCGAGCCGGCTGGCCACGCACCCGGCGCGTACTCCTTGAAGAATACGAACGAATTGTTTCGATTGATAAGGGTCTGAACCTCGTCTGGGTGCGCCTTGCCGTAGCGGCGAATCGCAGCGAGTGAAAGCTCGCTCTTTTTCAGAATGCCGGCGTCCATGAAAGACTGTCCAAGTCCGACATACTCGCCGTCGGTCTTCCCTGCATAGCCGACATACATCACGCTCTCGTCGGGCATGATGAGCTTTGCGCTGCCGTTGACCTGCACGATGTAGGCATCAAGCGGGCTCTCAAGCCAAACCAGTTCCGTGCCTTTAAACATGCCACTTGACTCAATCTCGACACGTGACGGCCACGGCGCGGTAGACCCATCCGGCATACGGCGGCCCAGCGGTTGACCGCTCTTTGGATCACTCAGCAGGTTGTCCGGGCGGCGGTAGAGTGGATATTTGAATCGCTCACTTGGCGAGCGATCGGCCTTGAAAGTAGGTGAGAAATAGCCGGTAAAGCGAACGTCGCGCTTTTGGTTGTAGCCCACCGACTGCCAAACCTCGAACATCTCGTTGAACTTGCTGGTGAATTCTTCAGCACTCGGTGCGTTCTGAAGTAATTCGCGGAACGCAACGACACTCGCCGCAGCCTGCTCGTATGTGCAGACCTGCTCTTTGGTGCCTTGATTGAGGAACGGAAACCAGGTCTGTGCGGATGGCTTCTGGAACCAACCGATGCTCTCGTTGGTCGACCGATCAAGGTAAAAACTCTTTCGGGCGAACGCGGCACCAACGTCCGGCTTTGGATCATCTGGCCCGAGGCGGACAAGGGCCGGACCGTCGGTCGGACGATTCGGATCCTCGGGCACCTCCTGCTGCGTCCGGCATCCTGCCAGTGCGACAAGCAATGTGACGACCGAGGCGGTGCGAAGGGCGCCGTGAAGGGCGCCGCGAAAGCTCAACCGATAGCTCATGCGATCCTGCATAGTGGGAGCGATATCGGAAAGATCCCGGACTTTGCAGCAGAGAACGTCGCGGGCATCACTGAGCAAATCTGGTGCTTGGCAGCATGGGCCGCTTGAAAGCGGCGCGGGCTGGGTATACTCGGCTTTCAAGGAGCAAACTGCATGACCTCGCTCACCTCAACCTCGCTCATCGCTTTCATCGGCAATCTCGGCATGATGGAGTGGGCGGTCATCCTCATCATTGCCCTCCTGTTGTTCGGTCGACGCCTCCCTGAAGTTGGCAAGTCGATGGGAGTTGGCATCCGCGAGTTCAAAAAGGGACTGAAGGATGTGGGTGACGAAGTCCAAAAGGACGACGGGCAATCTCGCCGGGCACTTCCGCCTGAGCAGCCGATCCGAACCCCCGAAAACACCCAAGAGCGCTCTCAGACGCACTGAGACGCTCGATGGATCCAGATCAAAACCACACCGAGGACGCGCGCGCCGCGTCCTCGATTGTTTTTGAGCCCTATCGGCGACGCCCACAGCCCTGGACCCAACGACTGCTCTCTGACGAGTACCTCGATCAAGCGAGCTGCGGCGGCGAAGCGCTCGACCGTGAACTCGGTTATCTCCGCGCGATCAACCGCACATTCGGCGGAACCGCGCTCTCAATCCGAGCGGTTCATGCCGCGAGCCAGACTGCAAATCGGAGCCCACCCGCCGATCCGCATATGAAGCAGTCGCTCGCGGATGTCGGTACTGGGAGCGGCGATATCGCGCGCGCACTTGCTGATGCGAAGCCTTCTCTTGATGTCATCGGCATTGACCGACGCCCGGAGATGATCGCGCGCGCTCAGGTCTCCTTTCAAGGCACGTCGAGCCGAGCACGCTTCGAAACTGGTGACATCTTCACTCTCACCGCACAATTCGGTGTGCAGGCGTTTGACTTCGTCCACGCATCGCTCACGCTTCATCATTTTTCGGACGAGCGTGTGGTTGCAGCGTTGACTGAGATGTCGCGCGCGGCGAGGCGTGCGGTGATCTGGAATGATTTGAAGCGCGGCGCGGCGCAAAACATCGCGGTGCGAGTAGCAACCATGTTTGCATCGATATCCACTCGACATGATGCCCGTGTAAGCGTTGAGGCCGGGTTTACTCGTGCAGAGATCGATGCGCTTGCGGCGCGTGCCGGACTTCGCGTTGCGTGGATCGGTCATTCGCTCGTGTATCGTTTCGCCGTGGTGCTTGTTCCTGCTTCAATACGTGGAGCATCACTTCCAATGGATCAACAGAACATCACGCATTGAAATCGATACTCGTGCCACTATGAAAACCGCCGCACTCGTTCTCACATATCTCGCGCTACCCACCGCGCTGTTCCTCCCGCTGCCACCGATCGCTGACGCGCAATCTGAGCATGTTTCGCCGATGAAAACAGCTGAAACTCAGGCCGAACTTGAACGCGCGGCAGAGTCTGGAAACGCCGAAGCGATGTACAAACTTGGTCTCGTAGCAGACGCCAAGGTCGACCACGTGACTGCCGCCGAGTGGTACACGAAGGCCGTACAAGTCGGACATGTCAAAGCGATGACACATCTCGGCTTCCTACTCGCGAATGGGAAGGGCGTACCAACCGACGATGTACGGGCTGCCGAGCTCTACCGAAAGGCTGCTGAGGCCGGCGATGCCGACGCGATGTCAAACCTTGGCCTCATGTACAGCGCAGGACGCGGAGTACCGAAGAGCGAGCCCGACGCCGTTACTTGGTATCGCCGCGCGGCTGATGCTGGAAGTGCAACGGCCATGTTCAACCTCGGATCGCTCGCAGGCCAGGGGAAAGGCCTGCCGAAAAGTGATAGTGAAGCCGTTCGTTGGTATCAACTGGCCGCTGATCGCGGAAACACGGCGGCGATGTCGAACCTCGGCTACGCATTGAGCCACGGTAAAGGCATCACACGCGATGAAGCAATGGCTGCGGTGTGGTATCGGAAGGCAGCAGAGGCTGGAAGTGCAGAGGGCATGCTGAACTTCGCGCTTCTTTCCTGCAAAGGAAAGGGCGTCGCCCGCAACTACGAGGAGGGCTTTCTCTGGGCAACCCTCGCACGAATTACTGGCGACGCGTCGGTCGCCGCAAACGCCGAAAAGATTCTCGAACGGGTTGCAGACAAGATTGAACCAGCCATGCAAGCTGATCTCCGAAAACGCGCTCGCGAGTGGCTCGCAAGATTGGATGCCACCGCCGTCCCCGAGAAATGACTGGACGCCGGACTCGGTCGCATATGCCAACCACACCGTCGCCACCTTTCTCGTGTGGGACCAGAACGCAGAATCCGGCAATCCAAGTCATCTTGTCGGAGCGATGAATTTCATGGAGAGGTCCAACGAATTCCGTCGCGCCGCAATCATGCCCGAGGCTTGCCGACTCGAGTCGGTGCGACCCGCTGGCGTGAGCCTTCGTGTGGCCTCACTCAACAGGGAGTCCGCCGCCAGAGTTCGACAGAATCTCTTTGCTTGCAAATCGGCTTGAGAATCACCCTGAAGAACCGGCTTGGAGAAGTTGAGCGCGGGGCCAGCTTTGCTATACTCAGGGACCGTTGGGCGATTAGCTCAGTTGGCTAGAGCACACGCATCACACGCGTGGGGTCGTAGGTTCGAATCCTATATCGCCCATTGAGGTCAGCAAGAAATTGCTGGAGTGCCGAAGTCGCGCGGTTTGCTGCGAGACTTCGGCATTTCTCATTTTGCTGCGTTGCAACTGCAATGGCACCGACCCTTCCCGTTCCTGCTCGGCGTCGATCAAGACAAGCTGTACGCCTAACCGAATGGCTGCGGATTTTCGCTGTCGGTGAAGGCCGATGAGCGCTGAGAGACCAAGCAGCCTGATGGTTCGCGGCGGCCGGATTCACGCAGCGGGAGACCCCCCTTGATCGATGATTTGTCGCCCGCCGAACGCCAATGGCGACATCGATATCGCCGCTACCACCCGCCTTCACGGCACACATTGCCATCGGCTAAAAAGTGTTTGCCCGATCTACGACACCCAGAACAGTTCCGACGACCGACACGCGACGGTGGAACCCAAGTCGTCGAACTTCGCGACTGAGGCTCCGAGTAGGGCGATGCCATGGTTCTTTTCCAAAGAAGTCTGCGCGCTGCTGAGTCGATCGGTCCCTGCTGGACTGCGTGGGTCTCTTCTTACTTATGACTATCCCGCCCGATAGAGCGAGAGTCGGCGTCCGGTTTCACAAGTCGATTGGACCGCGCAACGATCAGGAAGCGCGCTTACTTGATTGACCAAATCTCGATCGACGCGTGCTCAGGGCGTCTGGCGTTGGACGACTTCCACTTGAGACCCACGCTTCTTGGCTGGTGCGCAAGCCTGTTGCGTCGCGTTTCGACCCTTTTCAGCAATACGCACGACTGCTCGACACACGCTTGCCCGAATTCAGGCCGTATCAACTTGATTTTCGACTCCGCAGGCGGATGCGAGCACTTGAACCCGCGTTCGACCGCGAATCACCGAAGACCGGAGTTCGTGCGGCCTCGGCGAACGGCGAACATCGCGTGCGCGGCGCCTCAGACAGACCTGCACATCCACCAGCCGTGGCCCGTACGCTGCCCAACCGAACCCCATCGGTTTACACACCTGCCCCGTGAAAAACCGTTATTCTAGTTCCACAATGATTTCAATCTTCCGCACTGCCGTTACTCTTGCGCTTTCGCTCAGTTTCACCGCCTGCGTTTCGACCAACTCGCCCGAAAGTGGCCGTGCGCTTTCAACCGGTATCGAGCCAAAGATGGCGATGCAGGCACTCAAAGATGGCAATGATCGCTACTTGTCGGGTGATGTCCGAACACACGACTGGCTGCACGAGCGGATCGCGAAGACGGGTCGGGATGGCCAAACTCCATCGGTCGGGATTTTGACATGTGCAGACTCACGCACTCCACCCGAGCTCATCTTTGATCAGGGAGTGGGATCCCTGTTTGTGGTCCGTATCGCGGGCAACTTTCAGAATGATGTCGGCATCGGTACCTTTGAATACGGCGTCGCCGCCCTTGGGGTGCACACGATCGTCGTGCTTGGACATACGAAGTGTGGCGCAGTCAATGCGACTGTTGAAGGCAAAGAGTTGCCCGGCAGGATGTCGTCGTTTGTGGCGGCAATCCGACCCGCACTCGCCAATGCACCGAAGGGCGCGGATGGCCGCGTAAGCACCACGGACGCCGAGATCGCAAATGTTCGTTGGCAGGCAGCTGAGCTCGTCAAGCGTAGTGACATCCTGACGAAGGCTGTTGCTGACGGCAACCTGCAAGTCGTCGGGGCGATGTATGACGTGGAGACGGGCGCGGTGCGATTCCTCGATTGAGGCGCGCCAATCGAGAGCCAATCGAAAGTCAATCGAGGACAGGCATGCTTTCTCTCATGCTTTCTCTCATGCATCCCCGATTGTCGGCGACACGCTCAGCGTGGACATTTGCAGCACTTTGAACGGGTGATGTCCGGCGTCGGGCGTCTGATGTTGCGCAGGCCGACAGAACCGCAGTTTGACTAGCAAAATGTCTTCTCACCGTTCGTGGAGAGTTGACCCCGTGAATGCGCTTGGAACTAGCTGCCTATTCAGGCCCGCAAGAGGTGATGCTGGCCGTACCCCGCGGAGAGACGAGATGCATGCCTGTCCCAGATCAGTCCCAGATCAGATGCGTACCAGATCAGATAACTGAGATTAGATGCGCTGGTCACACGCCGCTTCATAAGCCTGCTCCATCTGCTTGCCGATGGCGCGCTCGTCTAAGTAGCCCAGCACCCATTTTCGTGCCCTTTCACTGAGTGCAAACCGCTCTGCCTCCGAGAGACTGAGCACGCGAAGTACTTCCCTCGCGACCGTCTCAGGGTTTTGGGACGCGATGAAGGCGCCGCCATGCTCCTTCAACTCTCGCCAGGTATCAACCAAATCCGTGGTTACAAGCGGCGTGCCGCATGCGAGCGACTCGAATAAAACGAATCCGAAATTCTCTTGGCTCGTCGGCAAAACTGATGCTCTCGCTGCGCTGTAGAGAGAGGCCTTGAGCGTCGGATCGCTGACATTCCCCACGAACTTCACTGACTCTTGGAGACCAAGTCGGCGAATTTCGTCGTCAACAAGACTCGCGTACCCAGCGTCTTCCCGTGGCCCCGCGACGCAAAGCCACGCTGGGTATTGCTCACGAATCCTCGGAAGTGCGCGAATCAGGTGAATCAGACCCTTCTTCGGATGAATGCGGCTGATGTAAAGAAGCATGTCGCCCGGACGATTCAAGTTAAACTTTTCGCGGGCGAGCTCTGGTTCGGGCAGTTGTCGGTAGACGCGCAGGTCCATGGTGCACGGAACCACCACAGTCCGACCGCGCGGGAACCACTTGATCGACTGTCGAACTTCGTCGGTGGCTGTGCAGTGAACGAAAGCCGCAGACTCAAGCATTCGACGACCGACGAGCGCGATACTAACTCGTTTTTTCAAAGCCTTCTGCGACATCGGCCAATCGTCTAAGCAGCCGTGGAGACTGACGCAGTACGGGGTTCCCGCCTTTCGACAAAGGGTCGCGACTTGGACGAGGAACGGGTGCCACGGCTGATGGATATGCACCATGTCAACCCGCTGCATAAGGGCGAGAAGACGCGCTCTATCGCGGAGAAGTGGCCCTTTGCGCGCGATGGGGAAGCCGTCGAACTGATGAACCCTGTCGATGCAATCGGCCGCCCAGTGTGCGGGAAGATCAGGAGTACCGTGCGTGAGGAGCATCGATCGGTGCCCACGCTGATCCATGACGGAGATGAGGTCATGAAGCGCGCGTGCCACTCCCCCGTCGACAAGCCTGAGCGATTCAGTCACATGGAGGATCTTCATGACGGGTCCTGGGAGGTCGGCGGTGGCGTTTCTGCGGTGCCAATCGCAAAGATGTTCTGGACGAAGGAGAGAGATTACCCGCGCTACCCGCGGCAGTGCGATTCAATTTGCCGGGATCTTTGGATCCGGGGGCTGCGCGCTTCCCACCTCCCCGACTTCCGACCAATCGAAAGACCAATCAAGAGACCAATCAAGGACAGGCATGCATTCGTCAGCCTCTCTAGGTTCGTCGGCGACACGCTCACCGCAAACAGAGGCGGTCTAACCAAACCGCCTCCCTCGAGATAACTGGGTCGATGCGCGGGCTCGTCGGCGTGTGATCCCAACTATCGCGCAGACCGACGGAACCGCAGTGCTATTGCGAGAATGTCCAAACAGTGAGCGAGGGGCGACGCCCCAGCGAGTTCCACTGAGATGTGACGGCAGACTTGGTATTGGCTGAGGTGGTGGCAGTGGTGGTCGCGTACTAAGCATCCAGCTCAAGCTGAAATGCATGCCTGTCCCGGATTGCCTACTGCCTACAGATACTGGCTCCGCACAAGCTCGCAGGCAGCCTCGTCAAATCGGTCATCTCGACGCATATGGCTGAACATGCCAAATAGTTCGTTCTCCGTCAGTTTGCGCTTCTCGCTGCCAGAAACGTCGAGGTAAATCCGCCCCCGGTGCATGGCGATCAACCGATCACCGAGCGACGCTGCCTGCTGCATCGAGTGAGTCACCATCAATGTTGTTGAACTCGATCGTGCGACCAGACGGGTTGTGAGTCCGATCACCAACTCGGCACTCCTCGGATCCAGCGCGGCGGTGTGCTCGTCGAGCATCAGAATCTTTGGATTCGTGAGTGTCGCCATTAGCAGCGTGATTGATTGACGCTGCCCGCCCGACAAGAGTCCAATAGGGTCATCGAGTCGGTTCTCAAGACCCAGACCAATCTGCGCCAACAAATCGCGCCATTCGCCACGCCTCGCACCCCGAAGCAGCGGGGCAAGCGTACGCCAGTGCCCACGCTTGGAGGCGAGCGCAAGATTCTCCGCGACGGTGAGTTCGGGTGCCGTTCCCGCGAAGGGGTCTTGGAACACCCGCCCAATGAGGTGCGATCGACGGAACTCGGGCCACGACGTGACATCGATCCCATCGACTTCAATACGCCCTGCATCGATCGCGAAGACCCCGGAGATCGCTCCTTGAAGAGTGCTCTTACCCGAACCGTTCGTCCCGATCACGACCGTGAACGAGCCTGGTGCAAGGTTGAGGTCAAGTCCCGCTAGCGCGCGGACCTCATTCGCGGTGCCAGGGTTGAATGTTTTCCGAACTGATTCAAGCCGCAGCATGCGCACCCCTCCCGCGTCGCGTGCCGAGATTCTTGATCCAACCCGGCGCAACGATGGCGGCGAGGACGACGACCGCAGTCACAAGCTTCAGATCATTGGCATCAAGTCCCATGCGAATAGCGATTGCAACGAGCAGTCGAAAGAGGACCGCGCCCATCAACGCTCCGATGACCACCAGACCAATCGAACGCACTGGGCCGACGAGCGTCTGTCCGAGGATCACGCTCGCAAGGCCGAGGACGATGACACCGATACCCATCTGCGCATCGGCGAAAGTCTGCATTTGCGCGAAGAGTGAACCCGCAAACGCGACGAGTGCGTTCGAAAGTGCTAGTCCCACGACGAGCATTCGATCCGTGCTGGTTCCAAGAGCGCGGAGCATGCGCGCGTTGTCGCCGGTTGCGCGCATGGCTGCGCCCAGCTCAGTCTTGAGAAAGAAAATGAGCACGCACGCGGTAAGACCAGCGAGCGTGACGCAACCAAACAGCAGCCCGAGATCACCGCTTGGTACCGAGCGGCCAAGGATCTCGGTCTCCTCACCAAAGAATCGGCATGCGGCGTCTTCCAGCGGTGAAAAGAGCGTCGTTGCCGTGATTGGCAGATTGCTGGCGCCCATCACACGAAGATTCACCGAGTAAAGCGCGGTCATCACGAGGATGCCGGCAAGAATCGCGTTGACCTTAAAACGAACATGAATAAAGCCCGTGATCGCGCCCGCGAGCGCACCACCCGCGATACCTGCCGCGGTTGCGGAGATCGGGTCGGCTCCATCCTTCAGCAGCCGTGCAGTGATCGCAGCACCGAGAGGAAATGAACCGTCGGCTGTCATGTCCGGGATCTGATAGACGCGAAACGATAAATAGACGCCAAGCGCAAGGATCGCAAAAACAAGACCAACCGCCAGTGTCGCGAAAAGCAGGCTCATCGACGAACTCCTTCGCTAAGAGCAATCGCCCACACCGTTCCTCGACGGAACGCAGTCTCCATATTTCCCTGCGCGCGCAGAGCATGCATTACGACGCGCAGCGGCTGCTCAGAAAGTAGTACTCCCGCGGTTCCGATGTCCGTAGTCGATCGAGGGACGGGGCGATATGAGGTCACTGCGACGTGCGCGTGGAGACGTACTTTGCCAACAGTCACGAGCCGGTCGGCTACTGCTGACGAAAGTCCGACCATCGTGGCATCATTCGCCGCAAATCCTACGGCAACGACAGAATCACCAATATGCATAGGTTCGCCCGCGAAGCGCAGTGACATGCGGAGCTCATCATCGGACATCGCCGTGAGCGGACGCGGCCAGCAATCGGGGGATGTGCGCGCCCATGCACCGAATGCTCCGGCGCACTCGCCGATCGCGACGAAGCAAATCGGCGCATCGGCCGCCTCGACGAGTGCTCCCGCAAGATCATGCACCATGATCGGCTCGCGCTCATTCCACTCAAAGTGTCCCCGGAGATCGGGCGGCGCATCGACGACGAGTGCATCACGCGCGATACATGAGACACTCCCCGCGTCGCTTGAGGCGAGATAGTCGGGGCGTGGCGCCTCCGCGGGCGAGACCACAACGGTGCCGCCTGCGACGAGTCCCTCGCCGAAGAGCCCGCGTGCCGAGGTGATATCACCCGCGAGCGCGAGGTGTCCGAGGGCGACAAGATTCGGCGTCACTCGCAGCAAGCCCTCGTCTATGACACGAGCTGACCGACTTTGCTTCGAGTTGGAAATCGACCGAATCTCTCCCGTCCACCCGCTTCCGATCAACGTGCTGCTCCCGGCCTCTGTCGGCTTGGATAACGGGGCCACAAGCAGCGACTCGAGTTTGGCCACTCGCAGCATCTCGCGCACACCTGTGCTTGAGGCGGTGACTGTCAGCGCACCGCCCACTTTCCGAAATCGGGTCATTGCTTGCAGCAGAACCCCAATACCAACGGACGAAATGAAGTCGACCTGTGATAAATCAAGGTCTATGCGCGAGCGGCCAGAGCGAATCGCCTCTTCAAGCGCGCGCGCTGCTGGCTCAGACCATGCTGCATCGAGACGACCAACAAACGCAAGATTGACGCCGCTGGCGGTCATGGTTCTTTCGATGTTCATAGCGCGGCACTCGGGACGTAGGAGCTGAGATGACCTGTGGCGTTCGTTCCAACATGAATGAGGACCGCATGAATGAGGACCGCATGAATGAGGACCGCACGAATCATGACATCATGAATCATGAAATCACGAATCATGGCATCGCCTCTTTTTCAGCCATTCGCGCTGCCGGACGTACCTCATCGTCAGGCGTGGGCGGCGACCAGTTTCCATCCGCATCGGTAATTCGTGCAGTTTTCAGCATCGCCTCTGGCATCGTGAGTCCAAAACGCTTCATGCGCGCAGGATTCACCCAGAGGATTGAGTCCTTCGGATCGATGAACGGAATCGTCGCTGTTGACTCACCGCGGAGCACACGATCGAGTAATCCGGCACTGAGCGCGCCGAGGTCGGCATAATCAAGCGCAACCGCGAGAGTGGCCCCCGACTTCATCGCACCTGGAGTGAAGGCAAAAACTGGAAGATTGGCGCGATCCGCGCTTCGGACGATGGTCGGGAAGCCCGTTGCGGATGCGTTGTCTGCGATCTGCAGAATCGCTGTGACACCCTTCGCTCCAAGACTGTCAGCCGCCTCTGGAAGCTCCGTCACTCGATCCGCGCCCGCCGCGACCAATTCGATACCGACATCCTTCAGTAAACCGGTAAAGCGATCGCGGAAGAAAACACTGTTTGCCTCACTTGGCGCGAAGACCGTGCCCGCACGACGCAAATGAGGCAGCACCGCATGCACGACCCGAATCATGCCGGGTCCATCGAGCGTTGTCTGCACGCCCGTGATGTTCGGTTCGTGATCCGTATTTGATTTACCGGCACCAGCTGCCGATGCCGATGCGACGAGCGAGAAGACGATAGGAATGTCTTTGATGCGACGTGCGGTCGCTTGTAGCGCCGGTGTGGTGAACGGCACCACGACATCAGGCCGCTCGCTCGCGATAGCAGCCACGATTGTGTTGAGAGTGCCAGCATCAAGTTGCGCGTCGCGGAGACGTATGCGGATATTTCGCCCATCCTCGTACCCGAGTCGGGTGAGTTCGGTAAGGAAGCCTGCATAGGCCTCTTCGAAGTTCGGTGTGCGGTTGTAGGTGAGCACGGCGATCTCCGGGACACGAGGAGTTCCACGCGGCGATGAAGATTGCCGCGCCGCGATGAGTTGAGCAACACTCGGCGGCATGAGCGCCTTTGCAACGACTTGCTCGGCAATCCTGCCGTCAGCGCCATAGACGCGCTCAGCTTTTGCGATCAGCGCGGAGGGACGCGCCCAATTGGAACCGAATCCCTCCGTGTTGAGGCGAAGTGCCACCGGGACGAAATTCTCGCATGGGATTTCGCGGGGGAGCATTCCTGCGAGAACGAGTTCGGCAGTTGCGCCTGTTGCAGTTCCCATGGCGCTGTAATCGGCGCCGAAGTTGATCGCGGCACCCAACTCAGCCATCGGTGGAAAGTTTGTCACAACAGGCACGCCTGCCTTGCGACAGCGCTCAATCAGAGGCTTCGCCGCCGCGATGACGTTGGTATCCGCGAGAATCCAATAGCAGTCGATTCCGCGGGAAAGCACGACATCTGCTGCAGAGACGACATCATTGACATTGCCACCATTCGCATCAACAAGTTCGAGTCCGAGTTTTGCGCACACTTCCCGGCCGAGCTTCACCGAGGCTTCAGCATTAGGCTCAGCCGGATTCCAAACGGCGCCTACGCGTTTGATCGTCGGGTCACAATCCAGCATCGACTCGAAGAGGAGTTGCACCGGTTGCATGGTGCCGAAGCCCGCGACCTGCTGCGGTCGCGAAGAGCCCTCTACCCAGGGACCAAAGGGGATACCGATCGCAGGAGGGAACGCGACGAGACCGAACACGTGTGGGATAGCGCGCTTGTTGGCACGGAGAAAAGTCTGCGTCGCAGGAGTTGAAAGCGTGATGACAAGGTCGTAAGGCGTGGCCGAACCCGCGACCTGTGCCGAAATCTGATTCAGTGTGCCCATGTCGCCCTCGGCATTAAAGAGGTCGATCGTGGATCCGAGTTCTGCTGTGTACCCCGCCTTCGCTAGGTGATCGATCGCGCTAACCCGTCCCTCTGTTAACGCGTCGATAGATGAGACTTGGATGACAGCAATGCGTCGAGGCGATGGGCCACTGGCGCCTGGTTGCGCGGAACGCACGAGCCCCGATCGATCGGTTAACACGAGCGCAGTTGCCGCGAGCACGATCAGAATGATGCCTAGAAAGAGTCGGCTCAGCGAATGCAGCATTTGGCTAGGGAGGTTAACCCATTTCCATGCGGCGGGTTCCAAACCCGCTTTGGGTTGGAGTTCGTGATCAAGGTGAATCGTGGCGGGACGACGGTTCGCAAAGCATGCCTGTCCCGGATTGACT
Source organism: Candidatus Kuenenia stuttgartensis (assembly GCA_945902075.1). Classification (GTDB taxonomy): domain Bacteria; phylum Planctomycetota; class Phycisphaerae; order Phycisphaerales; family SM1A02; genus QWPT01. Next base: position 8,768 of record CAMDMA010000003.1, on the reverse strand, counting down.
GCAAACTCACTCCCGACTGAGGGCTAGTCTTGCCTCATGCGCGGATGTGAGCTCGTCCCAGGATCCATCGAAGGCCCACGCATAGTTCTTCCACCGGCCGATCGACGACCGATTGATCGGCTGTCGAACCTGTGCATGCGAGAGAGTGGCAGCCGTCTTCTCCGACGACTCTGGCGATAGCACGCGCGAGTCCATAGGAAGTCCCATACGCGCAAGACAACGCGTGGCATGCCTCGCGGGGTCTTCAATCAGGTCTTCGTACATGATTGACTCATGCGAAATGCCGAGGATCTCAAGTGTCCGAGGCACAATCCTGCGCTGCCACGACACGATTTCTCGGATTGCCGAAAAACTGCCGACCCATCGATGGGTCGCGGGATTGAGATGTGAGAGAAAGATGCTCGTCGCGTTGTCCCGTGGATCGCGGTCGATTGCGAGACAGACCGCACTGGGAAAACAGACGGAGATTTCCGGGAGCATCCGCCATGCCATCAAACTCTTATCAAAAGTCCACGAGGCACCGTCCTTACAGATCTGACGCGCGGAGGAGATGTAGCCACTTCGAAGCCTGTCAATGATGGAGTTTGGAACCGCGTTTCCTCGAAACGGCCATGCATCGGCGGACGAGAGCGCGTGTTGTATCGTGTTCAGTCCACGAAACTCGCCAATACCGCCGATTTGTGGATGCCGATCGAGCATGTGCTCAAGCAGTGTTGTGCCTGAACGCGGAAGTGCGACAACAAAGGCCACCCCGTGCTGACAGTCACCGCGTGGCTTCAAACCGACATTGACCTTATCAGCGATCTTCTCGATCGCCCTTTCCTGCGCCGCAAGTGGCGCCGTCCAAGATTCAATCTCAATCGGACCACTCGTCGTCGCGTGAAGATTTGAGATCAAATCAAATGCCTCGCGATACCGGGCTGCCTTGTCGAGCAACCCGGCTGCTTCGAATCCCGCAAACCGGCGCACAGCGACCGGAAGTGCACTGCGATAGACCGACAACAGTGCATCGATACCCGCGTCACGATCTTTCATGGCACGGACGCGCGCAACATGCAATGCGGTGCGCGGGTCTTTGTCCCAGAGCCCACCCGCTTCAACCATCGCAGCTAGCGATTCTGCGCGATTCGCGTAAAAATAGGCATCAAGTAATGCGAATGACGCTTCGAGGGCGTGCGGTCCGCGCCTTCGCACAACTGAACTCAGTACCTCGATCGCCTCATCTGTCTTACCGTTGCGAAAGTCGATTCTCGCGCGAACGAAGCGAAGGTGGTCGTCGTTTGGCGCAAGTGACGCAGCGATGTCGAGATCCCGTACTCCCTCGAGATCGTCGCCAAGCCGCAAGTTGGCTCGCGCCCGTCCGAAGCGGCCGAGAAAGCTGTTTGGCGATTGTGCGAGCAACTCATTGGCCGCCTGAAGCGCGCCATGGAGATCCCCCGCCGCAAGGAGCCGTTCGATGCGGGAAGCAGGAGTTTCTCGAGGGGGCATAGATCGGCTCAGAGGGTAGCGGTAATCAAGTGATGCTTGCCTGTCCTTGATTTTCCCCTTAATTTTCCGAAATCTGATTTTTGATTGCGGCGCGCGACTGAGATGAGCAATTTCGAATGATATGGCGGGAGATTCGTCTGACGGTGCGAAGTGCTCGCCGCCGGGATTATGTTCAGCGTGTGACTACACGACGATGCGACATCGTGGATGCCGACAGCCCCGGCACCTACCACTGCATTTCACGCTGTGTCCGACGGACGTCCTTACTCGACGATCCGAAGCGGCGGGCGTGGATTGTCTCACGCCTCGCGTTTCTTTCGGAATTCATGGCTATCGATGTTGTCTCATTTGCGATCATGCGAAATCACATCCACTTACTGCTCACTACTCGGCCTGAGATTGTCGCTCGTTGGACTGATCGTGAAGTTGCGATGCGCAGGACCGCTCTGCTTCCAAACCAGCGTTGGCGAAAAAAACACGGCGTTCCTCGCGATGCGGAACCGTCAGAAACCGAGATTGAAAGCATGCTGCTTGATCGGCCGCGTCTCAGTCGTGCGCGACGAGAGCTTTCCACACTTGGGCTATTTCACCGCCTTCTCAAAGAACCATGTGCGCGCGCATGGAATCGAGAAGAACACGTGACGGGACACTTTTGGGAGGGTCGGTTCAAATCACCTAAAGTTCTCGACATGCAAGGCCTTCTGCAAGTCGCCCAGTATGTCGAACTGAACGAGGTGCATGCTTGCGTGGCTTCCTCAATCTCCTCTAGTCGATGGACGTCGGCATCACGGCAGTGGCGTCGGCTCTACAACTTGGTGGAAAAAATGCTGCAGTCCACGGATCGCGGCCCCGAAGAATTGGCACGGAAGATCTCGAGATTTGCATGGGAGCCCGCCTTTCCCTGTCGCATATCCCCACTGACCGAGTTTCAACAGGTCCAAACTCCACGCGGGACCACTGAGCGAAAGGTGAGCGCCGGCCTCGCAACTGGCTGCGAGATTCCGTCGCTCGCGTCCTACTTAGCCTTACTCGACAGAAACGGTCGACGGCAAAGGCCCGACAAGCCTGGCTGGATTCCCCGTTGGGAGCCCGACCCGCTTCGAGTTCTCTTTGACGGAATTCTCAACAATCTTGGAGTAGATCAGCGGCCAAACCCTATTCGCGTTCGGTCGCTTGAGGCACAACTGCGACGCGTCACGGTGCCCTCCATATCAACAGCAAAAAATTTCCCGTCATCACGGGGATCCTGCTACGGCTCGGAAGAATCCATGAGACGAGAAGCCTGTCGACGCGGAAGGCGATGGCTATGGCGGGGAATACTCTCGCACGTTGCAGCTTAGACCCTTGCGGGTTGACCTCGATAGGCTACTGAACAACCGTCGCCCTCGATGCTTCGCGAGCGATCAGGCCGCGATGCTGTTTCGCGTTTTGGACGTTCCATTCGGACCGCAACGTGTGACCAAAGCTCAATTGCGAAGGAACTGATGCTCTCCGTCGTTGACAACGCGTCGATGTGTTGTGCCCAAGCGGGAACTGTGGTGAAAATACTTGCCTGTCCCGAATTTCCGTGTCCCGAATCTCCGTGTCCCGAATTTCCGGTCAACACCGTTCAATGCCGCCGACGGCCACGCGTACCGCAGACCGCCGCAAGACCGAAGAAAGCGAAAGAGCCCGGCGCGGGAACTATCGCGAATTCGGTCAAGTCGAAGCTGGCGTCAATATTTTGGCCCGCAAGCGCTCCAGGAACGCTGAAGCCGAACTGCATGTTTCCGATGTTTGAGAAAATGCCTGCATATGTTCCTCCTCCGAGTGAGACAATGTCGGAGCTTCCCTCGCGAAGGTCGAAGGAAATCATGGTCCAGGTGTTCGGCGCCACCACGACCGCTGAAACCACCGACGCCCCTGGTGTATTCACGGGCGTCGCAAAGCGCCCCGTCACCGAGATTGATTCGGAGAGATTGTGTCGGAACTGAAAGGTCACGCCGGTGACTCCAGCCGCGATCCAGTTGCCCACATAGGCACCGTCAGACGAGCCGTAACTTTGTGCCGCCCGGATTACGGTCGGCGGAAATCCTCCGACAGTCGTTGCGCTTAGATTGAACAGGCTCGTGACGAAAGAAGCTCCACCCGGCCCCCCTGCCGCAGACCAGTTCAAGATCGATGCACCGTTTGAATTGCGCCAATTCGCCGCCCCAGACGCGAAGCTCTCTCGGAAATCGATGATCCCGGCGGACGCCGGAAACAGGACAAAATAGGAACTCACAAGGCCAATTGTGCAAACTTGCAGATTTGATCGTGACATATAAATTCCCATTTCAATCAGCCCTGAGAGGCCGTTCGCCACGACGGCGTCGCCTCACGAGCCCCTCCGAGTGAACAGTGTCACAACACCCGGTTCCTGCAAGCTGTTTCCCGCTGTTTGCGGTTGCGATTTTACGTCTCGGACGCTGCGCGGCTCCATGAACGACCTGTTCATGACCCCTCAGACACAAACAATATGATTCATTCGAAGCGAGCGGAGTCGGCCTTCGCTCACATTTGTCGTCGACGCCGCGCATTGTGCTCTCCAACGATTCCATCCCAAGAGCCATCGAACGCCCACTCGTAGTTTCGCCAACGGCCGATAGACTTTTGGTGGATCGGCTGGCGAACCTGTTCGCGAGAGAGCGTAACGGCAGCCTTCAGATTGAGCTCTGGCGAGAGAACGCGCTCATCCATTCGAAGGCCCATTCGTCTTAGGCAGCGAGTTGCGTCGGTCGCAGGATTTTCTACAAGATCTTCGTACACGATGCGCTCATTCGCGAGTCCAAGTACCTCGAAAGCGCGAGGAACCACACGACGCTGGCATGTGATGACTTCTCGAATAGCACTGAAACTGCTCGTCCACTCATAGGTCAATGGGTTGAAATAGGACAGAAAAATGCTCGTGGCCACATCGCGAGGATCGCGGTCGACGTTGATACAAACAGCGCCCGGGAAGGTCGCAGCGATCTCCGGAAGCGCACGCCACGTTCGGAGACTCTTGTCCAACGTCCATTTGGCTCCCGGCTTGCGAATCTGATGTGCGCCCGCGAGGTAGCGCCTTTGGAGCTCACAAAAGACCTGTGTGGATACTGCCGCCTGTAATCGAGGCCAATTTGGCTGCATCGCAAGCGTGCGGCACACGAGGTCGAGACCGTCAAACTCGCCAATACCACCGATGTCAGGATGGCGATCAAGCATTTGCTCGAGCAAAGTTGTGCCAGAGCGGGGCATCGCGACCACAAACGCTACGGCCTGCACAGGATCGACTCGAGGTTGGAAGTGTGGCACAGCCTTCTCAAACAACTTCAACTGCTGCGCCGTGAGCCCGAGCCAAGGATCCATATCGAGTGGTCCAGTGGTCGCCGCGTGAATCTCGCTTGCCAACAGAAATGCTTCGCGATAGCGCGCCAGCTTGTCGAGATGGCCAACCGCCTCAAACCCTGCATAACGACGAAGAATCAAGGGTTGGCTAGAGCGAAAGACTGCGATCAATTCAGTGATCCCGGCCTCACGATCATTCAGCGCGCGCACCCGGGCACGATGCAGTGACGCTCGGGGATCCTTCGTCCAAACACCGCCTTCCCGGACCATCGATTCCATTTCCTCGAATCGGCCGGCATCAAAGTAGGTCTGAAGCAGATTAATCGCGGCCTCAAGCGCATGCGGCCCGCGTCCACGGGCAACGGCACGAAGTCCCTCTATGCACTCGTCTGTTCTACCTAGGCGCATCACCATGTTTGCATGAACAAGCAGTGCATGCTCGTCATTCGGCGCCAGTTTGCGCGCAATCTCGAGATCTGATTCGGCATCGATGTAGTTCCGGAGCCGGATATGAGCCCGCGCACGCCCGAAACGCCCAAGAAAACTATTCGGCGCCTTGGCAAGTAACTCGTTGGCGGCGCTAAGTGCGCCTTCGCTGTCTCCGGCGTTCAGGAGCCGCTCGATACGCGCTGCGGGGGTTTCGCGAGTTGCCATAGGGAGTCTTGAGTGTAGAGGTAAATCTGGAACGCATAAATCTGGGACAGGCATGCATGTAGGAATGCGTCCCGCCAACGCACTCCCGTGCAACCAAGTCCCCAACCCCACTTTTTTGGTTCAGTCGTCGCGCGCGATCAGCAGGGGATGGATCGGGAATCCTGCGCACTGCGCGGCCGCCCAACTCAACTGCATGCCTGTCCCAGATCTGGTGTCCCAGATCTGGTGCTTCCTGCTATACATTTCGCCCCCATGCCCACGACAACGCTTCCGATCCTCGAATTCGTCGCGCGCAACTACAAAAACTTCAACGCTCGCGCAACACGCGACGCCCTGTTTTCGTACTGGGACCACATTCACTCCGGTGGGCGCATGTACTGGGCTGTTGCTGGCGCCATGAGCTCTGCGCAACTTGGCATCACCCTGGCCCCCGCGATCCGCTCAGGTCTTGTCCACGGCCTTTCTGTCACCGGTGCTAACCTCGAAGAGTCACTCTTCCGACTCGTTGCCCACGACAGTTACAAAGATTTCCCGGAGTATCGCTACTTCACCAAGGCCGACGACACCAAGATCCTCAAGCAGCGCATGCGTCGGGTCACAGACACCAGCATCCCCGAGGACGAAGCCTTCCGCGTCGTGGAGAAAATCCTCGTCCCCATGTGGAAGAAAGCCACCGCAAACGGTGACCGTCGGTTCTGGCACGAATACTTCTACGAACTCGTCCTCGCCATTCCAAAGTCGAAGTATCAAGGCAACCCGAACGACTGTTGGCTTCTCGCCGCCGCGAAGGCGAATCTGCCAATGGTCGTCCCCGGTCACGAGGATTCCACGTTTGGCAACATCTTTGCCTCGCACGTGAAGTTCAATGACTGCAGCGCGTCGATCGTCAAGAGCGGCATTGAGTATATGGGCCAACTCTACGACGATTACAAACAACTCTCAAAGGGTAAAGGCATCGGCTTCTTCCAAATTGGTGGAGGCATCTCTGGCGACTTTCCCATCTGCGTCGTACCGAGCATCAAGTATGACCTCGAGCAACCCGTGAAGCCCTGGGCTTACTTCTGCCAAATCAGTGACTCAACGACCTCCTACGGTTCGTATTCCGGCGCGACCCCGAATGAGAAAATCACTTGGGACAAACTCACTGAGAAGACGCCGATGTTCGTGATCGAGTCAGATGCGACTGTGGTTGCGCCGATCATGCTCGCGGCACTCCTCGAATGCACTGCATCCCCTAAGTCAGCAAATGCCATCATCGCTGCGTCACGAGCGACCACCAAGCTTTCTCTGGCCAAGACCCGTTGACGATCACCCTCGCTGACTGAGGCTTGCGAGCCATGCTTGCGTACATGCTCGCGTACATGCTCGCGTACATGCTCGCGTACATGCTCGCGTTACCATCCGCCCATGTCGCCACCTGCCGCAGTACGCCGCGCAATGAACGGCCTCGACCGACGCGACTGGCTGACCGCAGTTGTAATCGCGCTCGTGGTATTCCCCTTACGCGTCGCGTTTCTCCTGCACTCGCCTGACACCGCCTGGCCGCATTCGATGCTGTACGAAGGCGACGCGCCCGTCTGGGCGACTTGGGCGAACCACCTCATGCGCGGCGAGCCATTCGAAGCCGACCTCGCATTCCGAACTCCCGGTGTTGCATTCCCGCTGCAGTGGTTCGGCTGGGTAGAACCTCCGTTCACTTCGGCAAAACTGCTGTGGTGCGCAATCTCCGCAGCCACTCCTGCCGCGCTCTACCTCGTTCTCGCGCGATGGCATTCGCGCCGTTCGGGCATCATCGCCTCGGTTCTCCTCGCTCTTTCATTCGGCTCATTCGCCATCGCAACCAGCCTGAACAACGAGGTTCCATACGCGCTGCTCCTCGTCCTCATTTCGGGCGCAACACTCGCGTGGGCCGACCGTCCCGCGTGGCACTGGTCCATTCCACTCGGCGCACTTCACGCGACGTCGTTACTCCTGCGCGCCGAACACTTACTCCTCGTTGCACTTTTACTCGGCTACATGATCGTGGCGGGCCGCTCCGCCGGTGTCCGTCGCGTTCTTGTCCAAGTAACGGTCACAACCACAACCATTGCCCTGCTCTGCCTCCCTTGGACGCTGCGCACACACGATGCCGCGCGGCGCTTCAACAATGAGGCACCAACAATTCCCTACGACTCCATGTGGCCTGAGTGGAAACCTAGTGCAATTACTGCATTCGAAGGACTCCCCGGCTTCGCTCGTGCACCGAACTTCTCCGCTCTGTGTGCGTTCAGCCTTCGCAACCGATGGAAAGAAGTGACTGACGCCGAAGTACGTGCCTACTTCGGCAACGAATGGAAATCCACACCGGAGTGTTTGCCAGAGTGGTCGATCATTTCAATGAAAGGGCCGCTCGACTTTGCGCTTGCGAACCATTTTGATGCCGATGGCGGATTTTCGCGTGTTGGACTTGGCGATGCCTTCGATCCAAACCCTGATTTTTCCTTCGCTCGGCCAAGTCATAATGCGCTCGTGATTCACGGCTATGGGATTGGGCTTGACTCAATTCGCTCAGATCCGAAACACTGGCTCGGGCTCGTGCGCGAGAAACTCCTCCGCTTCAACGACGGTCTCGTGGTCGGTCTCTTCGCTCACAACTGGCCGCATGCTGTTGAACTCGACCGTAAGCCGATCGATGTTGCGACGCATGTTCGTGGCGACGCTCCATGGTGGACCGCCCTCATGCTCCTCTCAATCGCATCCGGCGCGGGAATCGCTTGCGTGCGCCGAGCCGATGTGGTGTGGGTGCTCATGCTCGCGTACCGCGTCGCGGTGGTGATCGGCTTCTACGGCTATGCGCGCCAAGCCATCGCCATCGCGCCCGTGACGCTGGCACTCTCCGCTATCGCAATCGATGCCGCGTGTGTTAAGTTCGTCCACATCGCTGATCGTCCTCGCCTGCACGCAATTGCGCGTTGGAGCACCTTTTTTGCCACTTTCGCGCTGCTTGCCCTCGCTGCGAAGAGCGCATGGAGTCCGCCCCGACTTCTCGCGAGGCCCTTTGCGGATGACGCGAAAATCAACTCGACGCCCCATTGGGGCGAGGGGGCGTTCGAGTCGACCGACCGACTCTTGCTCGTCCCTCATGCTCAAGATTGACGACGCATCACAAGCCCATGCAGAGAGCGTGACTCGCTGAGCCATGAAGCAAGACGCGGTATCCTCGCCACATGCAGCTCAACTCTCCGCGATGTACTGCCCGTCTCCTCGCAATCGCAGCGTCCATCTCCGGACTACTTGGTTGT
>CAMDMA010000002.1 GCA_945902075.1 Candidatus Kuenenia stuttgartensis | reverse complement strand
ATCACCAACTGGTTCGATCGACGCGATCCGAACGCCTTTCGCCGCACTCTTTGCAGAAACAGCTTTCGCGGTCGTGGGCTTCCTCGGTGCAGCCCTCTTCGGTGCAGCTTTCTTGGTTGTGGTCCTTGCGGTTGAGGTCTTTGCGGTTGAGGTTTTTGCGGTTGAGGTCCTTGGGGTTGAGGTCTTTGCGGTTGAGGTCTTTGCGGTCGCAGCCTTTTTGATTGCGACTTTTGAGGTCGATGCCTTTTTGGTCACGGCCTTTTTGGTCACGGCCTTCTTGATTGCAGCCTTTTTGGTTGCGGCCTTTGACTTGGTAGATTTTTTTGCCATCGATGTTCCTTCGGTCGTTTGATTCAACTGATTCGGGTGGTGGTGAGCTTCGTCTTGGACCTGATTCGAGGTGGCCTACTTCGATTGAAGCGGCGACCTACTCGTGCTCGTCGAGAAATGCTTCAATCTCGCTGGCGGCCTTCCGATCGCCGACGGCGCGCGCGCGCTCGAGTCCTGCGCGGAGCACCGCGGGAACCTCGCTTGTGCGCCCGGCTTCTTCGAGCGTCTTCGCTTTGTGAAAAAACGCGTAGCACTGCTTTGGATCTGCATGGATCGCGCGGTCGTACCACGCGAGCGCCTCAGAGAATCGGCCGAGTTTCTGACACTCTTGGGCGAGCCCGTAAAGCACGAAGCCGTCATCGGGCTCAGAGGCGTGTAAGGCGAGCAACTTGGTCAGTCGGTCGGAATCGGGTTTCGTCATGGAGTCGGTCCGTCCGGATTCGGTCGGGCGGGTACTCTACCGAATCATGCGATGGACCTGCTTCCGTTTCTTTGGCGTTCTGCTCGCGGCTTGTGTGATGCTTGGCACCCCGGGTGTCGTGCTCCCCGGCTGTACGACGGCTCCCGCCGGTACGCCAGTTGTCGATGAAGAGGAGGCTGCGCGTCCGCAGGTCCCGAAGTCGATGCGCGTGGTCAGTTCGTTTGGCGGCGTGCACCGGAAGACCGAAGTGATCGGCGGCGTTTGGTTTCAGTCATTTGAAAATCGACTTCTCGCACTTGATGCGCAGAGTGGAACCGTGCTCGCCGATCTTGAACTTGCGCCGCGCGGGACGACAGGCCCGGTGAGCGACTTCGTCATGCTCGGAAGCACGATTTATGTTGTGCTCGAGGATGACCGCGTTGTGCAGGTCGACGCAAGCGTCGTACGCGCACCGCGCATCGTCGCATGGTGGGGGCGGCCCGAACTTGGGATTCGCCCGCATCATGTCGCCATAGTCAATGGTGAGGCGATGGTGTCCGGTGATGGAGGAGTGCTTCGCCTTGCGGAGGCGTCCGCCCACGGCACCACGTTTGATGAAGACGGTGAGCCGCTGCCGCCGACGCCGCCCGAAGCGAGTCTCGCGGGCAAAATGGTTGGTCCGGTCATTGCAGCCGAGGGCGGACCGGTCGCCTGCATCGGACGGCGAATCGTGCGCATTGCCGATGGAACCTATGTCGGTGCGGCCAACACGTTGATTGCAATTCCAGAGGAGTGGGGTGGTGGTTACGGCTTCCGCTTGCAGGCGTCTGAGGGGGCGCAAGTCGGGCTCATGGGTCCGGATTTTCGGGAGCGTTCGTCAAGCGGAGTGAAAGGCGAGGTTCACGCCATTCGCTTCTTCGACGATCGCTTTTTCGCGGTCAACGATTTCGAAGTCGCAACGTGGAAGCTCGAAAAGACGGCGGGAAGCGACACCACCACAGCTCCCGGACTGCACAAAGATGCGTTTGTGCTCGGCGCACTGATTTCGGTGCCAGTGAAGGGCGCGCGTGATGTCGGAAAGGTGCAACGGAATCGTTTCGCGATCGCCGGGAGTTTCGGTCGCGCGCTCTACCGATACCTCCCCGAGGGCGACAAGCCGGGTGACACCTTCTACTGGAGCGAGCGGCTGCCAGGAAAAATTGATGTCTGTGTCAGTGATCGCCGACGCATTTTGGGTGCAAGCCGTGAGGGATCTTGGATGTATCTGATCGGTGAAAAAGCAGAGTTGAGCACGAAGCCGATTGCGTCACCTGATCGACCGAGCTTTGCAGTGGAGGCGTCGTGGGGAACTGCAAAGGCAAGCGAGATGCGCGACGAGGTGAGTTTCGTCATGGGAGATCGCGCGCAGAATTACACTCCTGCGGGCGGCGGGCGGATCTCGACACTCGCGATCGCCGACGGCAAGGTTTGGATCGGTCATTCGCGCGGCATCGATGTGATCGGGTTTGATCCCGTGACGCAAGAAGTTGTCGCTGAGGATCGCATTCGCCTCGAGGGTCCGATTCTTGGGCTCTATCCGAATCGCGTCGGAGGCGGTGTGGCGTACGTCGCGCAATCGGCTGGATTCGGCGTGATTCGGCCGATCGCGGAAGATCTTCCGCCGATCGTGACGCCGGGCTGCGTCGATGGCGCTCCTCCAAAAGAGAATAAAGAATCCGACACGAAGAACGATTCGCGAACCAGCAAGAGTCTCTCAGCCGCGGGCAGCGCATCGGCGCGCTGATGCGGCGATCGACAGTGATGCAAACGCGGCGCATACGCGCTGCGACGGAGAATTTTGATGAGCGACGGACGCGTGCGTGCACAGGTTTTGGTGGTTGACGACGAGCGCGATCATGCGGAGGCGATGGCTGACGCTTTGCGGAAGCCGGGGCACATTTGCACGATTGTGCATTCACTGGCCGCGGCACGCGACGAGTTGCTGCATGGACACTTTGATGTAATCGTCACCGATCTCGTCATGGAAACGGAGACCGCCGGTCTCGATGTCCTCAGCCTCGCGCGCGTCGAGCAGCCACACGCCGAAACGATCATGGTGACTGCGCATGGCGATATCCCGACGGCAAAGAAGGCACTGCAGGGAGGAGCGTACGATTTTATCGAGAAGCCTGTCGATCTCGTCGTCCTTCGAAATCTCGTGCATCGTGCTGCTGAGACGGTGATGCTGAGAAGCCAGAACGAGGCGTTGAAAGGACAAGTCGACGCAGCATTCGGTTTTGAGGGAATTCTTGGTGAAAGCGCGGCGATGCGGCAGGTGGTGCAGATGGTGCGTCAACTCGCGCCGAGTACGCTCGCGGTCCTCATCACGGGCGAGTCTGGCACCGGCAAGGAACTGGTCGCTAATGCGCTGCACAAGCTTTCGAAGCGCGCGTCGCGAAGGTATGTCACCTTCAACGCAGCAGGGCAAGCGGAAAGCCTCCTTGAGGATCAGCTCTTCGGTCATGTTCGAGGAGCGTTCACCGGAGCCGACAAGGACCGCGAGGGCGTGTTCGAGTACGCCGACAAAGGAACGGTTTTTCTCGATGAGATTGGCGACATGCCTCTCACCATGCAGCCCAAACTACTGCGCGTTCTTGAGACTGGTGACATTGTTCGCCTCGGTGCAAACGACTCGCGCAAAGTCGATGTACGTCTCGTGAGTGCGACCAATCGCGACCTCAAAAAGATGTCTGCGGACGGTCAGTTTCGCGAGGATCTGTATTTCCGGCTCAAAGGCGCGGAGATTCATATTCCGCCGCTGCGCGAGCGTCGCGAGGATATTCCGATGTTGGTGAATCACGCGATTGGGAAGTACGCCGCTGAACTTGGGCGGACGCGTCCATTGATCACCCAACCAGCGTTGATGCGACTCGTCGCCTACGACTGGCCCGGCAATGTGCGTGAGGTGTTTCAGCTCATGCATCGCATGGTCGTCCTAGCGCAGGGTGAGTCGATCGATGTCCGGGATATTCCAGATGAGATTCGTGCCGGCGATGATTCCGGCGAAAGCCATACACAAACGCGCGCTGGTCTCGCGGGGGTCGGCCTCGACAAGCTTGAGAAGGAAGCGATTCGTCAGACGCTTGCAATGACGCAAGGCAACCGCGAACTCACCGCGCAGATGCTCGGGATCGGCGAGCGCACGCTCTACCGGAAACTGAAGGAGTATGGCCTGAGGTAGCGCGTTGGGCGCGTGTGCGAAGAGGCGCGTGTCATGCGCTCGTTTATCCGCAATCGATTTTTCCGGCGCTCATTTACCCGTAATGGACGCAAGCCGCGTTCGTCCCGCTGGTAGTTTCCAGTGACCCGCGGCTGCTCCATTTTTATCGCGGAGCGTGATCGTGACGACACCTTCGTCACGCGTGCCGAGAGCGTCGAATCTCGCGATCACAGATCCGTGGAGATTGGATTGCTGAGGGTCAACTTCAAACGGATTCGTCACTTCGATTGTCGCACCCGACATCGCGTGAAGTGTTCCGCGGCCAAACTCCCGAAGCGTGTTTGAGACTGGCGTCGAAGGGTCGGCTGCGTCGGCGATCCACCAACGCGTTCCACCGTCTCCGACCACGAATTCAACCGCGCGCGCGCGTGCGAGTGCTTCGGTGCGCGCGAGCCGGAGATCGGCCTCGATCGCTGCTTCGACTGGGGCTGCGATCGGCAGCGCAGCATTGGAGAGTCCTGGAATGACGATCGATGCAAAGAGCCCAATGAGCCCCGCTACGAGAAGCGCCTCAATCATCGTGAACGCGCGGCACGATTTCATCAGTCGTTCTCCCGTTGCATGGTGTCGAAACCGAGCGAGTAGAAACGCAGTACCCCGTTCGATCGCAGTTGAGCTTGCGCGGCGAGAAGCGATCGAGCGCGCTCAGCGAGGGCGCGTAGTCGGTCTCGTCGATGAGATTTTTCTTTTCCAACAGTGAGAATTGGAACAAACTCCGGAGTCACATCGCTCGCCTCCGCGAAGGTCGCAAGCGACTCGGCGTCAAGCGTCGAGATCTGTCGAAGCGCCGGTTGCACGGTGCCGCCCGCAGTCCAAATGCCCGACTCCGCATTTTTCCAACCGCGCGCTGTGTCGAGTGTGGGGTCGTAAAAGAGCGCGGCGCCAGCTTTGAGCCTGATTTCTGCACCGAGGATGCGACCATAGACCGCGCTACGCGACTCGATTTCAATACGTCCCTCCGGTGCATACAGCTCGCCCTTGAAGACGCTGCCCTCACTCACAGCGACACGTTTATCACCGCAGACAAAGATGGACAGGCGCGTTGCACCTCCGTCATACGCTGCGCCGCCGCTTGCATCGCGATCTTCTGCCGCGTCACTGCGTTCGCCACCGAGATAGGAGGCATCGACGGTGGTATCGCCGAGCACAACCATGGAGAGCGTCGCTCCTGGGAATACCTCAATCGCGCATGCATCGATCACCAGATTGCCTCGAACGATAATCGTCGTCGGACTTTCTACCCGCACCGACGCGCCACGCTCCACGTGGAGATTGCCACTGATATCAAGTGCCTGTGTGCCGCGCATGGCGATCGAGCTCCGCGCCGGAACGCGGGCGTCTCCGTGAAGCGTGATGTCTCGCGCGAGAATGCCCTCGAGTTGAAACACGTCATCGGAGTCATCTGCTTCGCGTTCGCTTTTCCCAGCGATTTCGTGTGGCGGAGGGAGTGGCGCACGCAGCACCTGGATTTCTGCAGGTAAGAGAAACACTTTCTCAGAGAGATCGTCATCGGCATCATCGTCGTCGCCAGCGAACGCGCCGTTCAAAAGCATGACGCATCCGTGCGTACTTGCGCGAGAATCGATGGAGAGACCTGTGCGAGTACCGCTCGCGAGGCCGAACGACACCGGCTCGGCAAGAACCGCAAGCGGCGATCGCTTCCAGATCCCGACAAGGGCATCTCCCTCGATTGACAGTGTTTCAGTTGCGAGGAGTGCGAACTCCGAGCAATCGAGATCCGCCTCGTGTGCAATGTTTGGCGACGTGACCCGCCCGACCGCACGTGTCGTTTGCGCGATTCCGCCGCAGTTCGCCTCGACCGCGATCTCAACCGCACGTGCGTCTGCACCAGCAGGAAGTCCGGTCGCGAGATCGAGTGCTGTCGCGCGCACGGTCGTGTCACCAATCTGAAATGACTCGAAGAGCACGCCAGTCGAATCCTCGAGAGTCGATGGATCGTTCAGCATTTCGATCGCGATTTCAACAGCGCCAGAGGCAGCAGCTCGGGCGGCGGCTGCCTTTGCGAGGTTTCCACTTGTCGCAAGATTCGTGTCGCGTGACGCCGCGAGCGAGAGCCCGAGCAGCGTTGCGATCGCGACTGCCGCGAGGGCGAGCAGAACGGCGGAGCCGCGGAGCGAGTGGTTCGGAAAACTTCTCATCGAAGCGGTTCCTCCGGTGCGACGGGTGAGAGCGCGATGCGTGCGCTTGCGGATTCGGTTTCAAATTGAAGCTCGACCGGCGCTCCGCCCTTTGCCGCGATGATCGCGACCCCGCTGAGACCTTCTGCGAGAATTGCAGAGGTGAGAATTCCCGCGCGCAGCGCATCGTCCCGCACGGCAAGGAAATCTTCGTCGCGGGCGAAGGCAGTCTCCAGCTCACGGTCGGTGGCGAGCGCCACTGGGTCGATTCGCTCAAGTAGTACGTCGCCAGCTTCGGAGTCAAAGCGCACCCATCCAAGTTCACTGAGGTGCACCGATCGACTTGGCACGTTGTCCGAGAGCCAGAGTGCGGCGAGGTCGTCGCGGGTACCGAGTGTGCAGCGGAGTTGGGGCGCGAGCGCGCGGAGCCGTTCGAGTGCAAGCGTCCCTTCGAGTGCGGGGTCGGAGATACGCGAGCGCGCAGCCGCGCCTTGCGCGAACGCACTTAGAAAGGCAAGCGTCGCGAGGCCAACGACGCCGAGAAGCGCCGATGCGACAACGACCTCAAGAAGCGTGAATCCGCGACGGCGGGTCAACGCGATGCTCCTTCCGCTGGAATGGGCGTGAGCCGTTCGAGCAGGGCGATCGAGTCGCCATTCGTATCGGTCACTTCCGCGACGAGTCGCATGACAGGAAGGCGGAACGCGTTCGCGTTGCCGTCGGCGCCGAGAGCGCGCGTCTCGCGGGTTGCGCGAATCTCGACCGTGCACGAGGCGAGGGTTTCGCCGCCGGTCTCTGCATCGAGCGTCCGTCGCAACGTCGGGCTCCGGAACTCGTGCACCGCGACCGCCGCCTCCGCGAGTGCGCGTTCAGCTTCGATCGACGCCATGGCTTGTCGACGGGCTGCGAGAGAAGCGGAATCGGTGGCCGCGAGAAGTTCGAGTGCTGCGAGTGCTGCGACGGAGAGGATCACCGCCGCGACAAGGACCTCGACGAGCGTCAATCCCGAGCGCATCGCACCCGCTCGGTTGGCTCGAACCATGCGGCCGTTGCCGATGCACACTCGCTCCTGATGGAGGCTTGTCGTCGTCGTGATCATGGCAACTTCCTCCCGTCCACCTGTCGATTTCGGCTCGCCAGGGCACCGTGAGGGGCGCAGCGGCTGCGAAAGTCAAAATTGGGGTCGGTGCCGATTCGACTGTGCGGGTTGCGCGGAAGACTCGAGCAAATGCACGGTTGCGGGAATGCGGATAAATCGCGACGATGGACAGCCCTGCATGCCGCGCATCCTTCTCAGGCACATCGTGGCGGAACTTCTCCGCGTCCAACTGCTCACGACGAGCGTCCTCGTCGCGGTGATTGCGTTCGGCGCTGCCATCCGCCCAATCATGCAGAACCTCCTTGGCGCGGAAGAAGTGCTGCAGTTTGTGTCGCTCGCTTCGATTCCCATGCTCCAGTACGCGCTGCCCTTCGCGGGCGCGTTCGCGGGAACCATTGTCTACGCGCGACTTGCGGCCGACAACGAAGTACTCGCCATGTCTGCTGCGGGGCTCTCGTATCGACGGGTGTTACTTCCAGCAGCAACACTCGGCGTCGTCCTCTTTCTCGGCATGGCGCTTCTCGTCGATGCGGGTGTGCCGCGCTTCTGGACCTCGATGCGTCGGCTTATCACCCGTGACGTCACGCGACTCTTCGTCAGCGCCGTAGAGCGCGGCGAGGCGTTTTCAGTCAATGGAACGCAGTTGTACGCCGACGAAGTGCTTGTTATTCCAGGTGAAGAGCTCTCGGAGGATGGTCCAGCCACGCGCCTCGCTCTCGCGGGGGTTGCGGCAATCGAGACCGGTCCCGACGGACGCACCGTGACTGAGTTCACCGCTGAGTTTGCAACGGTCGATGTCTACCGCGCCAACGACAGTGCGTATCTCAAACTTTTGTTCCGGAACGCCACCGCGTTCCGCGAGGGTGAGGATGCGTTGGTCTTCGTGCCCCAAGCGGAGCCCGAGGCAATCGATCTCGGTAAAGGCATCCAACTGGAGCCGAAAGATCTCGATATTCGAGGCCTGCTTTCTGTGTGGAATGATGTGGGCTCGTACCACAAAGTCGTTCGCGCGCGCAGCGGTGCTGAAGAGTCGCTCGCGGCGCTTGACGCGTGGAGCTGCGTGCTTGAGTCACTCAACACGGACGGCACACTTCGGCTCGCAGACGATGGGGGCCTGCGTGCATATGAGGCCCGCAACGCGCGCATCGAGGGGACGCAACTCCTTCCACGATCCGGCACGACATTTGAACTTGTCGAGCTTGAGCGCGGAATTGTGACGAAGCGCGCTACAGTTTCCGAGGCAACTTTCGCCACGGAAGAACGCCCGCGCGGCGCTGGCGTTCGCTTCGAACTCCTCGCGCGCGCGGATGTGGTCACGGATGTGCGAAGTCTCGGCGGAAGTCGCTGGCCACCGCGCGTCGTCGGTCTTCTTCCGCAGAAGTGCGCGATCAAAGACCGCGCCACACTGACCATCGACGAAGTTGCGGCTGAAACCGAAGTGGATCGTGGTGCCGCGATCTTGACGAGCGCACCCGCGCTTGCGGCGCGGCAATCTGCGCGAAGTGCTGCCAGCGGAATGCTCGAGTCGATCCGCCTCGTGCGAGCCGACATCGTCGCCCGCATTGTGCAACGGATTAATCAGGCGCTTTCGGCACCGCTGATGCTCCTTCTCGGCGCTGTGCTCGCAGTGCGCCTGCGCGGTGCAAACCCGCTGCAGGTCTATCTCCTCGCGTTCGTTCCGTCGATCATTGACATCTTGCTCATTTCCGGCGGAGAGCAAATGCTCAAGCAGGGGACAAGCGCACTCGGCGTCTTCGTCTGCACAAGCGGGAACCTCGCGATCGCTGCCACCATCTTCATCGCCTACCGGCGGATCGCGAGAAACTGATGGCGTTGCTCGACCGTTGGATCGCGTCCCGATTTCTCGTCAATTTCGTGTTGATCTTCGCGGTGATGTTTCTCTTCGCGATTTCGATCGACACGATTCTCCAACTTGATGCTTACACGGCCGCCGCGCGTCGCGCGGTGGAAATGGGTAGTTACTCCTCCATGTGGAGCGCGGTGCCGATTGCGGTACTTGACTTCAATCTGCCGCGCGTCTTTCAGTTCTATGCGTATTTGCTCGGACTTTGTTCCGTCGCTGCTGCGGGATTCACTCTCGCGCAGATGGTGCGAACACGAGAACTCGTCGCGATGCTTGCCGCCGGAGTAAGCCTTTGGCGTGTTGGACTGGTGATGGTTGTCGTCGCGGTACTCCTCAACCTCGTGCAACTGTTGAATGGGGAGATATTGCTTCCGCGCCTTGCGCCACTGCTCGTTCGCGAGCACAACGCAATTCTTCGGCCGTCGGTTGAGAAGTTTGGTCTCAACATTGTGCAGGACGGTGCTGGAAAGTTGGTGTTGGCGCAGGCGTTTGATCCGATGACGGAGACGGCCTTCAATTTGCTCGTCCTCGAGCGCGACGAGAAGGGTGCCGCTGTCCGTCGGATCGAAGCGCCGACGGCGACTTGGGACGAGGTTCGCGGAGGCTGGAGACTGGTGGACGGCGTCGCAGCCGGGCGCAGTGCTCCGGGAAGCGGTGCGGGTCGCGAGGTGCGCATCGACCGCAAGGAGCCCATCGACTTCGTGGAGACGGATGTGTCTCCGAAGGCGATCCTCACGCGGCGCTTCCGTGGATTTGCCCAACTCTTGTCCACGCCACAGATCAGTGAACTTGCTCGAGATGGTGGTCTCGCGGCAAACGACGCGACGCGGCTCATCGGTCAGCGTTTCGCAGGCGCGTGCGTGAACCTATTCATGCTCGTAATTTGCCTTCCGTTCTTTCTTCTTCGCGAGCCGAAAAAGTTGCTTGGCGCAAGCGTCTTTTGTGCAGCAACTGCAGTTCCGGGCCTTCTAGGAAGTCTCTTCCTGATGACAGTCTCATTGCCTGGGCTTCCGGCTGCGGTCGGGGTGTTTCTCCCCGTTGCGCTCCTACTTCCGATTGCCGCGGCACGCATGGGATCGTTGAAGACCTGAGGCGCCGTTGCGATATTGGCTTCGACACCGCGCTCAGCGCGCTGGTGCATCGAATGATCGGTCAAACACCGTCACGCCATCGAGCGATGAAAGTTCGCGTGCAAGAGCGTCCATGAGCAACCGTTCCCGGCTGAGCCGAAGCATCTGCTCGCATCGAGCATGTGCCGCCTCCCGCGAGGTGCCGTCCGCAGGGCGCGCCTCGACGACGGTCACGATGTAAAACCGTGATTCGTCGAGGATCGGCGGAGAAACTCCACCAACAGGCGTCGCGAAAATCGCGGCGCGCAGTCCTTCGGGATAGCTCGGATCACGCCGTGCGAGCGGAGCAAGCAGTCCGCCGCGCGCTGCACCCTCGTCGAGCGAGCGCAGGACGGCGAGATCAACAAAGTTCCCACCGGCCGCCACATCCGCGGCGAATCGATCCGCATCGGCGAGCGACGAAAGTACCGCCATGCGCGCCACGCGCTTTGGGCCGTGCAGCATGTCGAAGGCGTTCGCCAGTCCGGTTTCATCGATCCGTACCGCGGGGGCAACGAGGGTGCGTAATCCGGCGTTACGCGCGAGAAGGGCATCGAAGCGGGTGGACCCAAGACCTTGACGCAGTCGAATCGCACCGAGGAGTTCTACGGCGCGTGACGGATCAGGCGAAAGTGTCTCGAGTAAAAGTGCGCGCTCACGATCGATGTCTGCGGGGGTCAGGGTGATGCGTTCGCGCTCAAGTCGACGTGCCAATCGGAGGTCGAGAACGGCGTCGCGCAGGGCCTGTTGCCCCGCGATCTCGACCAAAGCCGGTCGGAGCGCAGCGAAGTCGACCGTGCGACCGTCAACAATCGCGACCAATGGCGATTCCGCGGGTGGCGATTCCTTCGGGCGACTCCGATCGTTGGTGGCTTCGGTTGTCGTGTGCAAACCACTCGCCCGTGGCGCACAACTCGCGAACACCGTGCCGGCCGCAAGTACGAAGACCGCGAATAGTTGGCGTTGGACAGGCGGGGCGAAATGCATCGGTGGTTTCTCTCGGCTCGGCAGGGTGCCTGCGTATCTTGTACTCCGGGCAACTGTACTTCGATATCCTGAGCCTCGTGACTGATGCACGCGCCATCCTTTGTCCCTACTGCGGCGATCGCCAAGTGCCTGCGCCGCACTGTCGCGCGTGCGGTGGACTTTTCGACAGCTGGAGTTTGAACGCAACCCAGAATGACATGGGAGCGTGGTTTGTGCGCGACGCCGATCGCCCACATTTCGTTGGATTCCGCTTCGAGGCGCTCGTCGCAGCCATTCGCGCTGGCGAAATCGGACGCGATGCGATCGTGCGCGGTCCATCGACACGACAATTGTGGACGCTCGCCCGACGTGCCCCGGGTATTGCACAGTATTTCGGCCGGTGTTTCGCCTGCCAGTCGCCGATAGGACAAGACGACGCAGCGTGCGCAGCGTGCGGAGCCAGTACGACGGTTGAGGTCGACCGAAACTTCTTTGGCCTACCGCCGTTCGAGCCGATTGCGCCGCCACACGACGCGAAGCCCGACAGAGACGCGTTTGTGCTCGATTCCGGCCTCCTCGTTGTACGCGCAGTTCCCGTTCGTTCTCCGGCACAGACGGTGGTTCGCGTTTCAGTGGTCGACTTCGAACGCGCGACCTCTGAGCCTGACGAGACCGCACCGACCACGCGAACAGCGGCTGATCCACTCTCCCGGAGCGCACTCTCACCAACAAATCATGCGACCAACCACGCGGCCACGCACCGCCCAGCGACAGATCGTTCGTTGTTGGATCGTTCGCTGTTGGATCGTTCGCGGCGGCTCGAGCGCATCAATCGCCTGCTCTTCGGTGCGGCCGCGTGCGGGGTCGCGTTCACGCTGCTCTTTGGCATTGCGTTTGTCGTGCAAACGGATCGGCGCACCGCGGAACTCGCCGAGGCGCGCGAGCGGGCGCTGGCCGAAGTGCGTTCAGAGTTCGCGGTGAGCGCCCCGGTCGTTGTGCCGAAGCCCGCGGATTTACCGCCGATGCCAGGCACTATTCCGCCCGCGGCTGGCGGCGCGTCAGTTGCCGAGGACAGTTTGGACGACGGCACAATCAAGAGTTCAATCCCGCAGGCGAACACATCGCCCCGTGATCCGCGGCGCGGAGTTCGTCGCCCCGGGACCAACGAGATGCTCATGCCGCAGGGTCCCTGATCGCAATCAGCGCGGTGAGCCGTCGCTGAGTTCGATGATGATGCGTCCGTCCGCCGTCCGCATCAACCCGCTGTTCGCGGCGATGAAAGGCTCGACCCATTCGCCGCGCGAGAGTTGAGGATTGAGCCAGCCTCGCGTCGACCAGATGTTGAGCATCGTCGGCTCGAGGATCGCGTGCGTATAGCCGAGCTTGCGAAGTTCGCTGCCCCACACCGAAGGTGTTCCCGCAAATTGCTCCGCGACATGATCGAAGTCGCCGCGGTCCCACACCGTTGTCATCGCCACCGGTCGACGAATATAGAACGGTGTTGCGAAACCAATTCCGATCACCCGCGCCTCAGGGGGAAGCAGGTGGTTTATCGCGAAGGGCGTGGTGCTTTGTTCAAGAAGCCTTCGGCGGAGCTCCGTATCTCCAGAGCGATCGGCATCCACGAGCGCGCGTGCAATCGAATCGCCCGTCATGTCCGGAATCGTGTCGATCGCGGCAGCAGGTGCACGAAGTTCGCGGCCCTTCCCGGGTTCACGGAGGAAGACAACAAACGGCACGGCCACGGCGATGGTCGCAGCCATCGGCAGCGCGCGCCTGAGTGAGCGCTCGGTGAGCCACAGAGCAAACCATGTTGTGCCGAGTGCAAGTGGCACCGCGGTCGGAAGCAGAAAGCGACTCTTGAGATGGGTGACGAGGAGCCACGACACGCAAATCGTCGTCACCACCGCAAGTCCGGTGCGCGCGTGGGGATGACGTCGAAATGCAACGACGAGGCCAAACAGCCCAACCGCTGGAATCACGCTCCACTGTGGAAACCACGGCTCGCCTTCGCTCGGCGGAGCGCCAAACCCATGGGTGAGCCACTGTTCGAAGATGAGCGGAAGTCGGTCGAGGATCGGTCGGTCGGGGCTATGCGCGGAGCTAAACACTGCAATCTGCTCCTCGGTCCACCGACCGTTTCCAAAGATGCCAGAAGCGAAGGGGAAAACCGGGTTCCCCTCGTGGAGCGCATTCCGAACAAGCCATGGTGCGAGTACGCCAACCGCAACCAAAAGGACGAGTGGTGCAAGCCGCAGCGCGCGTAGACGTGCTGTCAAGAGAACGATGGCGAGGAGAGGCAGAGCGGTAAAGAAAAACGCTGTGGGCTTTGCCCCGACAGCGGCCGCTGCGATGAGCGCGAGGGCCGCGGCGGCGCGCGCATCGAGCCGATTGCCATCGCCGACGGCCCGCAACACGAGCAGCCAACCGCCCGCGAGAAAGAGGCACGGCGCGATGTCGTTGTATGCAAGCGTTCCAACCACCGTCACCCACGGCACTGCGAGAAAAATCATCGCGGCGAATATCGTCGCCGGAGGGCCGATGGCATTGCGGGCGAGTCGTGCAACGACAAAGGCAGTCGCGAGTGTCGCAATCGCCGCCCACCACTGGCAGGCGATCGCGCCTGAGATCACATCGCCGCGGAGCACCATCAGGTGCGCGAAGGCCGCCTCGACAAACGACGGCAGCGCGGAGTAGACGTTTCCGTCGACTGGCCCAACCGGAATGCCTCCCGCAGACCACGCGCGCGCGAGCACCAGGTGGTAGCTGAGCGCGTCATAGCCGCCGAATTCGCTCGACCAAAGCCAACCTGGCGCAGAACTCGCCGCCACCAGCAGCAGCGCCGTCATCGCGCCAAGGGCAATTGGTGCGAGATGCGTCTCCAGACCTGCGCGTGGTCGAGCGGTCTCATGAGTGGGTCGGGCGAGCGGCGCATTTCGAAGCACTCGAATTCCGAGCGCCGTACCGCCTGCAGCAACAAGCCATCCCACCAACCCTCCGCCCGCGGCGAGCAGTCCGATCGTCCCGAGCACATTGTCGAGCGCGAGCATCGCCGCCGCTCCAAGGACCACCGCAATCGCAATTTCGTCGCTGGTGGTCGTGTCATCGTTCCTCGTGCCGGAGGCCGCTGCCCGCGCGATTGCCCGCACGTTCGGCCCAACCGCAAGCCGCATCAGACCAAGTCCAAGCCCCACCGCGCCCGCCCACCAGAGAAGCGCAACCGCACCATCACGCCAAGCCACCGCAAGAAACGCGACAAACCGATGATTCGCTGGGTCGCCAGTCAGGCCTCCAAGCCAAATCGCCGCCAGAAGAAACGCGGCGACCGCGAGGCCGGTGGTTCGGAGCGCGTGGTGCATCTCCGCAGTATGCGTAGATTCGAGAGAGGTGTCATCCCCGCACACGCGGTTGCCCACCTTCGCGCCCATTTGGCGTGTCTCAACTGTCGCCTGGTATGCCGCTTGCCTTTCGAGGGCTGGACAGGAGGTCCACCCCCGATGACGAGCACCCAAGGCCTGATGCCTGCCAGTCGATCCGCAATCCTTGCCGCCTTCCTGATTGGAATCAGGCCTCTGTGCGCGAAGTTCGCCGCCTCTCGCGGCGCAATTTCTGCCGGGCTCGTGTGCTTTGTGGCCATCCTCGCGGTGTCCCGACCCGCCGTTGGCGGCGACTTGCAGGAGTACGTCCGGTTGAAGGGTTACGAGGGCAATCGCCTCACTGGGCTCGGACTTGTCTACGGTCTCGACAAGACGGGCGACAACATGAAGGACTCGACGATCACGTCGCAGCCCTACGCGCAGCTTCTGTCAAACCTCGGAAACATTCGCACCGACGCGCGAAACCTCGCGAAGACCCGTTCGATCGCGCTTGTGATGGTGACGGTTGACATTCCCTCGACCGGCGCTCGCAACGATGATCGCTTTGATGTGACCATCGGAATCCTCGGCACCGCCACGAGCCTTGAGGGTGGTCAACTGCTGACGAGTTTCCTCAAGAGTCCCGTCATCCCGAGCGACCGCGCGCTTTGGGTTCCGTATGCGATCGCCGACGGCGAACTTGAGGTGAACCCCGACATGCCGACAAAGGCCGTCGTCCGTGGAGGCGCGCGGATGGTGCGCGACATCTTGCTCACGCCGTTCGAGGACGACACCGTTTCGCTCATTCTCCACCCGGCCTACGCGGGCCTGCCGACAGCGGCGAGTATCGCTGATCTCATCAACGATGAGCTTTCACTCTCTGGTTACAGCGATGTCGCAAAGGTCGAAGACCAGAGCACCATTCGCGTCCGCATTCCGACCGAAGCGCGTCGCGATCCTTATGACTTCGTCGCGCGGCTCATGACATTCTCGGTGCCCGGCGACATCATCCGCACGCCTGCTCGCATCGTCATTGATAAGGCGAACAAGGTCATCACTGTTGACGAGCGCGTTGAGTTTCGGCCGGCAGCTGTGACGGCAGCCAACCTCCGTATCACCACGATTACCCCGGAAATCATGCCAACTCCCGAGCAGCCGCTTGCGGACACTGTTGCGTGGGCTGGCGTTGCCACTGGCGAAACCCAGCGCCAGAGTATGAAGCTTCGCACACTACTTGATGCGCTGAATGAACTTGATGTCCCGTTCGAAACGCAGGTCGCGATTATCCACAGCCTCAAGAAACAGAATGCGTTGAAGGCGGAAATCCAATGACAACGCCGATCTCTGGGCCAACCTCTAGCTACCTCGCACCGGATCCGCGCCTCGCGTCCGCTGCGCGCAATGGATCGTCCTTCGGCCTCGCCCTCGAGGCAGCGAAAACGCTTGTCACCGAAGCATTCGTCAAGCCGATTTTCGCCGAGATGCAGGAGGGGTCGCTTGCATCCGACGCGTTCAAGCCCGGTGTTGGTGAGCGTCGGTTTCGACCGCTACTCGATGCGGCGCTTGCGGAGAAGGTCGTTGACGGCTCCAACTTTGAACTCGTGCGCCGCGTCGCCGATCGCTTTGAGCGCTCAATGCGCGCTGGTGCGCCGTCTGAAGCCGAAACGCTTGCGAAGACCTCTGTGACGTTCTGAAAGGAATCCGCGCATGCAACGCCCAACAAGTCCATCCTCTCCGCGCGCAAACCCCGAGAAACTCCTCGCGGCGCTCGAGACGAGCCGCGCGCACTACACCCAACTGCTCGCACTGATCCGAAGTCGGCGCGACGCAATCCGCGCCGCCGATTTTCAGCGGTTTTCGCAACTGAGCGATGGCGAGTCGCGGCTCCTTGCGATGATTGCCGAACTCGATCGCGCGCGCACCGACGAGGCCAGGTCGGTCGCCACCCGACTTGCGCTCCCAGCGGACGCGTCGCTCTCGGACATTGGTGCGCGCCTTGGCGACGTCGACCGCGCGCGGCTTGATGTCGTGCGCAGCGAATTGCGTCCGCTCATCGAGGAAGTCCGTCGCGAATCTGGCATCGTTCGGCAAGCTGCCGAGCGACTTTCCGCGCATATGGCGGGAATACTGCAGTCGGTTCACTCGGCGCTCGCACATGCGAATGTCTACTCACGCGGCGGTCGCATCGCCGTAGGTGCAAACGTGATCTCAAGCCTCGATATTCGAAGCTGAAAGCGAACGAATCATGTCGATCAACGGCGCACTTCAAATCGGTCAATCTGCGATTCTCGCGAGCCAAACCGCGATTCAAGTCGCGGGAAACAACATGGCAAACGCGTCAACCCCCGGGTACCACCGGCAGGTTGCGCGGCTTTCGCCGAGTCGGCCTGAGTACATCGGTCGCGGCGGATTCATCGGCACGGGTGTGCAGTTGCAGCGCATTCTTCGCACCGTGGACACGGCGCTCCAGGGTCGCACCCGCGCTGCCATCAGTGACCAGAACGCTGCGGAAATCGACCAGCGCTTCCTCAATTCGATTGAGTCGATCCGCAACGAACTCACCGATCAGGATCTTTCGAGCCGGATGAGCGCGTTTTTCAACAGCTTTAGCGAACTCGCGAATAGTCCGAACGATGAAGCCGTGCGCACCGTCGTGATTCAGCAGGGAAGCGGCCTCGCGACGTCGATTCGCGAGCTTCGTACCGAACATGCAAATGTGCGACTAGAGATTGATCGTGCACTCGGCGCGACCGTTCGCACGGTCGACGGACTGCTCGGACAGGTTGCTGAAGTCAATCGCCAGATCGTCGATTCGGAACAGGGCGGCGGCAGCACCGCGAACTCGCTGCGCGATCGTCGTGATGAACTCGTTGCTGAGGTTGCGCAGTACCTCCCAATTAGTACGGTCGAACAGCCCAACGGCTCACTCGACCTTCTCGTTGGCTCGACGCCGATCGTTCTCGCGGGTGAATCGCGCGGAGTCACGCTTCGCACCGACGCGAGTAGCGACGGCACCACTGTTTCGCTCCGAGTGAAGTCGGACGGGACGACGCTTCTTCCGGAGGAGGGTCAAATCGGCGCCCTCTTTCGGCAGCGCGCGGACACTGTTGACCCCGCGATCAACGACCTCGACACGCTCGCTCGCCAACTTGCCTTCCAGGTCAACCGCATCCACTCGCAGGGCCAGGGCACGCGTGGATTCTCAACCGTTACCGGCGTGAATCGCGTCGCCGATGCGACGGCCAACCTGGCGTCCGATGCGGCGGCGGTTCCGTTTGATATCCGCAACGGTTCGTTTGAACTTCACGTCACCAACACCTCTACGGGAATCCGCAGCACCGTGCTTGTTTCGGTTGATCCGGCGACAACTTCGCTCAACCAACTTGCAGCACAGATTTCTTCTGCGATGCCCGCGGGCACCGGCACGGCCTCCGTGACCCCGGATGGCGCACTCAAGCTTGACGCAGCGGGTGGTTACGAGCTCAGTTTCTCGAATGACACGTCCGGAACCCTCGCCGCACTTGGCGTGAACGCACTCTTTGGCGGTTCGGACGCGAGTGATATTGCCATCAATCAAGCGATTGTCGAAGACCCTCGGCTGCTCGCCGCTGGGCGCGGACATACCCCTGGCTCGAACGCAGGCGCGCTTGATATTGCAGGGCTTGAGAATCTCGCGGTTGACGCGCTTGGCGGTCGTAGCCTGCGCGGATACTGGCAATCGCGTACGACCGACCTCGCTGTGCGGACGCAAGCGTCAAACACCAAAGCCGAAAGCACCCGTCTGGTGCGCGAGAGCCTCGATGCGCAATCGCAAGCGATGAGTGGTGTGTCGATTGACGAGGAGTCGATCAACATGCTCTCGTACCAGCGGCAGTTCCAGGCCGCCGCTCGTTACATCGCCACGATCGACGAGACGTTGCAGACGCTGCTCTCGATGGTCTGAATCGCTCGTCGCGCGCAAGCGGCGGTCGAGCCACAGGCTTTCAGGTCATGAGACGCCCGCGCGCGTCTGTGGTGACCGTTGCTGCCTCAATCACCGACCACACAAAGAGGACGAACCACATCGGAAGCCCAAGGCATAGGCACGGTGGCGCCCAGATGGTCGCGCAGCAGCCGCCAAGCGTGAGGACGGAAAGGACGAGCTGCGTGATTCCGCGCCCGAGGTAGCCGGCGACGATGTTATGGATACCAAACAGCCCAATGAAACTTGGGAGAAGCGCCAGCAGCACGAAAACGGTCCGGGTGGTGGCGAGTGGTTGGGCCGCATTTCCAAGGCCGGTATTGGTCGTAGGGCCGATCGTCGTACGCGTCGTTTCCGCGGGAGCAGATCGTGGGGGGAGGGGCTCGGGTATGTCACCGCCGCGGTCCGCGCTTGAGGTCCAACCTTCGTCGATCATGTCGGGTGGCGGCAGCGGGGGGCTTCCCGGAGAGGGCACTCTCTCGCCCGCGTCGACCGCCAAATTCTTCGGGAAGGTGTCACGCAGCCAACCGATCTCGTCGGCGGTCCACCGGATGGCTGTGCCCTCGAGTTCGACCTGTCCACGGCGTTCAAGGAGCCCCCGCCCCGCGAGTGAGCAAAGCTCGGCCTCGGTATAGGGTCCGGAACGACGGCCTCTGGGATCGATGTAGAAAAAGACTCCGTGCATGGTGCCTCCGGTTGGGATTTTTCGTGGCATCATTTCTCCGAGCCGTCACACCGCATGGGTGGGAAACAGTCGTGATAGATCCGTGGAGGCGAGAGTGCAAATCAAAACTCGACACTATTTGCCTCGCTCTTACAGATCGGATTTGCGGAATCGGGTTTCGGGGGTATGGTTGCCCCGTCCTCGAGGGAGTGACAAGGGTCGATGCCTCGGTCGAGTTTCTCGGCCCTGGTGAGAGTCCCTGTTTGCGTTGGTCGAGTGTCCACTCGCCCAACAGCGTGTTCCCAGCATGTTCCTTGCATGTTCCCTGCGTCGAGCGTCCAGGCGCCGTTGTCCCTCGTTGCCTGTCATGATCATTCAGAGTTCGATGCGGCCGTCCTGTGCGGTCTCGAACGTCGCCATCCTTATCCTTGCGGAGTCGCATGTGGTTAGGTTGCGTCGGTTCGAGGTCGACGGGTTCGTTTGATTCGATGTGGTCGGTGAGCATTGCTCGTCGTGCCGCTTGTGATTCTGCTGATCTTGGTGCTGTCAGTCCCTTCTTTGCGTTCCCATCTCCTGCATTCCCTGATCCTGCATTCCCTGATCCTGCCTTCCCTGTTCCTGCCTTCCCTGTTTCTGCCGCCCCTCGTCCTCGGGCGGCGTAGTGCGGCCAATGCCGCGGAGATTCAAATGTCCTTTGTGAAGCCCGGCATCGTCCTGATCCTCGCCACCGCCTCGACCGCCTCCGCCGACCTCGTCGCCGGATGGACCATCACCACCGCCTTCCCAACCGGCGCCGGTAACGTTCCGACCGGCGTGACATACACCGTTGGCGCCGCAGACCAGGGCACAAACGCTGCTGGTTCGAACCTCAGCTCCGTGCATGCCCTTGCCGCCGCGACGTACACGTCGCCGGCTGGCAACGGTTCTCAGTACGCGTTCTCAAGCAACAACTGGTCCATCGGCGATTACTATCAGGCCAGTTTCTCGACTCTCGGCTTCGAAGACATCACCGTTTCCTGGGATCAGGCTCGTTCGTCGACTGGTCCGGCCAGCTTCGAACTGGTCATGAGTGTGGATGGCGGCGCGACCTTCTCGTTCGTCGTCGGATACACCGTGCTCCAGTCCGGCGGCGGCGGCGCTCCCGGAACTTGGTCTTCGACCACATACAACGCGCTCTACACGAGCTCCACGACCCTCGACCTCAACGCTGATAGCCTTGTGTCCGACAACCAGAGCAGCGTCATCTTGCGCTTCCGCTCGCTTGTCACGACTGCAGCGGCAGGTTCTAGTCGCATCGATAACGTCATGGTCAACGGCAACGCGATCCCGACTCCGGGTTCGATTGCCTTGCTTGGTCTCGCTGGTCTTGTTGGTCGTCGTCGTCGCTAAACCAACCGGTTTTGCGACGTTGTCGCGGGCGGCGGGTGGAAAGTGTCGCCCAACACTCCAGTCACACAGGGCCAGCCGAAAGGCTGGCCCTTTGCGTTTTTCAGGGGTTGATTTCTATGCGTGGATCCGCCCGCGCACATCGCGTCAGCAGGGGCCCCACGCACCAAGAAGTACCGCAAGGTCCGCAGCATCAACGGTCCCCGAGCCGTCGAGATTTGCAGCACTTTTCGTCGCTCCCCAATCGGCCAAAAGGTTCGCGAGATCTGACGCATCGACCTGACGGTTGCCATCAATATCGCCCGTGCAGGGCGGAGGCGGCGTGAAGCGAGTGACCCAGCGGAAACTCGTTCCGAGCTGGTTCACGACATTGGTGTTTGCCTGCGTTTTCGCGTCGATGATGTCAATGCGCGTCCCACCGGTGTAGATGTAGTTGCCGTTGTCGAGCTGGGCAGATCCGCGCGGTGAGAGATAGACCTGCGGCGAGGTATACGCGCCGAGAAACGCGCCGGACGGCTCGAAGAAGAAAAGGCCCCACGGTGCGCTGAAGCCCGTCGCCATGATCGTGCCGTCCGCGAGTTGCAGCAGTTGTTGCGGGAAATTGATGCTGGTGATTCCGTCTGAGTTGTGAAATGGCGTCGCGGAGATGACGCCCGCGGCGCTGACGAACTCGATGTCGTCGGTGGTGGAGTTCCCAACGAGAAATCCGCCACCAAACGCCAGAATGCCGCGCGGATCGCCCTTCGCCGAAAAATCGCAGAAGAGCGTCGGTGGTGTTCCATCGAGCGCGAGGCGGAGAATCCTGCCCGCACCTGAACTGAAGCCGCTGGTGAAGTAGAAAAACCCGTCCTTCATGCAGCCACCGAAGGCCCCGATAGTGAGCCCGTCGGCCGGACTCGCGAGGGTGCGAAGGTAGAAGCCGGTCGCTGAATACTCAAAGACCGAGTCCTGGAGCTCATCGGTGATGATGAGGGTGCCGGTACCGCTTGGGATGACCTGAATTGGTTGCTTGAGGTGGATATCAGGCGCGATGAACGAGGTGTTGATGACCGCGCCGTCGACCGGGCTGAGCGCCCACACCTTGTCGTTGCCAGAGTCGGGGATCAAGAGCACTTCCGTCCCGGCGTGCGCGGACAGGACGGACATCAGACAGCAGGCAACGCCTGCGACAGCGGTCAAACGATGGAGCATTCGTCGAGTATCGCGGCCCTGAGCGTTGGAGCAAGTGCGGCGCGCGATTTTCGCACATTCCGCGGGGAGGTTCGCGGTCGGGCGAAGCCCGCGGACCGGCATGTGACGTCGCTGGAACGGGCGTTGCAACCTGCCCGTGGAGCAGTTCCTATGAGCGCAATTCCTGCCAACCTCGCCCGCGTTCCCAACCTCCTCGCGTCAAGAATTGCGCTTGGGGGTATCCAGAACACCAACCGCGAGATGCTGCTTTTGCAGGTTCGGCTTGCGAGCGGCAAAGAGTTTTCCCGCCCCTCCGAGAACGCGATCGGCGCTTCAACGGTGACGGTCCTCGAGGACGCGATCGAGCGGCGCGCACAGCGTTCGCGCAACCTTTCACAGGCCGATGCCACCCTCAATGCCCTCGACGCGGCGCTCGCCGACGTGGCGGACATTCTGCAGGAGTCGAAGGGAATCGGCCTGTCCCAGATTGGCGTTGGGAGCGACGCCGCCACACGGCAGAACCAGGCAACGGTCATCGACTCGATGTTGAGTTCGCTCACCTCGATCGCGAACCGCGACCTCCGTGGCATCCACTTTTTCGGCGGTGATGAGCACGCGGCACCGCCGTTTTCGAGCCTTCTCCAGGGCATGCGCTACATCGGGTCCGGCGCGGGTATGCGGGCGGACCTTGGGCTTGCCTCCGACATCCGAGTCACGATTGGCGCCGAGCAGGCCTTTGGCGCGCTCTCCGGGCGCGTAGAGGGCGACCGCGACCTCGACCCATCAATGACCACCGCCACGCGGCTCACCGACCTCGGTGGCGCCAATGGGCGAGGCGTCCGCGCCGGAACCATCGAAGTGGACGTCAATGGCACAGTGACCGCGGTGGACCTCTCCGACGCCGATAGCGTGGGCGACGTCATCGCGCGGCTCAGCGCTGCGATTGGGGCGACCGATCCAGGCGCCGTCGTCTCCATCGACCCGACAACCGGCGATCGCATCGCCGTCACGCCCTCACTCGGCACAACTGTCGTCATCCGCGACTCCAACTCCGCAACCACCGCCGGCGACCTCGGGCTTGCTGGTACCTATCCCGGCGGCACCCTCAGCGCAGGTGCCGATCTCCGGCCGCGCATCACGGAGCTCACCCGACTCGACTCGTTCTCTGGAATGACACTTCCGCTCGGGGAAATCGCCATTCGAAACGGCGGACAGACGCGTCGCGTCGACCTCTCGACGCTCACGACGGTCCAAGACTTCCAAAACGCCGTCAGCGCCGCCGGGCTTGGCGTCCGGGTTGAGATCTCCGAAGACGGCAGCCGACTGAATGTCCGCAACGAACTCTCCGGCGCGATCATGTCGGTTGAGGAACTCGGTGGCACGACCGCGACGGAGCTTGGCATCCGTTCCTTTGCAAACTCGACCTTGCTTGCCGACTTCAACGGTGGCCGCGGGGTGCGGCAGTCAAAGGGAAACATTGATCCCGCGACTGGGCTTCCTGATGCTGCCGCCGACCGCGATATGCGGATCACCCTCAAGGACGGCCGTAACTTTGAGGTCGACATCGATGGTGATCTCACTGTCGATGATGCGCTCGCGACGATCAACGCCGCCGCCGCTGCTGCGGGCATCACGCCTGCGGAGTTCACGGCACGCCTGGTTTCAACCGGCAACGGTATCGAGATCGTCGACGCGACCATTGGCACGGCGACCACCGTTGCGGACATCAACAACAGCAACACTGCGCTCGACCTCGGAATCGCGGGAACCACGAACGCGGCAACATTGACCGGAACCGACCGCGCAACAGTTGCCGTAGACAGTGTGTTTTCGCACCTCATGGCGCTGCGAGATGCGCTTAGAGCCAATGACGACCGTGGCATTGAGTTTGCAACCAACAAACTCGAAGCCGACATCGATCGTGCCACAGAGGCGCGCGCAGATGTCGGAGTTCGATCGCGGCGCGTGTCCGAAGCGACCAACCGCGAGGAAGAACTTGGAATTCAGGACATGGCCTTGCGATCAAGTATTCAGGACCTCGACTTCACCCAAGCGGCAACTCGCTTCGCCAGCCTTCAGCAGCAGCTGGAGGCGGGCCTCGCAGGCGCGTCGCGCGCAGTGAACCTGAGCCTCCTTGATTTCCTTCGCTAGAAGTTTGAGATTCGCCGCAAGTTGCGGCACACCGTCCGAAGGCTCGGCCCCTTCGGAAGGAAAAGGGTTGGAACCCGTCCGGCATGGATGCCGGAATCCAAGGAATGGAAAGGCCGACGGAGCACCCGCATGCTGATTCAGACCACGCGCTTCGGCGCCGTCGAAATCGACGACTCTCTCATCCTCGAGTTCCCCGCCGGACTGCTGGGTTTCTCGAGCTACCGCAGCTTCGCGCTGCTGCAGCCCGACGAGAACGGCGTCTTCTTCTGGCTCCAGTCGACCGAGAGCGCGGACCTCGCGTTTGTCGTCACCGACCCGGCACTGTGGCTGCCCGACTACCAGGCGAACATCCGCAAAGAGCAAATGGACGAGCTCGGTATCACCGAGACCAGTGGCGCGCAGGTCTTTGTCATCGTGAATAAGCGCGACCAGTCGCTCACCGCAAATTTGCAGGGGCCGCTTGTCGTCAACCCACAGAATCACAAGGCGATGCAGCTCGTGCTCGCTGAGAAGAAGTGGTCGACCCGCCACGAGCTCGTGAAGCTCGCGGAGACGGTCGCTGCGAAGATCGCGTGATCCCTCGTGGGTCACGGCTTGAGTGTTGTTCCGGTGCGTGCACCGGTGCGGACTGAGTTTCGACAAGGATGGACTTTCACCGGGCACGGATGCCCCCAAGGAAGGAGCCCGCTCATGCTGGTGCTCTCCCGACAGCGAGACGAAACGATCATGATCGGCGACGACGTCGAACTCACGATCGTCGACATCAGAGGCGATAAGGTTCGGATCGGCATCAAGGCCCCCGCAACCGTGGCAGTCCACCGCAAAGAGGTGTACGACGCCATTCGAAATGAGAACCAGCAGGCCGCGGCCTTCCGCGGTGAACTCGGTTCGTTCCGTCCCCGCGGCAGTGCGCGAGGCGGAAGTCAGACGATGGGCGGGACGGTCCTGCCTACAGCCGCGAAGCTCGCGGCAACCCAAACCGGAAGGCGTGAAACCGCCTGATCCGGGCCGAGGGGCAAGCGTCCCTCGGTTCCACGGGCCTCTCAGTCAAGGAGGATTGCCATGGCTCGCATCAATACGAATGTTCCGTCGCTCATCGCGCAGAACAACCTTTCCCGCTCGAACAACGACCTCTCAACTCGTCTTCAACGCCTCGCAACCGGTCTCCGCATCAACCGCGGAGCCGACGACCCGGCTGGTTTGATCGTCAGCGAGCGCTTGCGCTCGGAGATCAAGGGCATGGGGCAAGCGATCGACAATTCTGAACGAGCGAGTTCGGTGATTGCGACAACGGAAGGTTACCTCGCTGAGGTCGCCGACTTGCTCAACTCGATCAAGAGCCTCGTGGTGAATAGCGCGAACACCGGCGGTATCTCTCAAGAGGAGATCTCGGCCAACCAGCTTGAGATTGACAGCGCGATTGAATCGATCACGCGTATCTCGAACACGGCAAGCTTCGCGGGCCTGCAACTCCTCAACGGATCGCTTGAGTATCTGACGAGCGGAGTTGACTCAAGCGACATCGCTGGTGCGGATATCCATGGTGTGCAGTTTGGCACGAACTCGTCGATTTCCGTTTCAGTGGAGGTCACGCAGTCTGCGCAAGCCGGCTCGCTCTTCCTCTCTGCACCGACTGGCGCGCTCACGTCGAGCGTGACGCTCGAGATCGCCGGAAAGCTCGGTGTGCAGACGCTGACCTTTGTTTCCGGAACGGCACTTTCCGCGGTGATCGCCGCGGTAAACACCGTGCGCGACACAACCGGTATCAGCGCGAACCTGCGCAACGGTGCGAGCCAACTCTCAGGTCTCTACTTCAAGTCGACGGATTTCGGCAGCGATGCATTCGTGTCGGTGCGGAAGATCGGTTCCGGCGGCGCATTCTTCCAAACCTACTCCGATCCAGCCGGGGCCGCGCAGCAGCGCGATTCGGGCCGAGATGTCAGTGCGATCATCAATGGAGCATTGGCGACCGGAAACGGTACGACCGTGTCGCTCAACACGCCAGCGCTTGCGATTGATCTTGATCTCTCACATGCGTTCGCAACGACGGTCAACGGAACACCAAGCACCTTCAATGTCACCGGCGGTGGCGCGATGTTCCAACTTGGACCGTCGATCACCACCACGCAGCAGGTTGGAATTGGAATTCAGTCGGTCGCTGCGAGTCGTATCGGTGGCACCACGTTCGCGGGAGATCGCTACTTTCTCGATAGCCTCAAGAGCGGCCAGTCGAACTCGATGATTCTGGGTCGCGCGGCTGAGGCGAGTGAAGTGCTCGACGCTGCGATTACCGAAGTGTCGGTCATGCGTGGGCGCCTCGGTGCGTTCGAGCGCAACACGTTGCAAACGAATTCACGCAGCCTTCAAATCGGTCTTGAGAACATCACCTCAAGCGAGTCGAAGATTCGCGACACCGACTTCGCTGCGGAAACGGCAGCAATGACCCGTGCACAGATTTTGCAGCAGGCGGGTACCTCGGTGCTTGCTACTGCGAATTCGAGCGCCCAAAACGTGCTGCGCCTCCTCCAGTAACCGACGAGGCCTCGCGAAACAGCCCGCACAACACGCATAGACCGCCCGGCAAACGCCGGGCGGTCTTCTTTTTGGCAATCTGCCTCATCGAGAGACCGTCGAGGAGCCTCATCGGATCGCTTTAGAGTCCGTTTCCGGCAGTCGCGGGCGTTTTGGCATGCGGTTTTCGCCCCTTCTAAGCGTTGTTTGCAGCAATCGTGCGGGAAATGCGCCCCCAAGATGAAGTCGCCTGCCAGCTCCTCCGATCTGAGGTGCGTCGGGAACCTCAGTTCCGACTCGTTTCCGGGTGCAGGACGCGCCTTCCAACTTCAGTCGGGTCGGTCAGAGGAACTGACTGGCACCGAGCAGGCCACCGCGAACGCGGAGGGCGCGAACGCCCCAAGGCGGGGGCGGTCGAGAGAACACGCCGGACAACCCGGCAATCACGGAGGA
The DNA here is from genome assembly GCA_945902075.1 of Candidatus Kuenenia stuttgartensis. Taxonomy (GTDB): domain Bacteria; phylum Planctomycetota; class Phycisphaerae; order Phycisphaerales; family SM1A02; genus QWPT01. Next base: position 135,975 of record CAMDMA010000002.1, on the reverse strand, counting down.
CACTAGTCATGAGTCGTATCAATCAAAACATCCCGTCACTCATCGCACAGCGCGTGCTCGGCGGCCAGAACAAGGGTCTGGCCAACAGCCTTCAGCGTCTTTCCACCGGTCTCCGCATCAATCGTGGTGCAGACGATCCGGCAGGCCTGATCGCTTCTGAGAATCTCCGCGCTGAGAAGACCGCAATCAACAGCGCGATCTCGAACTCGCAGCGCGCTGAACAAGTCGTGAACGTCGCCGAAGGTGGTCTGCAGGAAGTTTCGAACATGCTTGTCGAACTCCAGGGACTCGTCGGAGCGACCGCAAACGAAGCAGGCGTCTCGCAGGAAGAGCGCGATGCGAATCAGCTCCAGATCGACTCGATCCTTCAAACGATCGACCGTATCGCAAACGCCACCAGCTTCCAGGGCACCAAGCTCCTTAACGGCAACTTCGATTACACCGTCAGCGGTCAGTCGACCTCACTCACGGATGTCACCGTCAACGCCGCGAAGCTCTCGGATTCGGCTGCGGCTCGCGCCGTGACCGTCACCGTGCTGCAGTCGGCCCAGACTGGCGCAGTGTTCCTGTCGACCGGTGGTACGTTCGGTAACGGTGGTTCGGGCGAAGTGTCGTTCGAGATCACCGGAACGAAGGGCGTGCAGCAGTTCACGTTCGCCTCGGGTACCTCGCAGGCCAACATTCTTGCCGCAGTCAACAGCTTCAAGGACGCACTCGGTGTGTCCGCGATCCAGAACGCTACCGACGCAGCCCGCGTGCAGGTCAACTCCACCGGCTACGGCGCTGATTCGTTCGTCCGTGTCAAGGAGCTTGCCAACGAGAACTCGACGAACTTCATCTTCTCGACTGCCGCTTCGGCATCGGGCGTCGACGACCTCAAGGACTATGGCCGCAACGCCACCGTCCTCATCAACGGCACCCAGGCCACTACGGACGGCCTCACTGCCCGCGTCTCGAGCGATGGTTTCGATGTGTCGGTGACCCTCGACGGTACGAGCTCGCTCAACGCCGCCGGTCAGTCCTCGACCTTCAACATCACCGGTGGCGGCGCGAACTTCAACCTCGCTCCGTCGGTCAATCTCGCAGGCAAGGTGTCGCTCGGTATCGAAACCGTCACCACGGGTAACCTCGGTGGAAACGGCGCTGGCTTCCTCTCCGACCTCAAGTCGGGTGGTACGGCCAATGTCCAGAATGGCGATCTCTCAAAGGCCCAGGAAGTCATCGACTCTGCGATCAAGCAGGTCTCGAGCCTCCGTGGACGTCTCGGCGCGTTCCAGAAGAACGTCGTCGGCGCCACGATCTCGAGCCTCGGCATCGCCCTCGAGAACACCACGGCTGCTGAGAGCGCGATTCGCGACACGGACTTCGCCGCGGAAACCGCGTCGATGACCCGTGCACAGATCCTGTCGCAGGCTGCGACTCAGTCGCTCAGCCTCGCGAACAGCGCGCCACAGCAAGTCCTCTCGCTCATCGGATAATCTCCGGTAGCGAGGGGCGGAGGACACCTGTAAAGGTGACAACATGAGAAAGTGGGGGGCGGTCCGCAAGGACCGCCCCTTTTCGTTTTTGCCTCGGGGCGTGCCGGCACTTGGGTGGGATTGCAAAGGCGAGGCAGGTAAAAACAAACTTTTTTCAACATTCCGTTGGACTGGCTAGGCAGCTGAAGTATGTTCGGCGCGGAGGGAGGGACCCTCGAAAAGGGAGAGAGAGTCCCTCATGTCTGTGAAACGTGGATGGCCTAACCGGCTTTGGTCGGTTGGCAAACTTTTTCGGTTGGGCATTCCTGCCCCCCGGAAGAGTGGACAGATGTTCGTTGGGATTTTTGTCCCAGCGATCATGACCGGAATCATCGCCTTTGGAATGGGCGGGCTTGGCGCGGGATCGTTCCTCCGCCCAGCTGATGGATCCGGTCTTGAAGGTGTGGATCTTGACGGTTTGGGGTCGGAAGTCCGGTCAAACGCGGGCTTCGCAACAGATTCAAGTGTGGATCGAAGCATGGCAACGGCTGTCGAAGCCTCTGCTGGTTTCATGATCGATGCGTCCGCTCAGGACGATTCCGAACTGGACACTCGGAATGAGGCGCTCTCTACGAGCCCCCTTCGACAGCGAACCCGGTCGCGGATCGAACCAGTCGTCTTAGGCGCAGCGATGGAAGTCGCGATTGGCCTGCCTCGTGAATGACGACGGATGCGCCTGACAGGGGCCATCCCCGTTGGAGTGTCGGATGCGCCCTTGGACAGGACGTGCACCGATGCGATCGAGGGTTGTGTGAAAGTTCGCACGCACAGGAAGGGTGGGCTGCTGAAGGAGGGATTTGGGTCTAGATCATGGTGAAAGACTTGGTGAAAGACTTGGTCAAAAACTTGGTCAAAAACTTGGTCAAAAACTTGGTCAAAAACTTGGTCTAGGAAGGTGGAGGGAACACCGCCGTACCGACAATCCAGTCAGCACCCATTGAGCCGAGTTGGCCAAACACGACACGCGCTCAAAGTAACACCTGTGCACTGAAGTAAGCCCGCGCCTTGCGCGGGCTTACTTGTTTTTCGCCTGCGAGTTTTCCTTACTCGCAGACATCCCAAGTTTGGCGCCGAACGGTCATCGGTGGCGGGACGCGGTCCAAGAGCAAACGATGTTCGTTGCGTTCTCGCGAGGATCTGTCCGCGAAATCTGGCGTGTGAGGACGCATGCAGTACTCTGATCGAGCGATTTGCGAGGCGGTCGTTCCCGCCGCGCTCGCCCAGTCCCCGAACCCACTTGTCGCGTGGGGAAAAAACAACGAAGGTCAGTGCAATATCCCGAAGGCGCTTGGGCGCGTCGGGACGATGGCCGCTGGCGATACATGGCCTGTGGCGTTCGCGGGCGGTAGGTTCGCGACATGGGGCGCGCCGCCGCAGGGAAGCGGTTCGTTCTGGGCGAATCCGCCGCAAGATCCGACGCTCGGTGGCGGCGTGCCGAGACTCTCGGTCGGTGACGCGTTAAAGTTCGTTGCGGCGGGAGATCAGCGCGTCCTCGCGATCCAAGCGCAGTCTCGGCTCGTCTTTGCATGGGGACGAAACTCTGACGGCGAAGAGATCGTGCCGAAGAACCTTGGACCGTGTGTCTCGGTTGCGGCAGGCAATCGTCACAGCGTGGCGGTGCGAGCCGACGGTCAACTTGTTTGCTGGGGCAGCAACTTCGAGAACGCCTGCGATACGCCTTCGGGGCAGTGCGGCAACATGCCAGCACTCTCAGATATTCGTCAGGTCGCCGCTTCGAATTTCTTCACACTTGCGGTCGACAACAAAAACCGCATTCACGCTTGGGAACAAATCGTCGTCGGGTTTCCGGCGGGCTTTGGGGACGGACGCGAAGCGCAACTTGTAGGCGTAAACAATGAAACACAAGCAATGGTGACGCTCGAAGGAAACTTTATTGCGTTGGCGGTTGGTATCCGTACACATCGAGTCCATGCGACGACTCGATCTCAGGGAACTACGGTGAGATCACGCAACTTGAGGTTGGCGGAAGACACTTACTTGCGCTGCGATCAGATGGATCGATCTACGTGTGGGCTTCGTTGACCGACAATTTGAACCTCAATGTTCCGGGCGACATCGGTACAGCCGTACAGATTACTTCGGGCTACTCGCACTCGGTCGCGCTCAACTCTTCGGGTCGTGTGTTCTGTTGGGGTGAAAACAACTATGGGCAGTGCAATATTCCTGCCGACATCGGCAAGGTAAAAAAGATCGAGGCTGGACACGACCACACAATCGCGGTTCGAGATTTCTCGACGCCATTCACGGATGCAAGTTTCAACGAAGGTGTCTGCCCCTAAGGCCGCGGCGATCTCAACGCAGATGGCATGAACAATGCGACAGATCTTTCGACGCTGTTTGCGTTGTGGGGCTCGACCGACGCCGAGGCGATACAGGATCGCTCTCAGGAGTGCGCGTACGGTTGAACGACGGCGTGCGGAACTCAGTCGACCATTCGACAATTGCGAAAGCAGCGAACGCGTAGGCGCTCGATCGAAACGTCAATGGTACTCATGGGCGAAGGCTTCGCGTAATCACTGACGAGACCCAAATGCGCACGCGTAAATCATGCGACGTTGATCCGCACAGAACCGTGTTGCATGCGCCTCACGGTACGTGAACATTAGATTTGGCGTGGGAATACACCCTGAATCTGGCTCGCGGTCCAGTCGAGAATTTCGATCAGTTTTTGCATTGACTCTGAGCGCGCGATTTGGGAGAGCGCGATGGATGGCTGCCCATTTACGCGATCCTCACCGATATTGACTCCGTGAATCGTGTTCAGCCAACGAATGAGTTCGAGCCGCGCTTCGTGACTCTTCATCCCACCGCCGCGATGTGCGAGGTGATCGAGTTGGAATTTGATCACCCCATAGCCACTGATGGCAACGGGCCACACTTTGTGTTTCCCGAGCGGAACTTCAGGGACAAACGAACCGACGCCGGCCCGCGTGAAGCCACGCATGAAGCCGCGTTGATCACACCACTGCATCACGCACTCGGCCACTTGTGCAGCCTTGGCGCCGGACTCCTTCTGAATTCGATCGAGAATCGATTCACTATCCCATCGGGTTGTGACGCCGGTGCGTGCGCGCCGACTTGAGCGTTTGTTGGCCGACAAGCCAACAACACGCGGCACTAGGAATCGAAGATCGTCGCGCTGATAGTGGCGCAATTCGATTCCGACAACTTCGGCACATCGCATCTCGCCGTTGAGATATTCGATGATGCGAACAAGTTCATCAGGAAGTCGGTCCGCAAGAAAGACAATGCGGATCTCGCCCTGCGCGATGTTCGCGTCGACCTGATTCCAAAATGCATCAAGAAGAGGTGCCGCGAGTGTGGAGTTTTCGGTTTCGACTTCCGTGTCCGTCGGGCCACGCGCTTCAAGGAGCTGTGCGATCTGTGCAGAGGGTTCGAGGTGTTCCGCTTGACAGCGCGACTCGAACAATTGTCGAATGCGGCCAGAGGGCCAGTACTTGGTGCTATTCGCGGCGTAGTCCAACATCTGACCTACGACTTCTCGCCGTGCACGAGTGTCTTCGCCACGCTTGACTTCGACGAGGGTAGGCCGCGCGTCTTGATCGACGAAGAGATGGTCGAGCGACCATCGCGACCCGCCCATCGAGCGATCTTCGATACCGACCTCTCGCGCGATCAGCAGAAACTGACGCGGCGAATCAGGATCGATCTGATCGCCCGCAAGGAGCGCTGGTTCACGGGCGAGTAGTTCCTGCAGCGGTTTTTCGCGCGTAAACGGCCGCTCCGCGATCGTTTGGGCAGCGTTGTCGGATGTGAGTACAAAGATCGTGCTGGACATACCCCGCATCCTAAGAAATGCGGCCCTCGACTTGCGTGCATGCAATGTCGGTTACGACTTTGCTGTGTGGGGCAGACGAAGAGACTCACGGGCTCCAATCACTGAGAGGCCGGATTGCCGCGCCTTCTGCGCACGCGCCCCGGTACGCTGCCATCGTGCCACGAGTGCGGAATGCTCCCTCGATCATCGCCCGCGACGGAGTCGCCTCACGTCACGACGGAGTCGTCACGCACCGTGACGCGGTCGCCATCCATCTCGACACGCTTGACGCCGCACCCGCGCGGGGCGGCATTTCACAGCGCAAAGCGCAGGGTTCGCACTACACGCCGTTCGCGCTTGTCGACTTTCTCCTCACCGAAGCGCTTCGTGGCGCGCGGCGTTCACCGATGCGCGCGATCGACCCAGCCTGTGGCAGTGGAAACTTTCTCGTCGCCGCCGTCGCCTCCATGCGCGCACGCACCAACCGTTCTGTTGCCGAAATCCTTGAGCGATCCATCTTTGGAGTTGATATTGATGCGGTTGCCGCGCAACTGGCGCGAGAGGCGCTGCTCGCACTTCTGCCTGCGCGCACGTCGACCGTTGTCCGTCGTCGCGTCTCGTGCGCACTCGGCTCGCATATCGTCGTTGCTGATGCGATTGAGCTTGACATTGTGGCGCACTTCGGCCACGAAGCATTCGATCTCGTCCTTGGCAATCCGCCGTTTCTGAATCAACTTGAGAAGGGGACTGCCGCATCTCGTGCGCGCGCCGAGGTACTCTCTCGCGCGACCGGTGGCGCGGTGAAGCGATATACCGACGTTGCTGCAGCATTTCTTCTTCGCGGGCTTGATCTCCTTGCCGACGATGGACGATTGGCCTTTGTCATGCCCCAGTCATTTCTTGCGGCGAGTGATGCGAGGGCCGCGCGTGATGCCGCGCTCATGCGTGCGCAACTGGCGTCGATTTGGTCCTGCGAGGAGTGCCTCTTTGAGGATGCAAATGTGCGCGTATGCGCGCTTGTCTTTCGTCGCCCCCAAATGCCCGCGCGTGCTACCCGAGTTCGCCGCGCGTTTGGCGCCAATTTTCAGCCGCTGCGACTGGCAACTGTTCCCCCTTGTGCCAACGAACCCACATGGTCGCGACTGCTTGCTGAGGGTTTCGGTGCGCCAATCGTTCCAGTCAGGTGCAGCGGGGTGGGGACTCTCGGCGATGTTGCGGGCGCGACCGCCGACTTTCGCGACCAGTACTACGGCCTTCGCGGCGCGATCGTCGAATGCGCGAGCGCCGACGACACAGCGTTTCCGCCGCTTGTCTCCACGCGCTTTGTCGATCTTGCGCGATCAAGTTGGGGCGACGTCGAAGCGAAGATCCTCGGCGCGCGTTACCGCGCTCCACGCGTCGATCGCGCAGCGCTCGCCGTGAATGCAAAGATGTCTGCTTGGATGATGACGCGTCTCGTCCCCAAGGTGCTTGTCGCCACTCAGACCCGCATCATCGAAGCATGGGTCGACGAGCCCGGCCGAGTGCTTCCGCTTGTTCCGCTTATCACAGTGGTCCCAAAGCGCGTGGACGAACTCTGGCTCGTCGCAGCAGCCATCGCGTCGCCGGTCATCGCTGCGCATGCAGTTGCGCTTTACGCGGGCAGCGCCATGAGCTCCGGCGCTATTAAACTCAGCGCGAGGCAACTCCTTGCGATGCCGCTTCCGACCGACGCTCAGCTCTGGAGGAAAAGCGCGCAGCTCTTTGAGAGCGCGTCACGCCAAGCCGACGCTTCTGGTCGAGCACGTGCACTCAACGCCTACGCCGAGGCCTCTTGTCAGGCCCATCAACTCACGCCACAGGCGTTTGCTGAAGTCATGCGCTTCTGGCGCGCGCGGGCGGAGTCGACGGTCGCGGGTGCACGCACGTGATTGAAAGCACGTGATTTGAAGCACGTGATTTGAAGCACGTGATTTGAAGATGGCATGCTTCAATCGCCTCAAAAAGACCAACGCCCGCTTGCGCGGGCGTTGGAAAGATCTCAATTCGGTATCGCGCGTGAATCGCGTGATTTACGCCGCTGCTGCGGTCGCAGTCGTGTTCTTCTTCGCCACGTCCACAAGCGCATCAAAGGTCTTGGGATCTTCAATGGCAATCAGCGACAGCATCTTGCGGTTCAACAAGACACCAGCGCGCTGGAGTCCGTTGATGAAGAGCGAGTAGCGGGTTCCGCGCATACGGCAGGCCGCGGTGATACGGGTGATCCAGAGAGCGCGGAAGTCCCGCTTGCGCGCGCGGCGATCGCGCCATGCGTAGCGCTTGGCGCGCATCATGGCAACCTTCGCCTGCTGCTTGTGACGGGACTTCGTTCCGTAGAAACCGCGGGCTTCGCGAAGAAGCTTGCGGCGGGCTTGGGTACGGGCTGCACCCTTGCGTGCGCGTGGCATGAATCAACCTCTTGACTGCGACCGGCGGAGGCTCAGGACTTCCCGAACGCTTCGGACCCGACGGTCTGGTGTGGATCTGGTCTGGACGATCGCTTCGATGATCGAAGCCTCGTTTACGCGGTGACTGCAACTTCACGCTGCTCATCGCGGCGTTCCGACTTCTCCTGCGAGAGGAGTGGGCGGAACAGCAGCTTGCTGAGCGCGCGAATATCTCCCGAGCGCGCGTAGCGACGCTTGCGGTAGCTTTGGATCTGCACACCACTCTTGTTGGACTTGAGATGGCGGCTGTGCGGGCGTCCGAAGCGGATCTTGCCCGTCTTCGAGATTTTGATGCGCTTGGCGAGGCCCTTATGGCTCTTGTTCTTCGGCATGGGGTACTTCCGTTCTGAAGGGTCGGTGAAGATAGCAGAACCCCCGCAGGGGTCAAGTGCCGCGGGGGTTCGACAAGTGTGTTATCGGTTGGAGCGGGCAGTGCCGCTATTGGATCAAGAAGATGTCGATCCCAATCCAGTCTGCGGGGTGGTCAAGACCATCTTCTGATTGGCCTCGATCCATCGGGAGCCAAATATTTTCAGTGTGCGAAGGAAGCAGGCTGCACGCGGGAATCACCACAATCGGCGAGCCGAGAAACTCTACCGAACCATCGGTGAAAAGCACGTTTTGGCCTCGCCCGCCGTGCTCGGGGCTATTCATGATCAGTGTCCCGATTTGCTGGCCGCGTCGGTGGAGATCAATGACGGGGTTGCGGTCGGCAATCGCAGGCGCACGGACACCGTTTTGCCAGGTGTAGTGTGCTGTGGAGTGCGGAACTTGGTACGCGTAACCCTCGCCGGTTTCGTCATTGCCGCACGCGAGGCAGCCGGTCTCACAGTATTGACCATCGGTGAGGGCTACCAAGTGCTTTCCTCCGCGGTATTGGCTCCACGAGCCTAGCGACGAGAGGTCAGGGGCAAAGCCTGCCGCAATAGGCATGTGACTGTGGTCGGTGACGTAGCTGGCAAGACCGCTTCCAAGGAGGCGCATGTTTTCGCCGCAACGCGCGTCTGCGTTTCGGCCACGCACCCAACTCGCGATCGGCACCCCGACTGCGAGCAGGAGGATGCCCGCGCAGGCGAGACCAATGAAGTCATTCCAATGACCGCCGCCTCGCGACGGCTGTGTGGTGTTGTCGAAACGCATCCGATCGCGCACTGCTTCGTCTTCGCGTGCGATGCGGGCCATCGTGGCATCGACCAAGCTGTCATCCACAGGCTCGGCTTCATATGCATCAAGGTTTGTGAAGAGCGTGTGCGCGGCGCGCAGTCGATCGGCACTTGTCGGATTCGCCCGGATCGCAGAGTCGAGATCGAAGCCGTGCTCAATCAAGAGGTCGACCGCAAGCCCGTCCACTTCGGAGAGGGTTCGCTCGGAGGGGTTCGAGGTCTCATCGGGGCGCGTCATGGAACTACTTTCATGGATCAACTTTCACGGACCTAACCTTATCGCTCAGATCGCGTGCGTCGGCCTTCCGGCTCGTCGCTACCGCGTTGTCGCGCATGTGGGCTGGATGTTGCACTTGCTGCATCCACACGAATTCCCCGGCGCACGCAGGCAATTTTCCAACTTTCGGCAAAGCACGCGACTGCGGCGTGCAGTCGACTCTTCACGGTGCCAAGCGGAATCGAAAGGCTGTCGGAGATTTGCGCGTAACTCATCTTCTGAAAGTACGACAGGAGAAGAATCTCGCGGAAATGGCCCGGAAGTTCGTCGACCACAACCTTGATAATCGTCGCTTCATCTGATGCTTCGAGGGAGGACGCAGGAGCGAGATCGGATCCGCCAAGGAGGTCGACAAGTGCCGCATCGCCAGAAGAGCCAACAGGTGCATCGAGGCTCACTGCGGATCGGCGCTTCTGCCGACGCAAGAAGTCACGGCCCTTGTTTGCGGCGATGGTGTAGAGCCAAGGCTTGAAGCGGCGCTCCTCGTCGAAACTGTCGGCGGAGAGGTGAACCTGTAGAAATGCTTCTTGAAAGACGTCGTCTGCGCCGACGCGAGATCCGACGAGTCTGGTGAGAAAGCCGTGCAGTTCGCCTTTGTAGCGCTCCACGAGGATTCGTAATGCTGAAGCATCGCCAGCACGGTGCGCCACGACGAGGTTCTCGTCGGTTCGGGGGTCGGAGGATGTGTGGCTTTGGGCAGTAGACAAGGGGAAATGAGCGCGACTGCGCGTCGGCAGAATAGCCGAGAACCCGATCGCGCTGACGGCCACGCAAACTCCGGTCGTGAGAAAGCCCGGCACGAGCGCACCTGCGCGGTCACCCAGTTCTTTTGTGACGCCATCGATGACCCGCGCAGCCGCTCGAACCGCCGCATCGAGGTCGCAGGGTTCGGGTGCGGGAAGGGCAACGCAGCGCAGCATCGCCGCGCTACGGCGGATGGGTAGAGGGTGGTTCGTTCCTTCATCCGATTTTTCATAGAATCCTCAGCCTCGTCTGGCCGCTGCGCGAATTCTCGCGCAGGAGTGAACTCCCGGCGATCGCGAAGTCTCGAGGTATTCATGGGTGTCCCGATCAGCCAGATGTGGACCGTCGCCAGTTATGTGCTTGGTCAGAAGCTCCGCGGTCGGAAGCGTTACCCGCTCGTCCTCATGCTGGAGCCTCTCTTTCGCTGCAACCTCGCTTGTGCTGGCTGCGGCAAGATCCAGTATCCGGCGCACATTCTGAAGCGCCAGTTGACCGCGCAGCAGTGCTTTGATGCTGCCGAAGAATGCGGCGCCCCAATGGTCTCCATTCCGGGAGGCGAGCCGCTCCTCCATCCGGAGATCAAGCAGATCGTCGAAGGACTCGTCGCGCGCGGGAAGTACATCTACCTCTGCACCAACGCGCTGCTCCTCAAAGAGAAGCTTGAGGAAGGGCTCTTCAAACCGTCCAAGTATCTCACCTTTAGTGTTCATATGGACGGGCAGGAGGAGAACCACGACTTCGCCGTGTGCCGCGAGGGCACGTTCAAAAAGGCTGTCGAAGGTATTCGGCTTGCCGTGAAGATGGGCTTCCGCGTCACAACGAACACCACGCTATTCGATGGTGCCGATCCGAACGCGGTGCGCGCGTTTTTTGACGAGATGATGGATCTCGGCGTTGAAGGCATGATGATTTCACCGGGTTACGCCTACGACAAGGCACCCGATCAAACCGGCTTTCTCAAGCGTCGCGAGACCAACAAACTCTTTGAGATGATCCTGGCCAACCGGAAGGACGGCCGGAAGAAGTGGATCTTCAACCAGTCGCCGCTCTTCCTTGAGTTTCTCATGGGCCGTCGCGAATACGACTGCACGCCGTGGGGCATGCCGTGCTTCAACATTTTCGGATGGCAAAAGCCCTGTTACTTGCTGCAAGAGGGCTATGCCGACACGTTCGCCGAACTCATGGCGGACACCGCATGGGACAACTACGGTCACGCAAGCGGTAACGCGAAGTGTGCCAACTGCATGGTGCACTCGGGGTACGAGGCGAGCGCGGTTGACCACACCTTTGCGAGCGTGGGCGGACTCTTCGCCACTGTGAAGGCGATGCTCTTCAGCACGTACGCAAACCCCGCAGCGCGTGAGGGGCTGAAACAGGAGGCGACGAAGCCTCACGGGCCGGCGCTTCACCTCGTGCAACTTGGGCTTGCGGAGGATGTTGAGTCGTCTGATGGCAAACGAACGATTCGGCTTAAGCAGACGGCGTAATCGAGTTGTGGACGCCGAAGGTGGCTTCGCCTCGAGATTTTCCGACCAGCGCGGGACCCAACCCGCGTGTGTACAAGTTGTCGGCCGCTGCAAGTTTCGCTCCGAAACGCGACACTTTCTCCATGCCCTTCCGTTCTGGCGCCATCACCTATCGTCGCTTCTCCGTCACGGGAGACGTTCCGAATCTCTTGGATTCAAAGGTCTTCGACGCGCTGCGCGAGCACGCGCTTGGTGAGCTTGAGCCGATCAAGCCCGGCGAGACCCATGTAGGCTGGACTGCGGGTCGCCATCTCTTTGATCGTGCGTTTGACTACGAGCGCGTTGGCTTTGGCAGCGGCATGATGATTGGTTTCCGCGCCGATAGCGTGCGTGTCCCGCCTGAGATCAAGAAGGCGTACATCGCGATGGCCGAGGATGCGCGCGTTCAGGCCTCGAAAGACGGTTCAGGCTCGTACCTCCCGAAGACCGCGAAGAAAGAGGCGCGGGAGGATGCGCTGCGACGCATCGATGACGAGATCACCGAGGGCCGATACCGACGACCAAAGCACGCGCCGCTCTGGTGGGACTTCTCGAAATCCACGCTTTATGCAGCTATTTCTGCCGACACTGAGGTTCAGGCACTGCGACGACTCATGGTCGACTCGCTCGGCATGACCATTGCGCCACGCACGGCAGGCACACTTGCGCTCGACATCATCGCAGCCAAGGGGCGCACCAACGATTACGACGACCTGCGCGCCGAGCCGCTCTCAAGCGCTCCGCCAGAAATTGAGCTCGCGCGCGAGGATGGTTCGCGCGCCTCTCCCGATCGGCCGGAGCTTCCGTGGACGGCGAACGAGCCGCAGGACTTTCTCGGCAACCTCTTCCTGTTCTGGCTCTGGTGGCATTGCGATGCACGCGAAGGTCTCGTGGAAACTGCGGACGGAGAAGTATCGATTCTGATTGACAAGACGCTCGACCTCGAGTGTGCGTGGGGATTCACCGGCCGTACGAGCCTCCGCGGAGACGCGCCGACCCGCCGCGCGGAAACCGCTCGCGCTGTGCAACTTGGAAAATGGCCGCGCAAGATCGGGCTGACACTCTCCAGCTTTGGCCGCGTCTGGGAATGCACGCTTCAGGGTGATCGCTTTGAGGTGTCGGGGCTCAAGCTTCCGAAACCTGAGGACAAACCACAGTCGTTGCGAGCAGCGGTGGAGGAACGTCTCGACAGCTTCGCAACGTTTGATGCGGCGCTGATGTCGCTCTACCAAACATTTATTGAGGAGCGGTGTTCGCGCAGTTGGGACTCGCGCCGTGCAGAGATGCGCGCGTGGGTGAGTGAACTTGGCGCGACGCGCAAGATGATCACCGTCGGCGTCTGAGCTCACGCTTCGCGCACGGCGCGGATGAATTCACGGATCTTCTCGTGGTCCTTGATGCCGCGTGCACTCTCGACGCCACTCGATACATCGACACCTCCCGGTCGCGCGACACGGATTACCTCAGCGACATGAGCCGGATCAAGTCCGCCAGCAAGCATGCAACGCGCACGCACCGAGTCGTCGAGTGCGGCGAACACGTTGTGATCAAACGCCTCACCGCTGCCCGCGTCGGGTCCATCAACCACCACTCGGCGCACGCGGCCACTGGCCAGCCATGCAGTGGTCGCCTCCACCGAGAAATGCAGGCCTTTCCAGAGCTCCCACGGTGCGTCGCTACTGGAGAAGCGCGTCAGATCGTCGGGTTCCTCGATGCCGTGAAACTGCAGGATCGGAAATGCGTCGAGCGCCGCGCGTGTTTCGGGATCGATGGGCAGCCGAACCACCGCGACGGGCATGGCACCCGCATCCGCGATCGCGAGGGCAATTGTGGGTGCGATCGTTGGAGAGACGAAGCGTGGGCTTGATGCGACAAGCACGACACCAACGAAGTCTGCTCCTGCGCCCGCTGCAACATCGACGGTCGCGCGATCGCGCACGCCACAGATTTTGATTGCGATCCGACTCGTACGTTGATTCACGATCGAACTCCGCCACAGTCCGCGCGCAATGCGGCGATAAACTGTGCGCGCTCGGCCGCGAGCTCGCGCCGATCAAACGCGGAAAGCGTCTCAAGACCCGCCTTCGCGTCACCGAGCCGTCGCACCTGAATCGCCGCAAGCATGAGTCGCGCATCATCGACCGCATGGTGGGTTCGGAAACGCTCGATAAATCGCCCATATGCCCGCGCCGCCTCGCGATCGCGGCCACTTCGCGCAAGTTCGTTTGCGACGTCGAGTTGAATCTCAGCTGGCAACGTTGCTTCTGGAAGTGAGCCGAGGAGTTCCACATACAGTTGCGCAGCGAGCACGTAGTCGCGCTCGCGGTGTGCCGCCGCGATGGTCGATCGAAGGGTGCGTTGGTTTGGCGTTTCCTCGGTAGCGCTCGTACTTGAAACGCGCGCAGCGACCGGCCCGCCCGCGACACCAACACCAACCGCCGCCGCAACCTCACGCAGCTCGCGCCTCCGCTTCCACTGTTTCATCAGAAAGAAGAGATCGAAATCGTTTCGCGCGAGGACTCCGGTTGCAAGGAGTGCCGTGCTTACAACAAGCCCGAAAAGAAGCCCCGAAAGATGCGCCACCGTACCGACACCGGTTCGGGTCATCCCAAACGCATCGGTGAAGGTGTTGACGAAATCAATTGCCGCATAGAGCCCGAGAAGCCATGCGGCGCTGATCGCCACGCGCATGGGAGGGAGAAGCCAGTAGCCATGCACCACACCTCGCGGATGAAGCGCGAGGAAGGCGCCTGCAACCACCGAGACCGATCCGCTTGCGCCGACTGCGGATCCCTTTGAGAGCAGCACCTGTACGACACCCGCAAATGCCCCTCCGACGAGGTAGAGCGCAAGGAATCCCGCACGGCCCAGTCGGCCCTCCACAACAGCCCCGAATGCCCACAGAAAGATCATGTTGCTGAGAACATGCATGATCGAGCGGGGATCGTGCAGGAACTGGTAGGTGATTGGCTGCCACCAGTGAAACCCAACCCATCGAATCGCGCCGAAGTCGTAGAGGCCGTCAAGGTTGATCCGGCCCTGACGGGCGAGCAGCAGACCGCCAAAGTAGAGCACGAGATTGAGCGCGACAAGCGCGGGCACCACGACGGGTCGACGACGAGAATCAAGATTGGTCCCAATTGGGATGAACATGGTGAAAGCGTATCGGATGATGCAGCGATAGTGGGTTGAGGACAGCCGACCGATTCTCGTCTTGCGCGGAGGGAAGGCGTTCGCTTTTTCCGCGCTTCCGCTAGCATCTTCCCTTCTTCGCATCTCCTAATCACGGTGGGGCGAAGCACCGCGTTCCTGCGCCTTCCGCCCCGAAGGAGGGGGCGCCACCCTCACGCGGGTTGAGGAGAAGGTTGAAGAATGACAACTGCAGAACCGACTGTACAACCGACGGCGAACAGCGCCGCAGAACTCAAGCCGAACGCCATGACCACCACGCCAGCCCCACAGGGTCCGATCTTTGACAAGGGTCTCGCCAACACGATCGTCGCTGAGACGCAGATGTCGTTCATCGATGGTGGTAAGGGCGTGCTTGAGTATGTCGGCATCGACATCGACTCACTCGCGCGCAATTCAACCTACGAAGAGACGGTCTACCTCCTTTGGAACTGCAAGCTGCCAACGCAGGCAGAACTTGATGCGCTCAAGTCCGCGCTGCAAGCGGAGTACGAGATCCCCGACGCGATCTACGACATGATTCGGTCGTTCCCGACCGATGCCGTGCCGATGCACGCGCTGCGAACGCTCGTCTCGGCACTCGCGCTGCACGATGCCGATGCAACCTCAAGCGAGACCACGCCAACCGGCATCGAGTCGGCCAAGCGTCAGGCACTTCGTCTCGTTGCGAAGACGCCCACGCTGATTGCGAACTTTGATCGTCATCGCTTGGGTAAAGCGTTCGTGCGTCCAAACACCACCTTCGATATTGCAACCAACTTTCTCTGGATGCTCAATGGCGAGGTGCCGACAACTGCGATGACGCGCGGCCTTGATATCTGCCTCATCTTGCACGCCGATCACGGACTCAATGCGTCGACGTTCGCGGGTCGCGTCACCATCGCCACGCTCAGCGATATGTACAGCGCGATGACGACCGCTGTCGGCACACTGAAGGGGCCGTTGCACGGCGGCGCCAATGAAGAAGTCATGATTATGCTCGACGAAATCGGCTCGATGGAGAACGTCGAGCCCTTTATCAAGGGCAAGCTCGAGCGCAAGGAACTCATCATGGGCTTTGGTCACCGCGTCTATAAGGCGTATGACCCGCGCGCGACCTACCTCAAGACCTTCGCCCAACAGATCGCAACTGACACCGGCAACCTGCGTCTCTTTGAGATGAGCCAGAAGATTGAAGGGATCGTTCTTGCGGCGAAGGCCGACAAGGGGATCTTCCCAAACGTCGACTTCTACTCAGCGACGACCTACCACTGCCTCGGCATCAAAACCGACCTCTTTACCTGCATGTTTGCGATGAGCCGCATGTCGGGTTGGGCAGGTCACTGCATCGAGCAGCTCCAAGACAATCGTCTCATTCGTCCGCAGGCGAAGTACACCGGACCACACGCGGCGCAGTATGTTGCGTTGGCGCAGCGCGTCTGATGCCGAGACAGCTCGCGGAGCAGAGCTTTAGAATTCCAAGACACGGCCCCGCAAGTGCGGGGCCGTGATTTTCTATGCTGAGAAGTCATCCCTTCGCGGACAGAGAACGCTACTTCGCAGCAGGCTTTTTCGACTGCGGGTAAACAAGCATACGGTCATGGCAAAGGAGCACGACATCATCGGCGCCATCGCCGGTGACATCGACCACGAGTGCGGTACTCGGCTCGAACTCACGCGGCTCGCCGCCCTGGAAGAGGCGTGACTCGAACACCTTGAAGCGCGTGATCGGTACCAGACGTCCTGATTCGCTGAAGCTGAGTACGCCCAGGGACTGCTCCCCAGCGTCGAGCGCGAGGATGTCGAGGAACCCATCGCCGTTCACGTCGCCCGATGCGAGCTCATGATCTACTTGCTGAATGCGGTCGCCGCGGTAGCTCGCACGTTCTTCGAGCGCGAGTCGCGCGCCATCAAGTCGTGCGATGGCAAATCCATCGTCGCCGATGAGCATGACGTCGTCTGATCCGCTGCCGCTGAAGTTTCCGGCGCGGACGAGGCTGAACTTGAAACCCGTCACCGCATGTTCATCGGTCTGCGCCCACTTGGTCGCTGCGGAGTCGCTTGAGGCTACGGACTTGGTAAACACCGCGAGTTCGTTGTTCTCGCGATCGCTCGCGACAAGGGAGTCGCCGCGAACCGTGAGGGCGACGAGTTTGGCATCGGCGCGCGATGCATTCATCTGAGCTACAACCTGCCAGCCAGGTGGTGTCGCAGTAGGTGCGTAACGCAGCGCGCGGATAAAGTTCCGATCGGCGACCACGAGTTCGTTCTTGCCATCGCCATCGACATCAAACGCAACGGAGTTCCCCGCGTTTGCTGCCTGCGCGAGGCCGAACTGCGCCATGTCCTTTGACTCGCGGAGTTCAAAGGTCGGTTTGCCGTCCTTCTCGATTGCTTGCAACATCGACATCGGCTTGTCTGCGGTGAAGAGCAGCAGGTCGACTTTGCCATCCTGATCAGCATCGAGGTCAAGCATTGCATCAGGACCCTTGACGAGCGAGCCGAGTTTGACGATGTCAGGCGTCGTGCCATCAACAGGAAGCAGCTCCATCTGGTAGTTGCGTCCATCCTTTGTGACGACTGCAACCCGTGGCCCGCTCTCAAGCCTGACAAGCGAGAGGATCGCGGGCGTCGAGCCAGCGGAGAGCGGCATCGCGACCGGGAAACTGAGCGCCCCATCGCGCCACTCTGAGCGGCCCACAACGCCTTCCTTTTCGGAAAGCACAAAGACCTCATCGCCCGCCTTGCCATCGACATCGCCCGCATCCACCGCGTCGATTTCTGCAAAGCTCGGCTGCGAGACGCCAGGCTGGAGGCCGCGTCCCTTCTGTTGTCGGTAGACCATCACCGCGCTCGCAGCGGGATCGCTCGCAAGCACATCCGCGAGTCCGTCGCCATCCACATCGGCGACCGCATAGGAACGCTTCTTACCACCAGCCGAAGAAAAGACCTCAAGCGCGGCATCCTTCGATCCAGACGCATCCTCAACGAGTTCTTCGACCACGATGCGCTTACTTTGCCGTTCGATGCGCGCGAGAAGATCCTTCTTCGAGCCCGGCAGGCGTATCGCGGCCAGATCGCGCAACGGCGGCATCTCGAACCGTCGTTGAGATCCGAGCCGCGCAATTGGACCGTTTGGACCGACCTCTACATTTGCAAGCCACAGTCGCACGGGTGCGGTGTTGTCCGGTGCGACACCGATTAGGTCGTTGTGCGTGTCACCGTCAAAATCACCGACGACAAGCGCGATGATCGGTTCACCGGAGCTGAGTTCGACCGCATCCCCGAGTTTGGTGCCCTCCATCGGCCACACCAACGCCTGCCCTCCGACGATCGCGGCAAGATCAGGCTTTGCATCGCCGATGAGATCCGCGATAACGAAACTATCACGGCTCGTCGAAAGACCTTTCTGCGGAATGCGTCGCTCGACCTCAAAGACCCCGGGCTTCGACTGCTTCAAAAACACGATCGTTCCGGGTTGGCCCGCGTAGACGATGTCAAGAAGCCCATCGCCGTTGAAGTCGAAAGGCACGATGGCGTTCACTTGGTGGGAAACAGGAACTTCGATCCGTTTGAACCGCCAGTGGGGGGGGACCTCGTTCACCGAGCTGGTGGCATCCACCGGATCATCCGGCGATGCGTTGGGCTTCTGCACATGCAATTCGAGGCGGCTCTTGAAGTTGTTGGCCGCGACGAGGTCAGACTTGCCGTCGCCATCGAAATCGCCAGAGGCGATCGGCCCTGCGTTCGGATCAATCTTGACAACCTCGAGGCCGTCGAACCCGAAGTGTGATGCGATTTCGGAATCTTGCGCACTTGCAGTTGCCGCGGTGAGGACCGAAGTGAGGACTGAGACAAGGACGAGACGAAACGCGGGGTGAGAGCTTCGTGGGAGCATTCGATCATCCGATTGCGGGTGCGTGTCACTCCGGGCGTTCGATCGACCGGGTTGGGTATAGTACGGACTCCACCATGAACCTGACACGACTCCTCCTCGCCTCCGCGGGAATCTCCGCGCTCCTCGTCTCCGCGCCGGTCGCTGCAGACCTCGTCAAATTGAAGAGCGGCGCGTCCATCGACGGCTCAGTGCTCAAGCGCACCGATCGGCGCATCTGGATCGATGTCGGCGCCGACGTTTTGAGTTTCGACATGAATGACGTGCTCGCGGTCGAGTCGAAGAACGCCTCTGCCAACGCTGAGACGAAACTCGACGCGCTCTTCTCAACCGCCTCGGGTCTGTCCGAACTTCCTCCTCGTGAGCAGGCAAAGATCCTTGGGCCAGCGGTCATCAAAGTCTCGACCCCTGGTGGCCTCGGCTCCGGCGTCGTGCTCTCGCGCGAGGGCTACGCGATCACCAACGCCCACGTGGTGCAGGGCGAAACGAACCTGCGCGCAACGGTGTGGTTTGCGCAACCCGACGGCACACTCAAGCGCACAGACATTGATGACGTCGAGCTTATCGCGGTGAACAATCACATTGACCTCGCGCTGGTGAAGCTCAAACACCCAGAAGGCAAAGACTTTCTCTTTGCCCCGGTGCAGGACGCCGAGAAACTTGAGATTGGTCAGAACGTCTTCGCGATCGGCAACCCGCTTGGGCTTGAGCGCACGCTGACGCAGGGCGTCATCTCCACCACGCAACGAAACTTCGATGGACTGACCTACATTCAGACCGATACGCCGATCAATCCAGGCAACTCTGGGGGTCCGCTCTTCAACACCAAGGGCGAGGTCATCGGGATTACCAACATGGGAATCCGCGGAGGCGAGGCTCTGGGCTTCGCGATCCCGGCGCGCTACGTCAAGGATTTCATTCGGAACCGCGAGGCATTTGCCTACGACCGCAACAACCCAAATTCTGGCCACAATTACCAAAAGCCGCCGACCCGAACGAAAGACGGTGCGCCACCGTCGTTGAAGGACGGCTCTTCGGCCCCAAGTGCAACCTCCCGCGGCGTGTGAGTCGTTTCGATGGAATAGCCGCAGCGTGAAATGAGTCCGATCGCCTCCCAAATGGGGGCACCTCCCGAGCGCGGCGTTTCCGCGACAGCCCGTTGGCCGCGTCAAACCGCGACCTCAGTTTGCTCGATCCGCCGGACGTCCGGCTGCCACAGAAGAAGGAACCTTCGTGAACCGAATCACCTCCACACTCGCCGTCTCCACCTCGTTCATTGCATGCCTCTGGAGCTCGACCGCCTTTGCTGGCGATGCGCTCACCATTCGTGACATTGCGCCCGACAACGCGCTGCTCGTCGTGGGTGCCGACGATATCCGCGCGATGATCGACAGCCTCGGCCCAACTGCCCTTGGCAAGCTCTGGAACGACCCGGCGCTTGCTGAGGAAGTGAAGAAACTCAAGGCGGACTTTGAAGAGGGACTGAATGAGGCAGCGACCGCGGCGGGCGTCGACCGCAGCGCGATGTCGTGGCCGTCAAGCGTCGGCCTCGCGGTGATGGCCGAAATCGATGAAGAACTTGGATTGCCCACGACGCAATTCGTGTTCTTCTGCGACTGGAGCGCCGAGGCGGAGAACGCCGCAAAAATGCTCGATGCCATGATGGCCGAGATCGAGAAAAGTGCGAAGGAAAGCGGCACGGAGACGAAGACTGAGGAAATCCGCGGTCGACGCGTGCTCGTGTCGAAGATCGGCGGCGAAGCCGCAGACGGTGCCGACGAGGGTTTGGACGAGGGTTTGGATGAGGGCGACGGCATGGACGGCATGGGGGGTATGGGTTTTGGTGGCCCCGACTTCGCGCCCAAGGAACTTTGCGTCGTTTCCGACAAGGGCCGACTGTTCGCCTCCGGTTCCGTCGCCGCCATGGACATGCTGCTTGCACGCGTCGATGGCGACCACTCAAAGTCTGTTGGTGAGAGCACCACCTTCAAGGGAGCGATGGACCTTGCCGGCGGCACGGATGGTGTGTACGCGGTCATCTCGACTGAGGCTGCGCAGCCGCTGCTTGGCATCGCTCCGCAGTTCATGCTTGTCGAGCCGCTGATCAAGCGATTCTTCGGTGACATCAAGGCGTGGAGTTTCGGGCTGCAAGTGAAGGATGGCATCCTCAACCAATGTGCCGGAATCTACGTGCCGGATGGCAAGGTCGGGCTTCTTTCACTGATCGACACCTCAAGTGAGCCGAAGGCGCCGCCGTCGGTCGTGCCAAGCGACGCAATGAGCTACGGCCGCGTCAATGTGCGCTTTGACAAGATCGTTGCGATGATCGACGACGCCATTGGCGGACTGCCCGAAGAGCAGGCGGAGATGATCAAGCCGCAGATCGACATGTTCCGTCCGGCGATGTCGGCTGCGTTCGCGGCGATGGGTCCCGAGGTCCATGTTTGGAGCACTGAACCTGACGCGGGTGACCCGATGTCGAGCGGCACGGTGGCGGCGATCACGATGAAGAACGACAAGGATTCCGCAAGCGCCGTGAGTGACTTTATCAATCTGCTTCCGCTCGGCCTTCAGTCTCGCGACTTCAACGGCATGACGATTTTGTCCGACGAGTTCTCGCCGATCGCGGTTGGTATCGGCGGTGGATACATGATGCTCGGGCAGGTGAAGCATGTTGAGCAGGGCCTGCGCTCGGTCGACGCGAAGGGCGAGGCCGGACTTGCTGGCGACGCCCAGTTTGTCGCCGCCCTTGCATCGATGCCGAAGCAGCCACTTGTCGGAATGGCGTGGTGGAACTTTGGTCGCCAAATCGAGCAGTCGGCGCAGATGATTCAGGGCATGACCGATCAGCTCGGTGGCATGGCCGGAATCGATGACGAAGCTGACATCCCAGGCATCGGCGTTGGACTCGATGATGTGTCTGGGTTCTGGACGCTGATGAAGCCTGAGGTCGTCAAGCGTTGCTTTGGTGACGCGATGCTTGACTTCACGTCCACAAAGGGTGGATTCATGACGCGTTGGCGGTTGATGCCGGCTGCGACCAAGTAACACTCGCGCGGTGCATGTCGGCTCGTAAGCGTTCGTGCGCGTTCATGCACGTTCATGCACGTTCATGCGCGAGTCTGACGAGATCGTTTTTCACGATACGCCCATTACATGGGCAACACACGCAACACACGCACGCCGCGCCCACGCGCGGCGTGCGTTGTTTGAGGTCGCAAGCAGCGACCAGCCTTTGTCGAGTACCCGTATTCACCGACCAGCGGCGTTCTCGGCGATCCAATCAAGTGCAGCGCTCATCTGTTCGCGACCGAGCGTGTGAAAGTCATCGTGTCGTCCGTGTGCAACGGTGTGGAATCGTGCATGACGTGCGGCATCGGCGATCGCACGTGCCTCTGCGAGTGGCGTGACCGGATCGTGCGCGCCGGCGAGAACCGCCACGGGGCAGGAGGTGCGTGCAGCAGCGTCGCGGGTCGAACGCTCACGGATCCCAAAGACACCCAGTGTTGCGATGGCCGGTCCGACGAGCGGTGCACGTGGGAGCGCACGGAGGTCAAGTCGGGCCCCGAGCGGCGTGCGAAGATGCTCATAAGGGGCAAGGGCAACCACTCCGCGCACGCGTGGTGCAAGCGACTGGAGTGTGGCCGCGTGAAGGGCGACGGTCGCACCAAGCGAATGCCCAACAAGGAGCACAGAACCGGTCGTCACGGAGCAGAGCAGCGACTCGAGAAAGCGGTCTTCGTCGGTGCCGAGACGAGTGCCACGACCAAATGCATCGCCGTGCCCTGGAAGATCAGGGAGAATGAATCGACGGGCGTGCGGCAAGATGGGTCCAAGCCGAGCGAGCGCGTCGTAGCGCGAACGCGCGAAGCCGTGCAGCACCACGGCTGTCGGCGCAGCAGGATCGCTCTCACCGATATCAAAGACCGGGCAGGAAGCTCCCTCAAAGGTGTGCGTCCATTCACGCGCGGGCAGGCCCCACGCATCCGGCTCTGAGGGTGTCCCACGCCCAAGTGCCCAACCGACGGTCTTTCGATCCGGTCGCAGAGCTTCGCGAACGATGCCCCCAAGTGTTCCCGCGTAGACCAGCGCGCCAGAGAGGCCAAGGAATGTTGCAGCACCGAGAATGGCGGAGGGGTCAGGCACCATGGGAGTCTATCGCGCGCTACTCCGCCTCGAACATTCGACGACTTGTCCCACCCTCGCCGACCGGAACCTCGAGCTTTGCGAGGCACTTCGGGCAGCGCCCGGCATAACTCAGGCCATCAGCCGACTTTGGCAGTCGACCATAGGCGGAACAGCATCGAAACCAGATCATGAGAAAGGGCTTGGGCGCCGACGCACTCGTTGGCGACGACTTCGGTTCGCGCGCGCGCAAACCATCGCCATGGTTGTCGAGACCTCGGATGTCGAGACCTTGAATATCGAGACCTTGAATATCGACGATGTCGCGCGGGTCAGCCACAAACATTCCTTCGGCATCGGGCAGTGGGGGACTTGAACGCGCGTTGAGGGGATCGTGCGAAGCACTCAGGCGGCAAGGCGGTCAAGTTGGTGCCGGGCGGCGTCGCCGATCCGAGCCAGCAGGCTCTCGGTGCGGGCAGCGATCGATGCACGCAGCCCTTCGTCCACAACCGAAGGAAGGTTTATGCGAACATTTTCCTGCCCCGCGCGTGCGCCTGCGGCGACCAAATCAATTGCGATCCGGAGATCGCTCGCAAGGCTTGCGCTCGTCGTTCCGATGAGAACTCCGAGTTCGCCGATGGTTGCATGAGCAAGCATGAGTGTCGCTTCGGGAGCAGCAATCGCGGCAAGCACTGCATCGGTGAAGCCTGCGCGCGCCGGATCTTCCTTCGGTAACCGCCACAATCGGTTGAGCTCGCCGTAAGCCGCAGCGTCTTGCTCCGCCAGTTCGAGGGCGTGCCGTCGGCCGTATTCAAAGGCAGCGTGCGCGGCGCGGTGAATCGCATCGTATTCGGCGAATTTCGGCTTTCCGATCGCGTAGCCAACCACCATCGCGCCGAGTGCGTTGGCCTGCGCGAGTGTCACGCCCGCAACAGCACCTCCGCCCGGGACTGGAACCGCCGCGGCAAGCTGGTCGAGGTATGCGCCCACCGTCATCGATGTCAGATCGAAACTCATCCACGGATCTCCGCGCCAAGCATCTCACGCAGCGCCGTGATCGCGCGTCCAACGGAGGCATCAGCAGCTTCGCTTGTCATCGTGCCATCCTGCTTTCGGAAGACGAGTCGCAGCGAAACGCTCTTTCGCCCCTCGCCGATTTGTTTGCCGCGGAAGGTCGTCACAAATGCGATCGACTCAAGGTGATCAAGTGCGAGGGTTCGGATAGCGCGCTCGATATCGCCGTACTCCACGCTCTCGGCGACGATGGCTGAGATATCACGGTCTGCAGCCGGGAATGCCGGCAGATCTACCGCAGCGTTGTCAGGCGGATACTTCGAGAGTAATCCGCGCAACTCAAGTTCCGCGCCAGCCATGGGGCGATCGATGCCGTGTGCCTTGAGGATCCGTGTGTCGATGACGCCAACTGCACCAATATCCACGCCGCCGACGGAGATACGCGCGCCGACCGACATCCATGCAGGCTCGACCGATTTTATGAACGCGACCTCTGCGGTGCGCGGGGCGATCTGCGCAAGCATGCGTTCGACCACGCCCCGCACGAGCCGATAGGCCGCCTGCGCGTCGCGGGCGCCATCTTGAGCATGGGCGGGGGCGTCTGCAATGAGCGCAAGTGTCGGGCGCTCAACATGGGTGCCAGATGCGTGATGGAAAGCGCTGGCGTACTCAAACAGTCGAAGATTTGTCGCGCCCTGATCTTCGTTGTGGCGTCGGACACGAAGAAGACTCGTTACGACACTCGGTCGGAGTGCAGGCTCACCACCTGCGCGTTCGTCTTCGACCTTGAGGAGCGTCGCGCCGCGCGTGAGAAACGCTTCACCCGCGCGTTCGGAAACGAGCGAGTGGGTAACGGTCTCGATGAAACCCAGACCAACGAGCAGATTCTTGAGGTCGCGGGTGCCGCGCTCCACGGGATTGCGTTGTGGAACACGGATAGAGAGCGTGTCGGCGATCGGAATGGCATCGAGCCCGTTCAGTCGACAGATTTCCTCGATCAGATCGATCTCGCGCTCAACATCCACGCGTCGCGGCGGGGGAATCGTCTCAATGACTTCCGATGCGCCGCTGCCGACGATAGTTGGTGCGAAGCCGAGCGTGCCGAGCAATTCGGTCATGCGAGAAGTGGGAACATCGAAGCCGAGAATCTGACAGGCACGCGAAGGCCTGAGTGTGATCGCGCGCGGCGGGGGAAGCGGCGCGCCATCGGCAATGACACCATCGCAGAGCGTTCCGCCAGCGATTTCAAGGATCAAACTCGCGAGGCGTTCCGCGGCGCTATCGACTTCGGCTGGATGGACGTGGCGCTCGAATCGATAGGATGAATCGGATGCGATCCCATGGCGTCGACTTGCGCTGCGTACGGCAACCGCATCGAAGGTCGCTGCTTCAAGGACGAGGTCTGTGGTCGACTCGCTGACGCTCGCAAGCGCACCACCTTTGACGCCAGCGAGTGCAACAGCGCGATCACGGTCCGCGATGACAAGGTCGTCGGTTGTGAGCGTGAGTGGCTTCGCATCACTCCCAATCGGGAGAAATGCCTCGTTCGAGCGTGCGCGGCGGATATGGATCTCGCCGCCGGCGAGCGTCGCCAGATCAAACACATGCGTCGGTTGACCAAGCTCAAACAGTACGAAATTGGTCGCGTCTACGACGTTGTTTCGAGGGATCTGCCCGATCGCGACGAGTCGGCGCGCAAGCCACTCCGGACTTGGTCCGACTTTGACGCCGCGGATCACACGCGCCGTGTAGCGCGGGCACAACGCATGCTCGTGGTTGTGAACGCGGATGAAATCGCTCGCGCGCGCTCCGGTCGGTGCCAGCGCGACCGTGGGCAAGCGCACGCTGCGTCCCGTTGCTGCGGCAATCTCTCGCGCCATACCGACGTGGCAGAGGCAGTCGCCTCGATTTGAGGTTGTCTCGATTTCTTGCCAGACTTCGCCGTTCTCCGCGACATCGCCGCCGTCGAGCGGCAGTCCCGCAGCGGTGAGTACCGCAGCTTGCTCGGCGGCAGGAGCTGGGCGGTCGAGATAGTCGTTGATCCAAAGCACACTTGTGCGCATAGACCCGCAGCGTAGCGCGTCCGTGGATGGCCGTTCGCGTGTACCTTGCCAGCATGCGGAAGCCGACTGCTGGAATCGTTTCGAGATTCGTTTTTGCTTTGGCCGCGGCCTGTCTGCCCGTTGCTTGCAACTCTGCGCAGAGGCCTGACCGTTCCACGGATTCGGCAGCCGAAACGGACCCGGTTGGTCGTGTTCCGGCTGATCTCTGGCTGGAAATCGACGTCTCGCCGGGCCGAGGGGTTGAGGATCGCGCGAAAGTTGAAGAGCGGGCCGCTCGCTTTGTTCTGCTCCCGGACGGCGCGTTGCACGGAGAATCTGATCGCGTGCCGCACGACGGGCTGCGGCCGGCGCGTGTTCGGCGGTTGTCGCGCGAGCAGATGGTTGACGTGTGGACCGCCCTTGCGAGCGCTGGCTTCACCGATGCCGCATTCGCTGACACGCGCGGGAACGTCAAACTCATGGAACCTGGTGTTGGCGAAGTCCTCGCGACACTTGAACTGCACGCGGACGGAGATCGCTTCTGTTTTGTTCGACGATATAAGCCGGGCGGAGACGAAGAGCAGGCCATGCGCCGCGTGATTCGTTCGATCGCATCGCTTGCATGGTCGAGCGACGAGGCACTCGCAGAGACCGCCGAACTACCGCTTCGGTACGATCTTGGCTCGGATCCGTACGCGCGATTTGTGAAGCCAAGTTCGACGCCTTCACCCGCGAATGCCGCGGCCGGAGACAAAGTCAAGTGATCTGGGCGTGGCGCATCATGTGTGCGGTTGCGACGCTTCTTGCGCTCACTGCGTGTGGATCTAAGCCGATGCGTATTGATCGCACCGAAGGACGCTCACTTGAGTTCTTTTGGAACAGCGCCGCGAAGGATCGAACGGCCTTCTACGTTGTCGAAACCGAAGGGAAGTTCCGATCGGGCGGTGGAGCGATCGCAACTGATCGCGGTACGACGTTCGCTTGTGCGCTCAGTGAGGCAGATATCGCGAGTTTCATGCGATTGACGACGGCGACCGTGTTTGCGTCTCGCCCAGAGGAATCTGGTGATGCTGGTGACCGGAGCGATGTGATCGTCCGCGAGCAGGGGAAATCCCATCAATTTACTGTGTACGGAGTGGATCCCGCCGTCGATGCATTGCGCGCCTGGTGCGCGGAGATTGCGCTGCGCCAGTTCCGCGATCTGATTGATGCGCAGCCTGAAGCTGGACCGCGGACGCGATAACCGAAAAAGCGCTTCAGCAATTTCCCCATCTGCTGTTGTGTGCTTGCCAAGATTGCGAAGTGTTGAAAGACACAGCGCATGAGGTGGGTTTTCTCTATGCGCGCTGCATGGACGCTGCCGCACGACCCGCAGGGATCGCGGATCGAATGACCGAACGATTGAACCGAAGCGATGTGCTGAGTCATGGAGGCTCGTGCATCGCAGAGGAAATGACGACCGCGTTGCAATGGACTGCATCGCGAGGCGATGGCTCGCGCCGCATGGACGCGGAAGCGAACGCATCGCCGTTTCACGAGAGTTCCTGGTTGGCCAACCGGGAACTCTCGTGAAACTCACGACCTGCACTTGAATGCAAGCGCAGCGACACATTCGAAACTCTCCGAGTGCCCGCGCGTTGCCTCTGCGCGGGTGCTTTCTTTCGCGCACTTCCTGCGCGAGTTGGTGGCAACGATCACGCTTCTTGAGAAAATGCCGAAAGCCACGAAAGGTGAGGGAGGTTCCGTTCAAGCCGCGGCGGTTGACGCGCGTGCAAGTCCGAGAACGGCGAAGGCCGTTGGGGCACAGGATGTGCCGAGAACCCACAGGAGTGGCCAACATGCTTGCTCGAAAGATGACGATGCGCGAGAACGAGGCACGATCGGCAGAGGCTGCCGAACGACGACGGACAGAATCACGAAACTCCGGGCGATGCCAGCCGCCATTTTTGCGCGGCGATTCATCCGGAGTCACCCGATTTCAATCTCGGAACTTGATGGACACCGAAGGCGCCGTAGAGTGGCCGCGCTTGGTGGAGCATGGAACCGCTCGCCGCGTGGACGCTTCGCAGATCTCCCACTTTGAGGAGTGCGTTGAGGTGGCTCCGCGCACACAGCACGCGCCTCCCTCGCAGCTTCCGCCGTGCGTCGAACTCATGACGAATCCAAGTCTCGCTGATTCTGGTGCAGTTGACGGTCCGCGATCGGAGGAGTCGGGCAGTATTCGGGCACGCATCGTGGGCGAGCTCTACGAACGTGCTTACCACCGCGTGTACTGTTTCGCGCGAAAATCGGTAGGCGACGAGGAAGCCGAAGAAGTTGCCCACGAATCATTCGTTCGTTTACTTAAAGTTAGAAATCTCGAAAGGATGACTATTTCTGTTGCTTATCTGTTGCGAATCGCGGAGAACCTTCTGAAGCGTCGGTTTGAGCGGGCACAACGGTATCGAGTGATTCTTGAGCGATCGGGCATGGTGGTGTCCGCAGCGACCGAGAATCTTGATGTGACTCCTGGGTCCCTCCCTGAGGTCATGAATCCGGACGGCATCGAGTGCGATGTCGGCCGGCTCGATACGGTGCTGTGCCAACTAACTGACGAGGAGCAAACCGCGGTTCGGCTGATCGTCTGTGAGGGTCTTGACTACCAGGCGGCAGCGTGTTCCTTGGGCGTACCTGTATCGACCATCAACAACTGGAAGCACCGTGGACTTGCAAAACTCCGAAAGCTCGTTCAGTCTCCGACATCCGGACGACACATGCCCGTCTCCATTTCAGCTGCCTGTTAAGTCAGGCGACGACATGGATGCTGAAGCGATAGATGACGCAAAGATTCTCGCCGAAGCGCGAGAGAGTAAGGCCTTTGCTCGTCAGCGTATTCTGCATCGATGCGGTCATCCTGAGAGTCTTTTCAGCGGAACGACTGCGTCTGAGTTTGATTCTGTGACTCCCGACGTGGCGCCGGTCGCCGCGATACCTCTGGCGCCAGTTTCAACAGATGAGATTCGCGCGCTGGGGAACCCGCTCGCGGAATTCCTCGCGGAACATTCGACGCCGACGATTCGCTGATTGACGTCAATCAACTTTCAGGCGGGCGCGCGTGCGGGAAATCTCGTCCGTGTGCCCGTCTTCGTTTTTGGGAAACTACAGGCGCTCTCGTTGCTGCAGCCCCATGGACCGAAGTTCGGGGCGGGATCTGTCGTACGATTCCTGCCCACATGGGTGACGCCTCTCTTGCAACCTCGTCGGACGGCTCGGCTCAAGTGCCGGGGGACCCGATTGTCGGAATCGACCTCGGAACGACCAATTCGTTGGTTGCCTTTTGCTTCGAGTCAGGCCCGCGAATTCTTGGTGGAGGAAAAGGTGGCGTCGTGCTCCCGTCGGTCGTCCGCTATCTGCCCGATGGCCGAACGATTGTTGGTGCTCCCGCGCGGGCCGACCGTCTCGCTCATCCCGGAGAAACCATTCAAAGCGCGAAGCGGCTGATGGGGCGATCCGCGGCCGAGACGGCGAAGTTTGCGCGGTCGTTTTCGGTGCCCTTGGTCGAAGGTCCGCGGGGAATTGCGGCGCTCGCGGTCGCTGGGCGTGTGTTGACCCCACAGGAAGTGGCCGCAGATGTCCTTCGCGAACTGCGCGCAATTGCCGAGGCGGATCTCGGGGTCACCGTTCGGCGAGCGGTGGTCACGGTGCCGGCCTACTTTGACGACGCGCAGCGGCAGGCGACCCGCGATGCTGCTCGGTTTGCCGGTATCGAAGCGGTCCGCATCGTCAACGAGCCAACCGCCGCCGGTCTCGCGTACGGCCTCGGCCAATCACGACGCGCCGAACGCATCGCGGTTTACGACCTTGGAGGCGGCACCTTCGACGTGACGATTCTCGACATCGTGCCCTCCGCGGATGCGGGTGCTGGGGCGGACTGTTTTCAGGTTCTCGCGACGGCCGGCGATACCGCGCTTGGTGGCGACGATGTCGATCGAGCAATTGCGGAGCACTGGACCGGGCCGGATGCAACTCTCGCATTGACAGCCGCAGATCGGGCGGCGCTGGTTGAGGCTGCGGAGCGTGCGAAAATCGCGCTCTTTGAGGTCGATACGAGAACACCCGCTGTTGAAGTGGATGCAATACTTTCCTCCGGACCCCGCACATTCCAACTGACGGTGACAGAACTCGATGCGATCTGCGAGCCGCTTGTTGCACGCACGATTGCATCGTGTGCACGTGCGATCCGTGACGCGGGGGTGACCGTCGGCGAGATCAATCGCGTGGTTTTGGTAGGGGGATCGACGCGACTCCTGCCGGTGCGCACGGCAGTGACCCGCTTCTTCGGTCAGGAGCCTTACGCAGCGCTCGACCCGGATCGAGTTGTTGCGCTTGGAGCGGCGGTGCAGGGGGCAATCGTCGCGGGCGGGCGGCGCGATCTGCTTCTCCTCGATGTCATTCCGCTTTCGCTTGGGATCGAGACGATGGGTGGAGCTGTCGCGAAGCTCGTCATGCGCAACAGCCCGATTCCGGCGCGGGCACACGAACACTTTTCAACCTCAAAAGATGGCCAAACTAATGTGCGCATCCACGTTGTGCAGGGCGAGCGCGAACTCGCGGAGCACTGTCGCTCGCTCGGGACATTCGACTTGCGGGGGATTCCACCGATGCCAGCGGGCATCCCGCAGATCGATGTTGCATTTCTCGTCGATCAAAACGGCGTGTTGTCTGTGAAGGCAACAGAGAAGCGCAGCGGATGCGTGGCATCGATCCAGGTTGTGCCAAGTTATGGTTTGACAAGCGACGAGGTAGATCGCATCGAGCAGCAGAGCGTGGAGCATGCGCGAGAGGACATGACGTTGCACCGCGTGATTGATCTGCGCGTTCATTCCGAACTTGATCTGAAGTGGATCTCAGAGGCAGTTGCTCGGGTTCGTGATGGACTCGAGCCGGGTTATCTCGCAGAGCTTGAGGCGTCGATGGCGGTGGTCCGGGGACTTTGCGACAGGGCAGCCCGCGACCCGCGCGCGGTCGAAGCGGATGGTTTTCATGCGGCAAAGCAATCGCTCGACCAACTTTCGATGCGGGTTCACGAGATCTCGATCGCGCGGACGCTGCGGGGGTAGTCACGCCGCGTGTAGCGGCCAACGAATTGCGGCGGCTCGATGGTAGACTTTCCCCATGGATATCGACCGCACCACGACCGCGATGCTGACCGGACTTTTTGATCCGACGAATGCCGCCGCATGGGAGCTCTTTGATCGTCGCTACCGATCGATTCTTATTGGATTTGGCCGGAACTGCGGGCTTCGTGAGAACGATGCTGCGGAAGTTGCGCAGGAGACAATCGTTCGCTTTGTCGAGGAGTATCGCGCGGGAAAGTACGACCGCACGCGTGGTCGACTCGGCGCTTGGCTTGTCACAATCGCGCGCTTTCGAATGCTCGACCAGCATCGGCGCCGCGGCGTCGCGCGCATCGAGCGTGGCGAGAGTGCCATGGTCGATCTCGACGATGAGCGCTCGGTCACTGCCGCCTATGAGGCGGAGCGCCGGCAAGGCGTATTACGTGAGGCGATTGAGGAATTGCGCACGAGGTCGAAGACGGATCCAAAGACGATTCAAGCATTTGAAATGCTCGTATATCACGGGCTCTCGACGCAGCATGTTGCAACGGAACTCGGGATGTCTGCGCACGATGTCTATCTTGCAAAGAGTCGCATCGCTGCGAAACTCCGCGAGATCGTGCAGCGCATCGAGAGCGAGTACGAGGAGGCGCCTGGCGAGTGGGATGCAAGCGGGCATCGGCCTTCCGCCGGGCTCGGCGCGTGAAAGACGAGTGCACGGAAACCCGCGGATTCGAGCCCTCCGCAGGCTGCGGTAGATTTTCGTTGGATGCACTCGAACTCGCGGCGCTTGCGCGACACGATCCACAGGTGCCAGTCGACGCGAGTGTCTTGCCGCATCTCAAAGAATGCGCACGTTGTCAGACGGCGGTCGATGGCTTCGACCGCGACAACGCATTTCTTGGTGAATTCAAGGGCGTGTTGATCGCGCCGACGGAACCCGACGCGCGCGCGGTTCCAGATGCAGAGTCGGGTCCGATCCGCGGCTATCGGCTTGGGCGAGAACTCCATCGCGGTGGGCAAGGTGCGGTGTACGCCGCGGAGCAACTCGCGACGCGACGTGCGTGTGCGGTAAAGATGCTGCTCGGCGGGCGCTTTGCGAGCGAGCGACAGCGCGTGCGTTTCGAGCGCGAGATTGAGGTTGTCGCGCGCATGCGTCACCCCAGTGTCGTGACGCTCTATGAGAGTGGGCTGACGCGCGAGGGTGAGCCATGGTTCGCCATGGAACTCGTGGAGGGTGCACGCCTTGACGACTTCGTGCGGACAAACGCACTGCATGGCCGTCAGGTCGCGCTTCTTTTACAGAGCGTCACCGACGCGATTGCGTATGCCCATCGGCGTGGTGTGATTCACCGTGATTTGAAGCCAGGCAACATCCTCGTCGACGTCGATGGAACGCCGCGCGTCCTCGATTTTGGACTTGCGCGCCTCGACGATGGATCAAACCCGATTGCGCCGGGTGCTGGTACAACGATGGCTGGGGAGTTTCTCGGCACTTTCGCATACGCGGCGCCGGAGCAGCTTTCAGGCGACCCGAATGCCATCGACACGCGGTGCGATCTCTACGCGCTCGGAGTCGTTTTCTATGAATGCATCGTCGGCCGCAAGCCGTTTGAGGGTGCGCGTTCGATTGCAGAACTTATCGCGCAGAAAACGACTTCCATACCGCAACGGCCCTGCGCGCTTGTTCCTGCGCTTGATCGCGATCTTGAAGTCATCGTCATGAAGCTGCTGTCGCCGGAGCCGGCGCGCAGATACGACACTGCCGATGCCCTCAGCGAGGATCTCGCGCGGTTTCTCGATGGTCGTCCAATTCTCGCGCGCGACGACAGTCTTTCCTACGTGGTGCGAAAAACGCTGCGACGGCATTGGATTGCCTCAAGCGCCGCAGGTGCGCTGCTCGCGACGGTGCTCACCGCAAGTGTTGCGCTCGGATTTCTCTATGCGCATGCTGAACGCGAACGCGTCCGCAGCGAGCGCACGCTGTCGACCCTACAGAATGCGCTTGGTTCAGCAAATCCGGAAACCGGCGCAGGTTCGAGTTCGATGAGAATCGACGACTTTCTCACGATCGTGGAGCAGCAGGTGCGTGCGGAACTCGTCGATGAGCCCTATCTCCTTGCGGGTGTGCTGCGCACTGTTGGCTTGATTCACCTCGGCTTCGATGACCCGAATCGTGCACGTGAGGCGATCGAGCAGGCGTACCGAACGCAGGTCGAGGGCGTACGGCTCGGTAGCGTGTTACCGCAGCAGCTCGCAGAGACAGAACTTGCGCTTGCCCGCGTTTGTTTCAACACCGCAGACTTTGTGTCGGCCGAACGCTTCTACCGATCAGCACTCGTGCTGCGCGAGGAATCTCTGGGTCGCGACGACGTGGACACCGTGGATACGCTGCGGCAACTCGCGAGTGTTCTGCGGACGACGCAACGGCTCGACGAGGCGAAGGCCTGCCTCGACGACGCACTCGCGCGCAGTCAGTCTTTTCCGTCAACGGCCACGGCAGCGATCACCCGCGTTGGCATCCTCAATGGACGGGCCACGTTGGCGGGGGCACGGAACGATTTCGCCCAAGCGCGCGCACAGTACGCCGAGGCCCTTGATGCGCTTCTCAAGTTCGTGCCTGAGGATGACTATCGCGTGGGGCGAACGAGATACAACCTTGCACGCGCGCAAGTTCAACTTGGCGATTTGGATGCGGCACGTGAAAACGCGCGCGCCGCGATCCTTGTGCTGCGTGCACGGAAAGGCGATGAGGCGAGTATGACCCGACAAGCGGTCGCGTTGATGGAGGAGATCGAGAAACTCAGCGCGACCGACGACGGCCGATGAGTCCACTGAGACCGAGCAACGCAAGTGCTCCCGGCGAAGGCACGCCAGTGACGCCATCAAGTCGGATCGAATATGTTCCGCCCGCACTTTGTTGCGGGGTCGACCAATCAATCAGTTCGCGCTGTTGACCAAATCCAACGACGCCCGGGGCAAGTTGTCCCCAGATGGGATCGCCAAGGTTCGTGGTTGGAAAGGCGCCATAGGCACTGATGGCGACGAAGTACAAGCCGGGCGTGTCGAGCACAAATCCGCTGCCATCGTTGGCAAAATTCCTGAGTAGCGAGCCGGTGTTTTCGCTTTCGGCGTCGTTGTTCGAGAGGAGCCCAAATGCTTTCAAGCTTCCCAAGATGCCATCGGCGCGGAAGAGGTAGAGCTGCGAGTTGAATTCAGCCGAACCGCCAAATTGGCCACCCGCGGTCGACAGCTTCAGCGAGGTCGGATTCGCGATGCGGATGAGAAACATGTCAACGAGATCTGGCGCGCCGAGAAGCGGCGAGCTGCCGAGCGATCCTGTGATGGTGGTCACGACGCCGCTTGTCGAGACAACCTGCGCGCTGTTGGCGCCCTGCTTGGCATCGTCGGTGAGATCGAGATCCCACGACGGCCCCGCGAGTGCGGTCGTCGCGACGAGCACGGCTGCGAGTGCGGGCGCGAGCGAAGTCGTTTGCGAGATGAGGACGCAGCTGGTGAAACGCGACGAGGTGCAAATTGTGGTGCGGAAACAGGTGGGAAGCATGGGGGAGGGTCCTTGCAGAAGGGGCGCAAGAAGTGCAGGGAAAGGACGAACGAGAGACGCGCGGCGGACACCGCGCAACAGGGAGGAACTTCGCGATCGCGGCAGAGGGACTTGCCGGAACCGATCGCGCGCGGCGAGGAAGACCGCAGGCTGAGTATGACCTAGAACCCGGAGTCCTCAAAGATTTTCTCAGTCACTTTCCAATGAAGTCTTTGGGGCTGAACGAGTAAGGCCCTATAGTGTTCGTTCTGCTCACGCAACGGCGCGCTCCGCGCGGGTGGCACTTTCACCGGACAAGCTCGAAAGGACGGTTCAAGACTTCAATGTCTCAGGTTCTCCCTTCTGTCTCTCCTGCAACGCAGGGTGTTCAGGCCGGCACGCACTCCGCTTCTACGATCGCCCGCGTGAAAGCGGGCATTGATCCGTGGACGGTCGATGACGCAGCCGATGTCTACAACCTTCGCGGTTGGGGCAA
Source organism: Candidatus Kuenenia stuttgartensis (assembly GCA_945902075.1). Classification (GTDB taxonomy): domain Bacteria; phylum Planctomycetota; class Phycisphaerae; order Phycisphaerales; family SM1A02; genus QWPT01. Next base: position 101,125 of record CAMDMA010000002.1, on the reverse strand, counting down.
GGGGTTCTTCGAGGTCGGTAAGAACGGCAATGTTCTTGTGCGCCCCACGCGCACGCCGGGCCACGAAGTTGATCTGTTTGAGATCGTGAAAGGCTTGCGCGAGCGCGGTCTGCGAACGCCAGTGCTGCTCCACTTCAGCGATCTTCTGCATCGACGGTTGCAGGATCTGCATGAGGCCTTCGATACCGCTATCCGCGAGAATGGCTACAAGGGTAAGTACAACGCCGTCTATCCGATCAAAGTGAATCAGCAGCGACGCGTGGTTCAGGAGATTCGCGAGTATGGCGAGCAGTACGGCTTCGGACTTGAGGTCGGCTCAAAGCCCGAGTTACTTGCGGTGATGGGGCTCACGAGCGACTCTGCGGATCGCCTCATCATTTGTAACGGCTTCAAGGAAGATCGATACATCGAGTTTGTGACGCTCGCTGCCAAGCTCGGGCGCAACATCATCCCGGTGATCGAAAATCTCACGGAGCTTCGGCTCATTGTGAAGTACGCCGACAAGTATCAGATCCGTCCGAAGATCGGCGTTCGCGTCAATCTTGCGACGCCGGGGGCTGGGCGTTGGCGGCACAGCTCGGGCGTGAAGGCCAAGTTTGGTCTGTCGCTCACTGAGGTCATCGACGTGCTTGAGTATCTGAAGTCGCGTGGCATGGAGGACTGTCTGCAGCTCTTGCACTGCCACATGGGCTCACAGATCCACGACATTCGCCAGGTGAGCTCGGGTATCAACGAGCTTGCGCGCATCTACACCGAGCTTGCCAAGATGGGCGCTGGCATGCGCTATCTCGACGTTGGCGGCGGTCTCGGCATCGACTACGACGGAAGCCAAACGAACTTCGAGTTTTCCACCAACTACACGCTGCCGGAGTACGCAGCAAACGTGGTCTACAAGATCATGTCGGTTTGCGATGAAGAAGGCGTGCCGCACCCAACCATCGTGACCGAGAGCGGTCGCGCGATGGTCGCGCAGCAGAGTGTGTTGGTGTTTGATGTGCTCGGCGCGAATCGACTTGATCGATTCACGGTGCCTGCATCGCTTGAGACTGTCGCGAAAGACGAGCACGGCGAGGTCCCGCGACCGATTGTCGATCTCTATGAGGCCTACAACGGGGTCACTGAGCGTCGGCTCCTCGAGTGTTACCACGATGCGCTGCAGTCGCGCGACGAGGCGATGAATCTCTTCAGCGTCGGCTACCTCAGTCTTGAGCATCGTGCGCTTGCGGAGCGGATGTTCTGGGCAACCTGCGCGCGCGTGCGCGACAAGGCGAAGGACATGCCTTCAATCCCAGAAGAACTCACCGACCTCGAGAACTCGACGAGCGACACATACTTTTGCAACCTGTCGATCTTCCAGTCGCTCCCGGACATCTGGGCGATCAATCAGCTCTTTCCAATCATGCCGATTCACCGGCTTGACGAGCGACCCACGCGAAAGGCAACGATCGCAGACATGACATGCGACTCGGATGGAAAAATTGATCGCTTCGTCGACAACCACGATGTCAAGAAGTTCGTCGAGTTGCACGACATCAAGGACGGCGACGATTACTTCCTTGGTGCGTTCCTTGTCGGCGCGTATCAGGAAACCCTCGGCGACCTCCACAATCTCTTCGGTGACACCCACGTCGCCCATATTCGTCTCGACGCGAATGGAAATTGGTGGATCGACGAGATCGTCGAAGGCGATAGCGTGCGCGAGGTGCTGTCGTACGTGCAGTACGACGCGAATCGACTCGGGCAGGCAATCCGACATGAGTGCGAACGTGCGGTGCGCGATAAGCACATGTCGGTCGCAGAGTCGAATGCGCTCGTGCGTGCATACGAGTCGGGTCTCGCGGGGTACACCTACCTCGAGACGGAGAACGGCGCTGCGATGTAAGACGCGCCCCTCGGGGGCGTGTGTCGCCGGATTCTGAGCTCGTGGTCTTGAGCTCGTGGTCTTGAGCTCGTGGTCTTGAGCTCGTGGTCTTGAGCTCGTGGTCTTGAGCTCTCGGTCTTGATCTCTCGGTCTTGATCTCTCGGTCTTGATTCCGCGCGAAGACCCGCGCAGCCGTTTCGCTGCATCCGCGGGTCTTCGTGCGCTTTTTCGTGGACCGCAGAGGTCGAAGGCACTCGTCTGTCTCAACCGAGCAGTCGGATCACCTCGCGCAGTTGATCCGCCGCGTCACCGCCTTCATCTTCGAGAAGCTCCATCACCCGCTCGCGCAGCCGCCGCGTGACGCCGCGCACGAGATCGGCCATCTGCTGTCGGCCGAGGCCGAGTTCACGCTCGAGATCGCTGTAACTGCGTCCGTCGATCGCATGGCGGCGGAACACCGTCCACGCGCGGTCGCGGCCTTCAGCAAGAAGCGCTTGTTCAACCGATGCACATGCTTCGGAAAGTAGCGCCAGCGCCCATGCGCGGTCGAACGCGTTCTCTGCGTTTGACTCGGGGGTAGCTGTGATCGCCGTCGATGGCGCCGCCTCGATCGACGCGCCTTCCCGTCGTTGCGCACGCACGCGATCACGGATCACGCTGCGCGCATGAAGCAGGAGTCCGTTCATCAACCAGCGGCGAAGCCGCATGCCGCTCGCGAGGTAGCGATCGAGGAAACTGTGATCCGCAAGCGCCTGTGCGAAGAATCCGTGCACGAGATCGTCTGGCTCTGCAATCTCGCGCAGGCTTGAGCCGCGCGCGTAGATCGCAAGCGGCTCAGCGTAGCGGTGCATGATTGTCGCTGCGAGACGCGTGCGTTGGTCGTCGCCGTGCAGCGTGCGGAGTTCGTCGAGAAGCGTTGTGAGTTGCGTCGTTGGAAAGTGATCGACGCGCGGTCGCGAGATCGGAAGCGGCGCGCGCGGAAAGCCCGCGTCGTCGCTTGCGATGCGCGCGTCTTCAGCTCCGCCGGACGGACCCGCCCCCGTCGGCTCCGTCACGGACAGGGGCCCCACGAACTCAGCACCGCGGCGAGATCTGCCGCATCGATGCTGCCGTCGCCGTTCACATCGGCGTTCGCCTTACCCGTCGGCGCACCGCCCCACGCGCTGAGGATTGCCGCAAGATCCGCCGCATCGACGTTGTCGTTGCCAGTGACGTCGGCAGCGCAAGGAATTGGGCACTCCGCCTGCTCAAGCGCGGCAATCCCGTGGTACGCGCCTGCCGCGATCATTGTGCAAATGGTGCCTGAGCTAGGGCTTTGGCCGATTTCTACGCCCCATGGCACAACCCGACCTGCCGTCGTGAGTCCCAGTGTGTAGCGATCACTTGCGGAAATCGCTGTCAGCGGCGGAAGATCGGTAGGGGGCGTGCATTGACCATAAGTGTTCTGACCCCAGCAGCGCACGGATCCGTTTGCGAGTAGTGCGACCGAGTGGCGATCGCCACCACTCACGGCGACTGCAGTGGTGATTGCTTTGGGTGGTGTGCATTGGCCGTAGTCGTCGAGACCCCAACAGCGGATGAGGCTCGATGTGGTGACAGCGATCGAGTGGTAGACGCCACCCTCAAACACGCTCACCGATCCAAGATCGGTCGGCACCGTAGATTCTCCGCTTGTGTTGTTTCCCCAGCAGCGCAGTGTCCCATCGCTCAACTGAACCATGCTGTGATTGCCACCTGCAGAGATCTTGACGACGAAGGGGAGATCCGCAGGAACATTGCATTGGCCGTAGTCGTTGAATCCCCATGCGCGTACGACGCCGTTCGCTTGTAGGGCGAGCATGAAACGATCACCCGCGGAAATCTGAACGACATTCTGAAGGTTGGCTGGCACATCGCGTTGCCCGAAGGCGTTGTAGCCCCACACAAGCACCGTCCCGTCGGTGAGCAGACACGCGCTGTGGTCATATCCCGCAGTGATTGAGTCGATCGGCGCACGAAGGATCGGTGGGGTTGATTGGCCGAGAGAGTTGTCGCCCCACGAGACGAGCTGTCCCTCGCAGCAATCGGGAATGTTGTTCGCGTTCGTGTCTTCGAGTTCGCCCGCGCGGATCTGACCGTAGTCGACCAGCCCATCGTTGTTGCAGTCGGCGGACCATTCGATAAGCGAATCAACAGGGGGGTAAGGAACCTCGCCCGCCATGTTGCAGTCGAAGGACGTCCCATCCTGACTGTCGTTCATCATGTGACCACAGCAGCCCATTGCAAATAGAACATCCTGAGCGCCCGAACCACAAACGCACGATGCCGGAGCGGCGCCGGGGCAATCATCGAATGGAAGCATCGAGATGCTGTTGAACGCGAATTGCTCACCGGTCACCCATCGCCAACCACCGTACGGCTCTTCGTAGTCACTCGCCGACGCATCCTGATAGCCGCCGACATACCCGTGCTCGATATTCGTTGCAGTTACCACCCACGACCATTCGGCGGCTGACGTGAGTGTTGCGAGGTAACCGCCCAGTTGCTCGCAGCGCGCTCGGGCCTCAGGCCAGTGATGTACCTCGCCAAGCGTCGCATACCAATGCCCATTCCCACCATCCTCGACGCGCCATTGGACGGCGTCCTGCGCTGCGGCTCCGGTGGCAACGGACAGCGCCGCGGCTGCGGCCATGGCGAACGACTTCGGATTCTTACGCATCGCACTCTCCTCTACACGGGCTTCGAAGTGCCCCGGCGGAACGCGCGCCTGGGCGGCGAGAGAGCCCGTCGTTGGCGCAGCGTGGAGAGCAATGGCACCAACAGCAGACAAAAGGCTGACAAAAATGAGGTTCGACCGCAAGGTCGCGCGGGTGCGTGTTGGCGCGGGTCGAGAGGCGTGCGCGCACGGACTGTCCGCTTCGGTGAGTAAAAACTGGATTCTCCTCGCAGAGCTTGGGTCGAGCAGGGTCAAGCGAGGAGGTGTTGCCAAGCAACCGCTCTGGAGCATCACGGCGTTATACGCGGGATTCGCTTCGCAGCGCGGATCTTCGTGGGTCGACAGTTCCCGACAGGTCGTCGCGAGAGTTACGCTGCCGCGATGACCGATTGGCGTGACGTCTCGCTTTGGAAAAGGCTCGCGGCCGGGGGCGGCGAAGATGGCGTGGTTGCGGCGGCCGCTGCGGTCGACCCACGCGATGCTGCGTCGATCATGCGGCTTCGTCGGCGTTTCGAGGCAGATCTGGTGGCTGCTGCGATTGAGCTCGCGACCGCGCGCCGAAAGGCGTTCCGAAAATTTCCCGAGCACAAAACGCTTTGGTGCGATGTTGCGGGCGTGGAGCAAGCATCCGGGGCGCGAGTTGCCGCGTGGAAGGCGCTGCGCATGGTCGAAGCGCTTGGGCCGGGCGCAGAGATACTCGACCTGTGCTCTGGAATCGGCGGAGATGCGATGGCCCTCACTGCCGGCGGCCTTGCAGTCACCGCCATCGATCTTGACCCGCGGCGCGCGTGGATGACGGGAATGAACGCGCGTTGCGCAACCCTCGTCGCAGATGTCGAGTCGATCGACATCCGCGGTCGCGCCATCCATGCGGATCCCGCGCGCCGGGACGAGCGCGCGTCCACACGATCCTGGAGCCTTGATGATCACCAGCCCGGCCGCGACTGGATCGAGCGGGCGCTGCGCGAGACTGCCGCTGCCGGAATCAAGTTTTCGCCAGGTGTCGATCGTCGCGCATTCACAGGGATGACACTTGAGTGGGAGTGGATTCAGGAGGATGACGCACTTGTCCAGGCGATTGCGTGGAGCGGCGCATTTGCCGGAAATCCGCGGGAGACGCGGGCAACTGTTCTTGGAACGCGAACGCCTGTCGGCTCAGCAGCAACGATCGTTGGGCTTCCTGACGATTGTTGTGCTCAACGGATTGGAGTCGCGCTGGAGTCGCTTTCAGCGGGCTGCTTCATTTCTGAACCAGCATCGGCGCTCGAGCGGGCGCAACTTCTGACCGAAGCCACGCGTGGAACGGGCGCTCTTGAAGTTGCGCGCGGGCTTGGGCTCATTGTGACGAACGCGCCACTCGCGGCTCCGTGGTTTGAATCGTTCGAGTTCGTGTGCGAAGTTTCGGGCCGACCTGAGTCACTTGCTGTCGCGCTTTCCGAAGTGGTTCGACAGCACAAACTCTCCCTGCGAAGCGTCCGTCTGCGAGGCGGCGTCACCGATGCCGATCGGCTCACGCGCGAACTTGGCTGTACACCGCAGGGCGATACGGTTGTGTTCGTTGCGCGGAAAAACACGCAGGCCCGCGCGATTGTCGCGCGGGCCTGCTAAACCATCTCGTTGAGATCAATCGCAACCGCAGAGAATCTGCGCGAGCTTTACGCAGGTGGTGTCCCACCCGTCGATGCAGCAGGTCTCGTCGAGCGAGCAGACCAGAACGCAACACTTGGCGTTGTCACAGAACGGCGTCGTTTCGTGCTCGTTGCAGCACGAGCCTGCATCCGCCGCCCCACAACTTGATCCGCCGCCGCAGTTGTCGCATTCCGCATTGGCGATCGAAGCGCAGATACCGTCCCAGACGACATTGCAGCAGGTCGGGTCGGTCGCACAGACGGTGTCGCAGCAGGTCGCATCGTTGCAGTTGGCATTGTCATGCGGGACGCAGCAGTTGCCAGCCTCGGGCGTACCACACTTGGGATCGGGGCAAGCGACATTGCAAGCCGTGTTCTGACGCGCGGATTGGGCGCAGAACGCATCCCATTCCGTCGTGCAGCAGAAGATGTCGATCAAGCAGATCGCATCACAGCAGGCTTCATCGTTACACCATGGGGCGAGGTGAGGCTCACAGCACGAGCCCGCACACGCGCCGCCACACTCGGCTTGGTAACGCTCGCAGCCGGCGGTCGTATAGGTGTACGCCACGCATGCGCTGTCCCACTCGTTGGTGCAGCAGAAATCGTCGATGTTGCAGATCGCCTCGCAGCAATCTTGATCGCCGCAGGATGGGCTGTCGTGAGGAATGTTGCAGCCAGGCAGACCGATACGGCCACACTCTGGGAGATCGTCTACGCAGAGTTTGCGCGCACGATCAGCGCAGTTGGAATCCCAGCTGGTCAGGCAGCAATACTCAAACTCCTCTGCTGCACACACGCTGCTGCAGCAGTCGCCATTGTTGCAGCCGGGGAGGTCGTGCTCGTTGAAGCAGTTACCGCTGACGGGGAGTCCGCAACCTCCGAGACACGTTCGGCGTGCTTCGAGAACGCACGAAGAGTCCCAGCGAACATCGCAGCAATAGGGCTCGAAGCGGCAGACCGCCTCGCAGCACGACGCGTCATCACAGAACGGAGTCTGGTGGGGCACAAGGCAGCTCCCCGTACAGATGTCACCACAGCCGGGGTAGTTACAGCAGGTCACTCGTGCGATGGTGACGCAGCCTTCGTCCCAACTCTGCGTGCAGCAGAGTGGATCGATATTGCACACGCCCGAGCAGCAAACCTCGTCGTTACAGCCGCCAGTCTCAGGATGCGCTTCGAAACAACTTCCGTTGCACGGGCACGGCCATGACGGTCGTGGGACGCAGAGCGCGCGCGCTGCTTGGGCGCACGAACTCGACCAACTCACTTCGCAGCAGAATGGATCATTCTGGCAGACGATGGTGCAGCAGGTTGCGTCTTCACAGCCTGGCGTCGCGTGGGTCGCGTCGCATGGGCCTGCGCCAGGACAATCGCCAAAGGTCACGCACACGCCCTTCGCGACGCGCACGCACTCTGCGCTCCAACCGAATGAGCAGCACAAAGGATCAATCGAGCAGACGGCGGCACAGCAGAGTTCATCGGAGCAGCCTGGCGTACCGTGCGCAACAAGTGGCGAACCGGTGGCGGGGCAGTTGTTGATGCCGAGGTCGCAGACATAGACGGCGTTGGCAGCGCATGTCTCGTCCCAACCGCGCGAGCAGCAAGTGGGGTCGAGTGAGTTGCAGATGTAGGCGCAGCACTCCTCGTCGGCGCAGGCTGGGAGATAGCTCGCGACCGCGCATGGTCGAACGCGCGGGTCGCCGCAGGTAATCACGGTATCAAGGCAGTAGGTGCCAGCGTTGATCACACAGAAGATGTCCCATTCGATGTCGCAACACGAGGGATCGATATCGCAGACCGCGTCACAGCATGTGCGATCAAGGCATGACGGTGTGCCGTGCGGGTAGTAGCAACTGCCGGCATCAATGTCGCCGCAACCGTTGCAGTTCACTCGAGCGAGTGCCGCGCAGTCTGCATCCCAGACGGCATCGCAGCAGGTGATATCGATTTGGCAAATCCGCGCGCAGCATGCAGCATCCGAGCAGCCACGGCCGGTGTGATCGACGAAGCAGCTTCCAGTCGCATCTTCGCAAATACCGTTGATGATCGGACTCGGCGAAAGCGCGCAACGGGCGAGTGCCATCTGGACGCAGGTGTAATCCCACTCCGCCTCACAGCAGAAGTTGTCGAAGTAGCAGACCTCGTCGCAGCAGATGCGATCGTTGCAGCCTGGGTTTTCATGCACGGCGCGGCACGAAGCCTCAGCACCACCCTCGCCGCATCGGCAACTTGGAATGTTGCAGATCGTGGTTGAGGACGCTTGGCGTGCACAGTCGAAGTCCCAGCGAGTCTCACAGCAAAACGGGTCAATCGTGCAGACGGCCTCGCAGCACACCAGGTCGTCGCAGTGGGGGCCTTGGTGCGAGTGGCAGCAACTGCCGGCGCGTGGGTTTCCGCAGGTGATGCAGAAGCGCTCCGCCCAATTCACGCAAGCCTGGTCCCAAGTCAGATCGCAACAGCGTGGGTCGATGGCGCACACAGTCTGGCAACATTCGGCATCACGGCAGTTGGGATTTTCGTGCACAACGACGCACGAGCCGGTCGCGGGCAGGCCGCAGTCGGCGGTCAATGCGACGGCGCGGCGAACGCAAGCTTCGTCCCACCGCACGTCGCAGCACGCTTCGTATCCGGGCGTTGCGCAGACAAGTTCGCAGATCGCGCCATTGTTGCAGGACGGCGTTGCGTGGGATTCGAAGCACGAGTCCTTCACAAGCCCACAGTCGGAGCAGTACTTCTCGGCGAGCGCGACGCAGACATCATCCCATGCGATGTCGCAACATGCGGGCTCAGCAGTACAGACAAGTGAACAGCAGATTGGGTTGCTGCATCCGCCACCGAAAAGATTGGTGGTGAAGCAGTCGTTCGGCGCGTCGCCGCAGGCGGCCTGGGCATGGACTGTGCTCGCTGTGAGGAGCGAGGCAAGGCCTGCCGAGAACAGAATGGCGAGCGTGGTGATGAGTCGTGTGATGCGCATGGAAGCGGAGGATGGTGAGGCAAGTGTCGGGGGAAGCGCGATGGCGATCAGGTGGGGCGCGGAAAGTTCAAGGGGTCGTGAGAAGTTTCGCGGCTCCAGCGTTGAGTCCGCCGCTGTCCTTGAAGGGTGCGCCGATGAGTGAGAAGCCTTGAAGAGCAGTGGTTGAGTAGCCGAATTCGTCGCCAGAAACTGGCGCGTTTGAGGTTCGGCGCTCCACAAGTGTCGCACCGGACGTACCAAACACCTTCTTCAGTACGAAGACCGCACCCGCGTCAACCTTGAGGGTTGAGCCGACTTGGACATCCGCCTTGGCAGCGCCGACGATCACGGTGAATTCGTTGGCGACCATCGACGGCGCGATTGAGACCGAGGAGCCGAACTGCTCGACCATCGGATCATCGAGGGTGAAGAAGCCGCGGTAATTCCAGCGGCCGGATGTTCCAAACAAATCATTCCGTTCCCAGAAGTGGACGCGTCCCTTACCGCCGCCCGTTCCGGGGGCGCCGACCACGACGAGTCGCTGCGAAATCGCAACCGAAGTGCCGTAGCGATCGCCAGCCGCGAGCGGCGCACCTGCACCGACGGGGTTGTTGATCGGGAAGTTGTAGCCAAAGCTGGTTGGCCAGGTTGTTCCGAAGCCGTTGGTTGAGGCGGCGCGTTCACGGATGTAGGCAGCGCCTCTCCCGTCCGCTGTCCCGGGAGCACCGGCAACAAACACGACGCGCGAGGCGCCGGATGTTTGCAAGTTGTCTTCGAGTGCAATCGCTGCACCGTAATTGTCGCCAGCCTGCGCGCCCACAAGTACATCGCGCCGACTCACGATCGGCTGATCCCTCCTGACGGACGTCGACACATTCAACGACGGATTGCGCACGATGAACACCGCGCCCTTCGCCTCATCATGACCCGGTGTACCGACGACGATGATGTCGGAATTTTCAACCGCCGCATGGCCGATCTCCGCGGCGTAACCAAACAGCGCATAACTCTGCGTGCCGTAGCCGCCCGAACCTGCTGGCGAGAAACGCCACGGTGTGGCGGGGCCGGTTGTGTTTGGCTGCATTACAGCGCCCCACGTTCCATCAGGCTTCTCTTCAAACAGATAGACCGCGCCCTTCGACGGGTAGTTGCCCGATGTCGTGGACTGTGGCCAACGGAACGCGCCAACGAGTGCAAGGTTGCGCGCGGGGTACGCGGGGAGCAGGCTCGATGGGCGTTTGAATACCGAGATGGAGCGGCCGAAGTACGAGTTCGTGATCGGGTCGTGCGGACGCAGAGTCGCGGCGCTCGAGGCATCAAGGATGCCGGCAGTTGCGTCGACAACAAACGCTTCACCCGCATTCGAGGCACCTGTGTCGTCACCAGGGGCACCGATACCGAGAAGAATCGTGGGGTCTGCGGCTTTCGCGGAAAGCGAGACGCTTGTTCCGAAGGTGTCGAGTTGCACAACGCCAGTTAGACCGAATTCCGTGTCGGTCAGGGGGCACTCGTCGGGCACACCGTCATTGTTGAGATCAATACTGATACCGATCGCGATGTCGCAACTGTCGGGGAGTCCGGTGCGATTGCAGTCGGGAACAAGACCCGTAGCAATGGCATCTGCATCGAGGATGCCATCGTTGTCGCAATCAGCGTCGGGGCCGTTACTACAGCGGTAGTTCGCAACATTGTTCGCGGTCAGGCTCAGTGTGCGTGCGTTATTCGCGAGGTCTGAGCCAGTCGCGGTATCCATCCAGTCGACATAAATGTTTGAGAAGATCGGTTGCGTGACGACCGCGGCATTGACCATGATCGTTCCGTAGTCGACCGCAACACCGAGTGGCCGGAAGATGAATCCGTGTGCGTAGGGAAAATAGCCGGGGCAGGCGGCGGGCGATGACGACTCGAAACACGCACCCATGTTGAGTCCGAGGAGTCGAGCGGCGATGAAACTGTTTGGCGCGGCGTTGACCGAGAAACCGGTAGCCGAACCCCCCGCGATTCCTTGAAACGCCGTGCCGCCACCAGCGACGGATGGCGGGTCAAACAGCATCACGAGATCGGCGCGCGCGTCGTTGCGCGCAGCATGAACGCCGTCGTTCCAACCGTCCGTTGGAGCTTGCAAGCGGGTGAGGTCGCTGGTGACATCGCCGGTTGAATTTTGCGGGCACGCGTAGTAACCCGCGACACGGAATCGTGGAATCGCGTTTGAATTCGTAAGACCAGCATTGGCGCGCGCGATATCTGCGAGGACAAGCGTCTTCATCGCCTCGAGGGACGAGAAGCCCGCGAAAAACCCCGGCGTGTACGCCACCAGTACATCGATGAACGCGCCAGTATCTTCACAACCCGCATCAGCGATACCGCCTTCGCTTTCGGGTTCACCGAGTTGATTTCCTTCCATCGCCACCGGTGGATCGATCATGACATTGTCGATTGCCGGCGTGTACCAATCGCCACCGATGCCGAAGCGATCGGTGCCGGTCGTGAGTTCCCATGCCTCGAAACCCGTGGCGAGTTGCGCGCGGATCGTTCCCGATACAAGGCCAGCGTGGACAACGATCTCCGCGCTCGCGCCGATGGTCGGATCGGCGAACGTGAACGAAACAGCATCGCGCGCGATCAGCATGCGATCGACGAGCGGAATCTCGATGGTGCGAAACCCAGGCAGCAGGAACGTGAGGCTCTGACCGATTTCGAGTTGTGCTGCATCAAGGCGCGGAAAATCCCAACGGAGGTCGGCGCCTGGGAGCGCATCGACAGCGGAGAGCTCGCGCGCATCCTGGATGCCAAGCTTCGCAAGCGCTGGATCGACAATCGCAACTTCGCGGTTGGAATCGCGGAACGCCAACGACGCAGGAATGCCAGCGAGGGCGATGGCAGAGGCGAGGGTGGTAAGCGCTTTGAAGCGGCAGGTGGAGTACATGAGGTATTTCGTTGTGTCGTCGCGCCTTGGCCGACGATGGTTCTCTCAGACAAACTGGAACGCTGCGGACGCCGACGGTGATGCGATCAAACACGGCGCGCGGGCACTTTGTTCGCCGAACGCCCACTTTTAGAAAACCTGTGCACCCGAGCCTGTGCATGAGCCTGTGCATGAGCCTGTGCACGAGCCTGTGCACGAGCCCGTGCCTCTCCGCGTTTTCGCGCGGAGCCGGGGGCAGGTCCGCATGACGTTCGCTGAGTGCAGCGACGGACCGACAGCCCGCCGCAACCGCACGTTCGGACATCATCGTGCGAATGGCTCACATTGCAAGCCAACCGCAGCCGCACGCGGCATTTCCGAAAGATTCGCTGAGCCGCCAAAGAGTCCAATGCGCGGGGCGACGCGGAGAGTCATGCTTGCAAGTCGGGCAAGGAAGTCACGCGCGCGCGTCGTGCTATCCGCCGCATGTTGCGCCCAGTTCGCCCTTCGGCGGGAGAACCGCGCCGAACCGCCGCTCGCGCCCAGCGAAGGCTGCGATCGCGGTGGAGAGATCGTTGACCGAGAAGTCTGGCCAAAGCACGGAGGTGACGTGGAGTTCGGCGTAGGAGATTTGCCAGAGCAGGTAATTCGACACCCGCATTTCGCCAGCAGTCCGAACGAGAAGATCGGGGTCGCAAAGGCCCGCTGTGTAGAGGCGGCTCGAGATGGCGTGCTCGTCGATCGAGTCGAGCGATCGTGTGCCATCGGCCACTTCGCGTGCGAGGGCGCGCGCGGCGTCGGCGATTTCAGTCCGGGAACCATAATTGAGTGCGAGGCAGAGCGTGAGTCCGGTGTGACCGGAGGTGACCTGTTCGGTCCGATCGAGTTCTTCTAGGACGTCAGACGGAAGCCCATCGCGGCGCCCGATCCGCCGGAAACGAATGTTCTCCCGCACCATGGTTGGTCGCTCCTGTCGCAGGAACTCTGCACAAAGGAGCATCAGCGCGGAAACCTCGTCGGCCGGGCGCTTCCAGTTTTCGCTCGAGAATGAGTACAGCGTGATCACCTCAAGCCCAAGGCGCGCCGACTCGGTCACGATCCGACGCACGACATCGACCCCTTCACGGTGCCCAGCGACGCGTGGGAGCCCGCGCGCCTCTGCCCATCGACCGTTGCCATCCATGATGAACGCTATGTGTCGCGGCCAACGCTCACGGGGAACGCCGACAAGCGCCCCGGCGGTCTCTGCCGCGCTGGTTCGAACGGATGCAACGGGCGGTTCCATGAGCGAAGTGGTCAGTGCGCCGCGGCAAAGCGCTGCGATGATTCGAAAGTCTGTGAGCGCTCAGGGCCGACGCTGACGAGCTCGACCGGGATTCCGACGAAATTCTCCACGAATCCGAGGTACGCCTGAGCCTCGCGCGGGAGGTCGTCGCGATCGGTACACGCGGTGAGTTCGCGCTCCCAACCCGGAAGCGTTTCATAGATGGGGGTGAACCCGTTCATGCGCTCGGCATCGGGAACGAAGCGATCTGTCACGCTGCCGTCCGGGCGACGGTAGCCCACGCAAATCTTGAGCTCATCAAAGCCGCTCAGTACGTCAAGCAGGGTGCACGCGATCGCGTCGGCACCGCAGACCATCACGGAGTATTTCACAGCCACGAGATCAAGCCAGCCGCACCGACGCGGGCGACCCGTCGTGGTTCCGTACTCGCGGCCGCGCGCGCGAATGCGGTTGCCGGTTTCGTCAAGCAACTCGGTGACGAAGGGTCCGCCACCGACACGGGTCGAGTAGGCCTTCATGATGCCATAGACCTTGCCGATCATGCGACCCGGGACGCCAGAGCCAGCGGGGATGCCGAGCGTCGAGCAGTTCGAACTCGTGACGTAGGGGAATGTCCCGTGGTCGATATCGAGGAGGCACGCGTTCGCGCCCTCGAAGAGCACGCTCCGCCCGGCGTTGATTTCATCGTGAACGAGGTAGACGGTGTCCGTGATGTGTGGACGCAGCCGCTCTCCGGCGGCAGCGAAGCGCGCAGCGAGTTGTTCAGGAATGAGCGGGGTTACGCTTGCGCCAAGCGCTTCGAGTTCAGCCATGCGAAGGCCGCAAATCGTCTCGAGCTTTCGGAGGAGAAGCGCGTGGTCGAGGAGGTCGCCCATGCGCAATGCGGTCGATCGGCGAACCTTGTCGGAATACGCAGGGCCGATGCCACGACGCGTGGTACCAATCTGCCCTGCTCCCGACTTGCCAGACTTCTTCTCAAGCAGTTCTTCAAGCGCGGCGTCCTGCTCCTTGTGGTAGGGCATCACCACATGGGCGCGATCGGAGATACGCAGATTGTCGCCAACATGCACCCCGCGCTTGCGGAGTCCGTCGACCTCGTCGAGGAGTTTTTCCGGATCGACCACGACGCCGTTCCCGACGATGTTGATCTTTCCGCTGCCGAGAATGCCAGAGGGGATGAGATGCAGCGCGTAACGCTCAGTACCGACTTGCACGGTGTGCCCGGCATTCGCGCCGCCGTTGTATCGCACGATGCAGTCGTAGCGCGAGGTGAGGAGGTCGACAATCTTGCCCTTGCCCTCATCGCCCCATTGGAGGCCGACAACGGCTGCATGAACTGCGGGCGAGGAAGAAGAACGGTGGTGCGTAGAAGGAGACAAGCACGCAGTGTAGCAGCGCGTTTGTTGGGTTTTGTGCGTTGGAAGTCGGCATCAGCCGCTCGCCGCGTGAGGGTTTACGCTGCGGGCTTCTGCTGCTGCGCGGACGAACTTCCCGACTGTGACGGGGGGGCGCCATCAACGCGGGGAACTGGAATGCGGATGTTTGAACCGCAGCCACGACAGCGAACAAGTTTGCCGCGCGCGCTCGAGGGAACCGCGAGCACGCGTTGGCACCCAAGGTTTGGGCACATGATTCGAATGACTTCGTCGCCTGCCATCGGGAACTGCCTCCGGTGGTGGCGTGTAGACCGCCACCGGGGACGGAATCGGCAAGTTTGGGCACCCGCTTGAGGGCAGTTGGTTCAGAGCGCAGACATTTCGGGACTTCCTATGCTGCCATCGTGACGGATCTCAGGCTTCACGACGACGGCGCGACGCGCGACGCGCCTCTTGCGCGTCCGCTCAGCGACTTCCTTCCTATTGGACGGCACCATGCGCGTGGGCTTTATGTGCACGTTCCGTTCTGCTTTCACAAGTGCCATTACTGCGATTTTTACTCATTCGTCGACCGCGAGGCGCGAAGCGGCGAATTCCTCGCGCGCCTCATCGCGGACGTCGATTGGACGCTCGACCGCGTTGCGGGAGAGATTGACACGGTGTTTATCGGGGGGGGTACGCCGACCCTGCTCACTGCGGAAGAACTCACGGTTCTTGCTGCGCAGATTCGCCGATTTCCGCTGGCGCGTGATGTCGAGTGGACGGTTGAAGCCAATCCCGAAACGATCGATGCGGAGAAGGCGCGAGTTCTGGTCGATTCCGGTGTGAACCGTATGTCGATCGGCGCGCAGAGTTTCGATCCGCGACACTTGAAGACGCTTGAGCGCTGGCATGATCCTGCGAATGTTTCTCGCGCGGTGGACGCGCTGCGTGGCGCGGGGTTGACGAACTTCAACCTCGATCTCATCTTCGGAATTCCCGGTCAATCACTTGCAGACTGGCAATCGGATCTTTCCCGCGCGCTCGCTCTTGGGCCAGAGCACCTCTCGTGCTACGGGCTGACCTACGAAGCGAATACTGCGATGACAAAGCGACTCGAGCTCGGGCAGTTCGAACCGTGCGATGAGGGCGAGGAGGCCGAGATGTACGAGGCCACCGTGGAGATGCTCGCGGCAGCGGGCTTTGCGCAATATGAGATTTCGAATTACGCGAAGCCGGGGCGCGCCTGTCGGCACAACCTCGTCTATTGGCGAAGTGAGCCGTGGTGGGCCATTGGGCCGAGCGCGAGTGGGTTCATCGCCGGACACCGTTTCAAGGTTGTGCCGAGGCTTGGCGATTGGCTCGCTCGAGAAACACGCCATTCGCAGTCGGTGGTCGACCACGAAGCTCCGGATGAGGGTCGTCATGTCAGCGAGGCACTGATGCTCGGACTTCGGCTGCTCGAAGGTATCGATGCAGCCCTTGAAGCGCACGCGGTGCGTCTCGTTCCGACGCGCGCGCAAGTGTTCGCGAAGGCGATCGCCGATGGTTTTCTCGAGCGGGATCAACACACATCACGGCTGCGATTGACGCGACGAGGAACGCTCCTCGCAAACGAAGTGCTCGCGCAACTCGTGTGAAAGGCCGCAGCGATCAGCGCCCAGAGAAGAACTTCTTCACACCGTGCACGGTGACTGCGCGGCCCATTGCTGCGATCGACTCAGTCAGTGGAATTTCCTTGGGGCACACCTTGACGCAGTTCTGCGCGTTCCCGCAGTCGTTGATGCCGCCCTTGGCCATGAGCACGTCAAGCCGTTCGTTGGCGAGAGTGGCACCGGTCGGATGGGTGTTGAAGAGTCGCGCCTGGCTGATCGCGTGGGCCCCGATGAATTCAGAATCCCACTTGTCGGCGTTCTCTTCGAGGTTGAACTGCGGGCATGCCTCAAGGCAGCACGCGCAGGTCATGCAGGTCGAGAGCGTGTAGCGCATCTCTTGATTCTCGGGAGTGTCCTTCGGACCAGCTCCGAGGTGGTAGGTGCCGTCAACGGGAACCCACGCCTTGACGCGCTCAAGATTATGAAAGGCGCGCGATCGATCGACCGCAAGGTCGCGCACGACAGGGAATTTCGACAGCGGCTCAAGGGTGATCGTGCCGTCCTCGCCGACCACATTGTCGATGAGCGCGGAGCAGGAAGGACGGACCTTGCCATTGATGATCATCGCGCACGAGCCGCAAACCTCTTCGAGGCAGCCGGAGTCGTAGCAGACGGGGGTCGTCGCCTTCCCCTCGGCGGTCTTCGAGAGTCGCGCGATCTGCTGGAGGCAGGCGATGACATTCGCGCCTGGCTCCACGTCGACGACAAAATCCTCCCAACGCGCACCCTCGCCCGGGCGGTCTTGCCGCTTGATGCGGAACCGAACCGATCGATTGGTGCTCGAGGCGGGACGCTGGCCGGGACGCTGGGGGTGGGCGGAGTCGGAAACCATGGAGTTCTCAGGAGGTCGGCGATGATAGTCTGACTTGACTGCGGCGTGCTTCGCCGGAGGCATCCTCGCGGAGTCGAATCGGAGGAAATCCGTTTCCGTTTCCGTGATCCCTTGTGACGATGCACCTGCGAAAGCGCCGATAGGAAAGTTCACGATGGCGGCACCCCGGGACATCCTCAAGCTCTGCCGTCCCGGAGATTGGGCAAAGAACAGCTTCGTGCTGCTCGCCTTCGTCTTCTGGGCCGCGAATGCTGTGCGAACGCACGCGCCGGAACTTGTGGCGGCGAAGGCCACGGCCGCGGGGATTGCTTTCGCAGCATTCTGCCTCGTCGCGAGCGGTTTCTACTGCGTCAACGACGCGATAGATGCTGAGAAGGACCGCGTGCATCCGGTGAAGCGTCGTCGGCCAGTCGCGGCTGGCGCGGTGACTCCCGGTTTCGCGACGGCATTCGGCATCGGTCTCGTGGTGGCTGCGCTTGGACTCGCGTCGACGGTGTCTGTCGCGCTTGCCGGTTCAGTGGCAATCTACGCTTTGCTTCAACTCACCTACAACGGCGGGCTGAAGCGCGTGGCGTTCGTTGATGTGGCGGTCATCGCGACGGGTTTCGGATTGCGCGCGGCGGCTGGCGCGATCGCGATTGATGTGCAGATCAGTGTTTGGCTTGTTCTCTGCGTCTTCTTTCTTTGCCTCTATCTCGGCTTTATCAAGCGCATGTGCGATCTTGTTTCAGCGGAGCGCGCGGGAAGCGCATGGAAGTCACCGGCCGGATATCGCGGCCGTGAAGAACTGCAATGGCTCCTCGGGCTTTCGGCGGTGATGACGACGCTGATGTACCTCTCTTACACGCTCTCTGACCACGCGTGGAACCTCTTCGGGCCGCGTGCGACCGGACTTGCGCTTCTCACGCCGATCGTACTTGTGGCGATCCATCGATTCTGGCGCCGAGCCAATGATGGAAGTTCCGACAGTCCGCTCGATGCGCTCAAGAGCGATCGGGTCGTGCTTCTCTCGATGCTGTTCTTTGGCGTCTTGCTCGGCATGGTGTTGTTCGTTCCACAGGTTGGCAACACGCTTGAGTCGGTGTTTCTCCAGCAGACGGCCACAAGTGCAGCGAACGGTGTTGGGGCTGAGCGGTGAGCGTCGGGGTGGATGTCGAACCGATATCGAGTCGTCGCATGCGGCAGCGCGCGGTGGTGGTGACAGTTGCTGTCCATCTGGTGCTTGCGGGTACGGTCATTGCGATGGGTGTGGTTGGCACAAGTGAGTGGGCGGACCAAACGGATTACCACCTTCCGGTCATCAAGCAGTTTGCAGAGCAATTGCCGCTGCCTGAACTCGGTGATTACAAGTCGGCGACCACTCCGGGCTACCACTTGATCATGGCGACCCTCGTTCGATTCGGCATCGACGGAGTCGCGCTCGCGTTTCTCAATGCACTGTTTGGTGCGACGTTCGTCGGACTCTTGACCGCAATAGTTGCGCGGCGTGCAAGCGCGGGTGTCGCAATCGCCGCTGGCTGCATGCTCGGCTGTTCACCCTACGTATTGAGTTCGTCGATTTGGCTCACGACAGACAACCTTGCGTCACTCGCGCTGTTGCTTGCGGCGGCGGCGTCGCTTTCCATTGCGGATGGTTCAGCGAGGATGCCGATTCGTGTCGGTCTGATCGCGTCGGCGTGGGCGACGTTCGCTGTTTTGATTCGACAGATTCTTATCTATGCAGCGGCGTTTCCTGGAGCGGCTGTGGTTGCGCGTGCTTGCGCGCAGCGGCGAATGCCTGCGCCGGGCGCACTGTTTCTTGCCGGAATGACGCTGTTGCCAGCGTTTCTTGTTGTCCTTGCGTTCGTTGCACTTTGGGGCGGACTCGTGCCTCCCTCATTTCGCGAGTACCACGGTGGCGGCGCGAATCCGGTGACCCCGGTCTACGTGCTCGCGCTCGTTGCGATTTGGGGCATGGCGGCCTTCGTAACGATTCCTGGATTCGTGCGCGAGTTGTGCACCACGCGCATGGCGTTTCTCGGCGTATTGGCCGCGATGGTCGCCTGCATTGTTCCCTCGAGTTACATCGTGCATGTTCGGTTCGGCGGCATTCTTTGGACCGTTGCGAGCAAACTTCCCGCACCGTTTGATCGATCGATTCTCCTCGTTGTGCTCGCAGGACTCGGAGCCGCTGCGCTCGGCGCCTATCTCCGATTGTGGTCACGGAGTGCAGACATCGCTGGTCGTGGCGTCGGCGTCTTCGCACTGTTCGTACTCGTGGGCATGACCGCTGCGCAGACGGCAAACCAGCAGTGCTTTGAGCGCTACTTGCAGCCCCTGGTGGTCGTGTGCTGCGTGCTCGCAGCGGTCGGTATCGCCGGTCGCTCCATGCGCGCGTGGCCGCTGGTCATCGCGACGATTGTTGCGCTTGGCCTCAGCGCGTTCAATGTGGCTCGCGTCGGCGGCTGATTGCATCATCGCACGCATGAAACAGGACGCGCGATTGCGCGTCCTGTTGAATTCGAAGTCATCCGCGAGGCTTCGCGCTAGCCGCCAACCCCATCGGCGCTAGCCGCCAACCCCATCGGCGCTAGCCGCCAACTTTGCCGTAGGTGCGAAGCCGCGGCTTGACCAGCGGAAGGTCATACGGCTCGAATGAGATCGACGGTCGCGTTGATTCGGGATCAAATCGAGCGATGGTCGTTTTCATGAAGTTTGGATCATCACGCTCCGGATAGTCGCTGCGGAAATGGGCGCCTCGCGATTCCTTGCGCTCAAGTCCACCTTCGATCATCGCTTCCGCGAGAATCAGCATGTCGCCAGCTGCTCGCGCGAACGAGAGATTTTGGTTGGTCCAAAGCCCCGTGTCTGAGAGTGAGATGCGGCGGAAGCGCTCGCGGAGTTCGGCGAGTTTGACTCGAGATTGCATGAGTCGGTCGGCACTCTTCACCACCGTACTCGCCGCGGTCATTTCTTCACCCATCTCCTTCGCGATCGCGTAGGGATTCTCCGAACCGCGGGAGTCGACGAGCCGTTGCATCTTGTCGCTCTCCAGTTTTTCGTTGGTAGAGAAGAGCGACGCATCAAGCGAGTCGGCTCCGACTTTGCGATCGCGCGCATAGTTTGCAACGCCAGCGCCACAGAAGAGCCCATCGAAGATGCACGAGAGCAGCGCATTCGCACCGAGTCGATTCGCGCCGTGATATTGGTAGTTCGCCTCACCGAAGGCGTAGAGACCTTCGATGTTGGTCATCATCGAGTTGGGCGCACCGTAGACCATGCCCTTGCCATCCGGCTTGGCGCTATAGGTGGTCCACAAGCCGCCCATCGAATAATGGACGCCTGGGAAGATCTTCATCGGAAGTTCTGCCGGATCGTCACCGACGAACTTACGGTAGATCTCGATGATGCCGCCGAGCTTGCGCTCCAAGTATTCGCGACCAAGGTGCGTAAGGTCGAGGAACACCATGTTTCCGCCGCCAACGCCAAGGCCGTCCTTCACGCAAATCTCGAAGATCTCACGTGTCGCGATATCGCGCGGCACGATGTTTCCATACTTTGGGTAGCGCTCTTCGAGGAAGTAGTACCGCTCGGCATCGGGGATCTGTCGTGGGTCGCGCGTGTCGCCCTTCTTGCGCGGAACCCACACGCGCCCGCCCTCGCCACGCGCAGATTCGCTCATGAGGCGAAGTTTGTCTGAGCCCGGGATCGAAGTGGGGTGGACCTGAATGAATTCACCGTTGGCGTACCACGCGCCAAGCTGATAGCAGCGACTGGCGGCGCCTCCGGTGCACATGACGGAGTTGGTGCTCTTGCCAAACACCAGACCGCAACCACCGGTCGCCATCACGACAGCATCGGCGCGGAAGGCGCGGATCTGCATCGAGCGAAGGTCTTGTGCAACGATCCCTTGGCAGACCCCGTTCGCATCGAGGATCGGACGGAGAAACTCCCAGTGCTCATACTTCGTAACCCTGCCTTCGCTCTCGAATCGGCGCACTTGCTCGTCAAAGGCGTAGATGAGTTGTTGCCCCGTGGTCGCGCCCGCGAAGTGGGTGCGCTTGTAGAGCGATCCGCCGAAGAGCCGAAGGTCGCGCTGGCCCTCAAGCGTGCGGTTGAAGGGGACTCCCATCCGGTCGAGCAGGTCGATGATCTTCGGCGCCCAGTGCGCCATCTCATACACCGGCGGTTGGTGCGCGAGAAAGTCGCCGCCGTAGATCGATTCATCAAAGTGCTCATACTCCGAGTAGCCTTGTTGACGCGCGATTTCATTGCAGGCGTTGATACCGCCCTGGGCGCAAACCGAGTGGGAACGCTTGACCGGGACGATCGAGAAGAGGTCGACCGAAACGCCAGCCTCGGCGACGCGGAGTGCGGCTGCAAGGCCTGCGAGTCCGCCGCCAACAACGATCACGCGACGCTTTGAAGAAACTGCCATGGTGTGAATCCGTTCTGAGTTGCCGAGCACTGTTTCGTTGAACTTCTGTCGCTTCGATTCCCCGCCGCTTCTCGTTCCAGTCTCAAGTTCCAAACTGAAGCGATCATTCGGCGCGGGACGCGGGGACGATCAGGACCGGCGTGTTCGCGTCCAATTTCATGTCGGTTTCGACTGCTTCCGCGCGCTCTGGATTGAGCGTGGCGAAGCCAAGCACCGCCGTCATGCCTGCGCCAGCAAGCGCGACGCCGACACCAGCACAGACCACGCCCCAACGCTGTTGCGCCTGCTTACTAATCGTGAGGCCCCAGGTGATCGCAGCTGTCCACAGGCCATTGGCGAAGTGGAAGATCAGTGCGAGCACGCAAATCGCGTAGAAGGCCGCGTTGAAGTAGGGAACGATTCCACCCTGCAAGTGCAGCGCCGTTGTGCTGGCGGCATGCGATGCGTCGAACGAAGGCATCAGCCCACCGTAGGTCCAACCCCAGCGCAGGCTCGAGACATGCATAAAGATGAAGAGCACGCCGACGTAGCCAGTGAGGCGCTGCGCGGCGTAGCGCCAGTTCGATTGGTAGCGGTAGCGGTCGGTATTTGTCTTTCCAGAGCGCGCGAAGTACACGCCGAGAATCGCGTGGTAGGCGATGGGAAGCCAAAGCACGAAAATCTCAATGAAGATCAGTGCTGGAAGATCATGGATGAAGTCGACTTCGTGCTGGAAAGTCGCGATCCCGGCATTGTCCGCACCGAGCGCTTCGTACTTCTTACTGTTGAGCATCGCGCCCCACACGATCGACGAGTTTGTCGTGAGATGGGGAAGCAGGAATAGGCCGATCGGGAAGATGCCCGTCGCCGAGTGAAGCCGTCGAAGCAAGTGGTAGTGACGGTCGATGAACGAGGACTCGGCGGTTGCGGAGTGGTTGGCTGCGTGGGCGGACGGATCGGACACGAGGTATCTCCGGGGAAGTCGCCGGGTAGGCGGGAATCGCGCAGTATAGAAACTCGCCGCTCGACTGCAGGTGCATGAAAGCGTGCCTGGCGCGGACAAACATGCGCGGGTTCATGCGCTCGCAGATAGCCGCGCGGTCGTTGTTCGACGAAGAACGGATGATGCGTGCATTAGTCGGGCAGAATGAGCCCAGACTTGGTCGCCGAGGATCCTGTTGACATGGATCCTGCTGACATGGATCCACCGCCGATCGAGCCAGCGATGCCCGAGTGGGCACTGCCCATGCCGCCACCCATGCCGCCACCCATGCCGCCACCCATGCCGCCACCACCCATACCTGCAGCCATCTCTCGTTGCATCTGCGCGGCGACGAGCTTTGCGATCTGCACGAACCGAGCACGCAGTTGTGCGAGGACATCGGTGAGTTCCGCCGCCTCTTCCGCGGTGAGGTTCCCCTTTGTTTTTTCCTCAATCACGCCAAGCAGGTCGATCGCAAACTGCGCACCGACCACATCAAGGACGACCCGGCCCGTCTGAGGATCACCGTACGCGCCAAGGCCCATCATCGCTTGGCTTGCGAGAGTCGCGACGAGCGCACGAAAGTCAGCAGGAGGAAGTTCGCCTTCGCCGAGCTCGCCTGTTGGTGCCTGCGCTGCGCGGGCGGCTTCCTTTTCAGCCAGCCTGTCCTTCTCGGCCTGTGCCTGCGCTTTCCAATCCGAGTCGATGTGCAACTTTGGAGCTTCGTCGTTCATGGCGCGAGAATATCCGGGAGGCGACACGCTCGCGCGCGAGAGCGGTAGGATTCCGGCAATGTCCCGCTCGATTCGAGTGACCTTCCTCCCGCTCTGCGTCATGCTCGCATCGTGCTCTACGGGGTCGCGACCCGACACGAGTCCGATCGCCCTCTCCGACTTTGCCCATCCGCCCGCTGGATTGGTGACGGATGTTGTGGAGATGTCGCCAGAAGTTCTCGGCGGTCCGACCGTCCACATTCAGAAAGAGGGCTTCCGTTCAGGCGACCGAGAATTCGTTTCGGCGGAAAGGGAGATTACCTCGCAGCGTGCCGATGGCTCAACCGAAGTTGATGCGGTGACGCCAGTCATCGTCGAGCGCAGCCTCGAGCCGGGGCAATCATGGCCTGTGGAGGGCCTCGTCGGGCAGGTCAATGGGCGCCCGGTGTTTGCCGATGCGTTCTTCGAGCCGATCAGCGATCAGCTGCTGCAAGTGGCGGCAATGCGTGATCGAGTGGAGGCGCGGCGCGCGTTGGTCGAGATTGTGCGTCGGAGCTTCAAGGAAACGGTCGACAGCGAGTTGATCGTTGCGGAGGCAGAGTCGAAACTTTCGCCTGAACAGCAGCAGGGACTCTTTGCATGGTTGAGATCCATGCAAGAAGAGACCATCGCGGAGCGCGGCGGAAGCCGAGCTGCTGCGGAAGCAAGCCTTGAGGCAGAGGGCTCACAGTCGCTCGAAGAATTCATGCAACAGCGCCGCGATATTGTGCTCGCGCGCAGGCTCCTCAACGAACGGATTGAACCGCGGACCATCGTTGCGTGGCGCGATGTGCAGCAGGAGTACGATCGACGCGAGGTTGAATTTAATCCACCTCCCACGATGAAGGTTGGTCGTATTCGACTGAATACGCAGACAGAAGCGGAAGTAATCACACGCGTCCAGCAAGCAGCCGCTGCGGGGAAGACTTTCTCCCAGATCGCAGCCGACATGAAGTTGCCGGATGGTGGCTTATGGAACACGTTTGACCTTCCTGCCGACGGACTCAAGGGACTCCCATTTTCGGATGCCTACAAGGAACGCCTCGAAGGCCTCGGTGTTGATGCGATCAGCGCGCCGTTTGAGCAGCGTGGTTTCACCATGTGGCTTGCGGTACTTGCAATCGATAGCCGCGCCGAACGATCCATCTTTGACAAGAGCGTGCAGTTGCAATTGCAATCGGAGCTGAAGAACCGGCGTGAAATCATCGAGCGCGAGCGATATCTCACCACGCTGCGGAGTCGGTGGGTGACTGATGAGATCGGCAACATGGAGCGCAGGCTCCTTGAGATCGCCATCGAGCGATACTGGCGCTGAGTTCGTTTGCCGAACACGGACAGTGGAACCAAGCAGCCGTGTTCGGAGGGCGTGTTCGTTCGTTGTTTAGGTCGGCTCGCGCGCGTGTGCCCGAGAGCTCTTTGCGCGTCGTTCGAAAACGGAAGTGATATGACGCACTACGCTCGCGGTGCGGCCTTCTCCGCGCACGCCGATGAGATCGACGCGAAGCGAACGCACATCCGCAATCGCTCGGCGAAGCCCGCGCCCCACAGTCCGAGGGTGCTGCAAACGGACAGCGGGTGGCATCGATTGAGTGCTCGTCGTTGCGCATGTCAACGACTCAAGATCAAGGAGTAGTCGCCAAAGCACTTCCTTTTTGCGTCCGTCCACGCGATCGAGCGCATCCCACGGGCCAGCAGCGCGTTTGACCTCGACGAGAACAGCCTCACTTCGGTCGGGCGAAAGTGCGATCAAATCAGCTTCGTCTCGGCGATCGCGCGGGCTCCGCCAGTTGCGCTCAATGATCCGGTACCCGAGGGTACGAAGGTACTTTTCCGCTGCTCGTTCGCCATCGTCGCGTCGGTTCTTTCGAAGGCGAACTTGAAGTGTGTGAGCGAGAAACGCAAGTGCGACGACAAGTCCTTCTTGCCGCAGATGGGTCATCAGTGCACGCAAAAACACAGTGCAAGTGCGGAGGGCCGAGCGAACGGTGCCGTTGTTTCGGCCACTCGGATCATCGTTCCCGTGAGCTTGTTGCGTGCGACTGAGCGCGTGACTTGGTTCCGTATTCTTTCTCATGATTCTGCTCACGATTCTGCTCATGATTCTGCTCATGATTTTCCTCGGGCTTTCGCTCATGGTTTCCCCTTTCGTGTTGTTTGGATCGTGGACCACGTGCTGCGCGCGCGGCGATTGATCAATCGCATCATGTCCGATGACTCATGGGGTCCTGCAAACTCCGACACTTTTACGAAACGAATCTCAGGCTTGGTGCTCGAGCCCAGCATGCAGTCGTCCGACATGAAACAGCCCCGCTCGAGGCGGGGCTGTGTGAGTTTTGAAGGTGAATCGGTGCGGGGCTCGGGACGCCCCAAGAGATACTCAGCGCTTTTCTTCCATGAGGAGGTCGCCCTTTGCGAGCCATTCGCCACCGAGTTTCACCCCGACGATGCGACGATTGATTGCTGGGCTAAAGAGCGCATACAGCGTGTCTGCGCCGGAGGTGGAGAGGGTGGGATACTGACCCACTTCGGCATAGCGTCCATTCCGGTCGAGTTCGATTGTGACACGCTTGTCACCACTGGAGGTGATGTGAATGAACCCGATCGGCAAATACTCGCGACCGAGTTCATCAACGAGCGCGAGTTTCGCGGTGTCGCCGACGCGCTCGCGCAGTTTGTTTCGGTCGCCCCAAATGTCGATCGAACTCGAGCCACCGCGCGAGACATTGAGTCGCACGATGCGCGTTCCGCCGCGCGCCCACACGCCCTTGACGACGACGCTCTTGTTTCCGCGATAGCCGCCCTGCTCGAAGTCGCCGGTTCCCTCAAACAGATAGTTGCCGTCCTGCAATTTCATGCTGCCCGGCATCGAGTTGGTATCGGCACTTGCGGGAAGGATGGTGTCGTTGATCGACAAATCATTGCCATTCACGGTCCCGATGTCTTCTGGAATGACAGGAGCAACGCCCGTGTCGCTTCCCATCACCATCGCAAGCGCATCGGCAAGCGTCGACTGTGCGTCGATCTTCGGGAACGGTAGACGAAGGCCCATCGTCTGCATGAATCGGGGCGCGTCGCCTTGCGCGAAGGAGTCGGCAGGGAAGATGAGGCTCACATCGAGAGTCTGCGTACCGGCAGGGCCGGAGACATAGTGAGAGCGATCATCGAAGACGAAGACGCCGCGACCACCATCTTGTTTGGGTTGCGACCACGCGATCGGATAGGCGATTCCGCTTCCCGGCCCGGTGGTGCCGCGCGCTTTACCGACGAGTCGGAATTGAGATGCTGAGATCGCGAAGCCCTGGCCGGGAGTGGTTGCGCCTGACTCAAGGTGCACGTCGACGACATACGCGCGCGTGGTTGCAACGCCGGGCACTTCAAAGTCAGGAACCAGAATCGCGCGCGTGATTGTGATCGCGCCAACCGGCGCAGCGACGCGCGCAATACGGCCGTCCTTCGCGTAGGTATCGCGGAAGAGGCCCAACGCCTGCGTATCAAGTGACGGCTGCTCCGAAGCAAGCGTTGGTGCAGAGAGCGTGGGTCGCATCGAACCCGTGGATAGCGTTTCGTAGAGTCCGGATGTGATCGAATGCACCGGCACCCACAGCGGCGAGCTGGTGAGCGTTGGCTGCCCACGACTATTCGATGTGCGCGAAGCGCCTGCGACGTTGAGGATTTTGTTCGACGAGTGTGTATGACCGGCACCAATGATCGCGATACCAAGCGTGATCACAGCTGCCGCGACCCCAAGCGCACCACCGAGCGCAAGGTTGACGTATTGCGGGAAGTTCAGGTTGTCCGGCGCAAGTTTGTCGGAAAGGATCCGTAGGACCAAGAGGTACAGCGCGAACGGCAGCATGAGTCCGATGCCCCAGGCATAGGGCTGAAGCGCCGCGATAGCGAGCAACTTGTGTGAGATGGGTTCCCAACCAGCAAATGCGAGAGCACCGGCCGCGATCACCGCGATGAGGTGAAGCAGCGCGCTCAGAACGCCTTGATTCGCCCACCAATAGGCGATCAGCGCGACGAATCCGATCACGAGGAGATTGAAGACGATTTCCATCTGCGGGTCCTTCTGAAGTGCGCGCCGAGTCGGAGCGCGATGCACGCGGGGGTTCGTTCGGTATCGATCGTGGCGTCACAAAGAACGGACGCCTCATGGAGCAATGGCCTCGGAGGGGGAGGCCAAGTCAGAGCTCAACTGCTGGACGTGGTCTTCGCGGTTGCAGGCGCAGCACTTTGCTTCGGTGCGAAAATGCGCTGCACCTCCTCAAGGCTGGTGACTCCTTCGCGCACCTTGAGCAGAGCTGCCTCTTGCAGTTGAATCATCTTCTGCTCGCGCACTGCGCGGGCGTAGGCGGTGCGGAAGTCGTTCTCAGAGAGCAACCGTCGGGCCTCGTCGTCGAGTGAAAGCACCTCGAAGATGCCGACTTGGCCGAAATAGCCGCTTCCCTGGCAGACCGGACAATCTTCGACGCGATTCTTGACCTGCACCTTGCCGCTCGGGCGGAACAGCTCAACTTGCTTGCCGGTGGGGATACCAAGCTTCTTCGCTTGCTCGGGCGCCGGGGTGAAGGGCGACTTGCAATTTGGGCAGAGCGTGCGCATCAACCGTTGGTGAACGACCGCGACAAGTGCCGTGGTTGCAGTCTTCGGATCTCCTACGGCCTGCATCCAAGTGGCGATCGCTGTCGCCATGCTATCTGCCGGGACGAGCACATAGACAAGCGGTGCCGCCATACCCATCAACGTCGCGGCTTTCGCTGCGCCAGGTTCCGAGATATCGCCGCAGAGGACAACGTCCGGATCGCGACGGATCATCTTGGTGAGCATCGCAGCGTAGTCTTCCGCACCTGTCTCCGGTGCGAATGCCTTGTGATCAACACCTTCCACGCGGTAGAGGAGCTCGCGCTCAAGGGTCTTGATGTTGTTGGTGTAAGCGTCGTGTCGGCTGATCAGTGAGAAGCCAAGAGTAGACAGGCCTTGTCCAACCGGCGCACTCACGAGCACCACACCGATGCGCTTCTTTGGATCTTCCAAACGGCGGAGTACTTCGAGTTGAGCTGGGGCAAGTCCGATGGTGTCAATCGAGCGGCCAAGTTTCGCCTCGCGGTCGAAATCAATTCGGATCGTTTGGCCGCTGCTTGAACCGCTTGAGGTGAGCGTCAACTTTGACTTCCCCGTACTTCCCTCGATCGTGCAGTGGCCCGTTTGCCGACGACGGCGATCGCTCACATCGAGACCTGTGAGTCGCTTAAGCATGTCGACGGCTGCGTTGCCGACTTCAGGCGCGAGCGGTTCGCGCTTCGTTCGAACTCCATCGACGAGCATCGAGATAGCGACGCCGCCCTGCGCGGTGGCAAGATCAACGCGGCTTGCCCGCGCGCTCATTGGACCAACAAGGATTTGCTCAACAGCGAGATAGGTGGCGAGTGTCGCGTCTTCCTTCTGCGGGACGGGCTCTTTCGTGCCATCGGCGCGGGTGAAGAGCGCGGATGCAGCGCGTTCGGCAGATGCATTCTTGCGCGCCGCCATCGCCTTCGCGAAGTTGTCTACGCCAAGCCTGAACTGCCGTCCCGCGGGCACGCGAGCATTTCGGAAGTTCATGTAAAACAGCATGGTTCCTGCGAGAATTGCGATTGCTACGATCCAGCCGATCCAGAAAATCGGAATCAGGAGGGTCGCAGCGAGCGCGATGATCGCTGCGCCGATGTAGCCGTAGTTCCATGCGGCAACCGGCAGGTTGAACATGCGTGCATCAGCCTCAAATCGCGCGACATAGCGCGTGTACGCGACAAATGTCGTGACCAAGAGGATTGGCTTCGCAATGCTCAAGAGGATCATGCCTTCGGCGAGCATCGTGGGGAGAACTGGAATCAACGTGTCTTGCATATGAAACGCTCGTTCGCGGGAGGCGATTGGAGTCGGGGAGGTCTGAGTTCTGTCACTTCACAAACTTCGCCTACTCAGCCGATGCCCTTCAGGCGCATCTTGAGTTCTTCGGGCTTTGGCGTGGCCTCAAGCGCGATGCGCTGGTGGATCATGTTCTCCTCAACGAGTTTGACCAGCGCGCTCGTGAAGTCGAGCATGCCTTCGTCGTGGCTCTGTTTGATGAGTTCAAGAATCTCGCCCTCGCGGCCCTCAAGGATGTACTTCTGGACGGCTGGAGTATTGAGGAGGATTTCGAGCGCCGGGATGCGCGCGATGTGCGCGTGAAGAGTGGGCAACAACTTCTGATAGATGATCGCGCGCAGGTTGTATGCCAGAAGCTTGCGAATCTGATCGCGCTCATTTTCCGGGAAGAGGTCGTAGATACGCCCGAAGGTCTGCCACGCCGAACTTGCGTGGATGGTTCCGAACACAAGGTGGCCGGTCTCAGCAGCGCGGATAGCGGCTTCGAAGGTCTCGTAGTCGCGCATTTCGCCGACGAGAACGACATCCGGATTCTCACGAACGAGCGCGCGGAGTGCGTCGTTGAAATTGGTTGCATCAATGCCGATTTCGCGCTGATTGATCGTTGCTTTGGCGTCGTTAAAGATGTATTCGATCGGGTCTTCGATCGTGATGATGTGGACCTTCTTGCGTTGGTTCACGAAGTCGATCATCGATGCAATCGAGGTCGACTTTCCTGAGCCGGTCACGCCGGAGAAGAGAATGAGGCCCTGCGCCGCCATCGACACATCGCCGAGGATTGGCGGGAGGTAGAGCTCCTCGAACTTCTTGATATTGCTCGTGATAAGACGCGCGGCGAGCGAGGGGTTCCCGCGGGCCATGAAGAGATTCACGCGGAAGCGGCGCTGGCTCGCTCCGTCGGTGTCGCCATCTTTTCGGTAGTCGTAGGCGAAGTCGATCGACCCGTGGCGAGCGAAGTAGTCGAGTTGATTTGGATCGAGGATGTCCTTTGCAACCTGCATCATGATGTCAGGCGTGCAGAAGTCGGTCTCGAGGTCCTTCAGCACGCCGCGGTGACGCACGCGTGGCCTCAAGCCACTCTTGACGATAAGGTCGGAGCCCTCGACGCGGATAATCGCCTCAAGCCAAGAAACCCACGCGCGCTTGCCTTCGCCGGGCACGGTGCCCCGGTGGTTGATCGAGAGGGGGACGAGCAATTCGTTGCGGACGGCGGACATGCGAAAGCCTCTTACGTCGGTCGTGACTGCCCCGCGCATCGTGCGCGAAGCATTGCAATTCCAAGGTCGCGGCGTAGTTGCGCGCGACGTCCGCCGCGAACACGCGGGGAGTTCCGTAGGGTAACCCAAATCGAGACGAAACGGAAAGCCCCGGAGGTTCTCGGGCGGGGGGATTGACGAGTCGACCCGCCCACCGCATCATCTCCCAATGGAATCCAAGATCATTCTCGACGGCATCACCTTTGACGATGTCCTCCTGATTCCCGCCTACAGCGACCTGACGCCGGATCTCGTTGACACATCGACGCGCCTCACCGGAAGTATCTCGTTGCGCATCCCACTTGTGAGTGCGCCGATGGACACCGTGACCGAAGGCGCGCTCGCGATCGCCCTCGCGCAGGAGGGTGGCATCGGGTTCGTTCACAAAAATCTCCCGCCGGAACTGCAGGCTCGCGAAGTCGCCAAGGTCAAACGGAGCGAGAACGGAGTGGTTGTCGATCCGATCACGCTTTCGCCGAGCGACACGGTTGGCCGAGCTGCGCGGTTGATGGCCGAGCACGGCGTTTCGGGCTTTCCAGTCACGCAGGACGGGACGAGTCGCGGAGTGGTAGTCGGCATCCTCACGCGGCGGGATATGAAGTTTCTTGATGGGCGCAGTGAGGCGAAGGTTGGCGAGGTGATGACGCAGAAAGAACTGGTGACTGCGCCGTTCGAGACAACATCAAGCGACGCGGAGCATCTGATGAACAGCGCTCGTGTCGAGAAGTTGATTCTCGTCGATGCGCAGCGACGCCTCAAGGGCATTATCACGATGCGCGACCTTGAAAATGTCCGGACCCATCCCAATGCTTGCCGCGACGCACGCGGTCGACTTCGCGTTGGGGCAGCAGTGGGCGTGCGACAGTTTGAACGAGCAGAAAAACTAGTTGAGGCAGAAGTCGACGTTATCGTGGTCGACACCGCGCATGGCCACTCGAAGAACGTGATCGAGACCATTGAAGGCATCAAGAAACGCTTTAAGATCGATGTCATCGGCGGCAATGTCGGCACTGCAGATGGCGCGAAAGCGCTCATCGACGCTGGCGTTGATGCAGTCAAGGTCGGTATCGGCCCTGGATCTATTTGCACCACGCGAGTCGTAACCGGCGTCGGAATCCCGCAGATCACCGCGATCATGGAGGCGGTACGCGCGGCGGATAAGGCTGGGATTCCCGTCATTGCCGATGGTGGTGTTCGGCAGTCTGGTGATATCGCGAAGGCCATCGCTGCCGGTGCTTCGTGCGTGATGCTCGGTTCGCTCCTCGCCGGACTTGACGAAAGCCCCGGTGAAGTCGTGCTGCATCGCGGTCGTCGCTTCAAGAGTTATCGCGGAATGGGAAGCGAGGGTGCCATGGCCGCTGGATCTGGCGACCGATACGGCCAAGCTGCGATCAAAGACACACGGAAGTTCGTACCTGAGGGCGTGGAAGGGATGGTGCCGTACCGCGGTGCGCTGCCAGATTTCATCTACCAGATGGTCGGCGGCGTGCGAAGTTCGATGGGATACTGCGGCTGCCGCACGCTTGAGGAATTTCGAGCCAAGGCGCGCTTTGTCCGGGTTTCCGGCGCGACCGTCATTGAGAATCACCCGCACGACATCTTGATTACCAAGGAATCGCCAAACTACAGCGCCGCTGTGCGTACGGAGTGACCCAAGGGCGCGATCAAGAGCGGGGACATGGTTTCGAAAATGGCTTTGAAAAACGACGCGGCGCCCAAACGGGCGCCGCGCTTTTCATACCGGTGACAGGAATCGAACCTGCAAGCCTTTAGAGGGCGGCGGATTTTGAATCCGCTGCGTCTGCCAATTCCGCCACACCGGCGAGGGGACGGAGTGTAGCGCAGGCCCCCTTTGGATGGATTCCTCATTTTTCGCGGCTCTGCTGAGAGACACCCCCATCCCAGCCGGAGGGGGTTCACGCGTCGTATCCCGCGTCCTCGCTCGATTCCCACTGATCCTGAGAACTGGAAAAATCAAAGATGAAGACCCGAATCCTTGCATCCTTCGTAGCCGTTGCCGCCGTGGCATCCGCCCTTCATGCGCAGTCTGATGATTGCTCAACCCCGACTCCGATCAACGGCACCGGGGTGTATCCATTTGATCTCACCAACTCGACGCCAAGCGTCGGCATCTCTCCAGGCTGCTTCGCACAAACGGCAGCTCCGCCACGCGACGGTTGGTACTGCTGGACTGCCGACTGTGACGGCATGGTGACCATTTCAACCTGCACTGCAGTGCAAGTTGACACCATGCTCGCGATCTATCCCGCTGATATCGGCTGCGCTTGCCCGGGCGACCTTCCGCCGCTCTGCTGTAGCGACGATAGCTGTGGCAAGCAGGCGCGCATCACATGCGAAGTTCGTTGTGGTCAGCGCTACATGATCCGCATTGCAGCGAAAAACTCACCGATCTATACCGGTGACATTCTCATCCAGTGCGACGGACAACCCTGCGGCGGCAGCGGCGAGCCGGGCGAGCCGATCGTCTGCGCGCCATGCTGCGGAGGTCGTCCTGAAATCGTTGATTCCGCAGATGTGAACTTCAATGCTGGTGCAGTTTCCGCGGGCACCTACTGCCCGGCAGGCAGCAACGAAACCACGGTCACTCTGTTCGACCTCGGAAATCAGGGCACAGCGCCTATTGGTCTCGTCCAAAGTTGGAACACCGGCCGCTACTCGCATCCATCATGGACGCGCGCGAATCTCGGCACGGTCTTCGGCGTTGTGATTGACGACGCGGGCGACATCGTGGTGACCCACACCATCGTGTACGGCACGGACACGATCGGTAGCATCGGTGGCGCGGGAAGCGTCTATCGCCTTGATGGAACCTCGGGCGCGGCGAGCGAACTCATTCGACTCCCAAACGCATCAGGTGCCGGTCTCGGGCAGGTCGATTTCAGCTGCCTGTCGAATCTCTACTACGTCTCGAACTTCGAAGACGGTCGCGTCTACGCGATCGACAAGTCGGGCGTCGTCAAGGGAACGTTCGATCACGCGACTGGCGCGGTCACCGGTGCGCTTCCCATGGGTGGACTTGATGAGCCGAACGACCCAGTGGGTCCGGCGGATCTTGGCGAACGCGTGTGGGCTGTAAAGGCCGTCGACGGCCGCCTCGTCTACTCGCTTTGGGTCGAGGACTCGTCGAACCCGAATCCTGCGCGCAACAACGAAATCTGGTCGGTCGCGCTCGACGCCAACGGTCTCTTTGTTGCAAACA
The DNA here is from genome assembly GCA_945902075.1 of Candidatus Kuenenia stuttgartensis. Taxonomy (GTDB): domain Bacteria; phylum Planctomycetota; class Phycisphaerae; order Phycisphaerales; family SM1A02; genus QWPT01. Next base: position 67,437 of record CAMDMA010000002.1, on the reverse strand, counting down.
CCGCACAGCTCGAACTCAACATGCCGCAGGACACGGTCGATGTGACAAACCCGGTCGCGGACATCGCTTTCGATGCGAACTGCTGCATGTTCACCGCTGAGCGTGGCATGTACGGAATCTCAGATACTGCAGCGCACATCGGGCGTCTGCTCAAGTTCTGTAGCAGCAAGGCAGGTTGGTCGTCAGCGCCAGAACTCTTCTACGTTGGACAATCGACCTTTGGCAACAACTCCGTCGGCGGCGTGGATATCGAGGGTGGCGTGAACGACCGTGTGTGGTCGATCGGTGACGCACTCAACATTGGGAATCCAAACATTTACGGTCTCATCGGATTCCCATCAGCTGGCGGTGATCGGGACAACTCGATCCTCCTTGACTTCGACGACGTTTACACCACGCAATTAAAGACCTTTTACGGCTCAATCGATCTCTCCTGTGTCGACGCGATCACCAGCAACTGCGAGTTCACCACCAACGCGATCGACTGCGTCCCGGGAAAGCCAGGCATGATGGGCTTCAACTGGGAGATCGAAATCACCAACAACTCGGCCCACGACGCCAACATTCTGATCCTCAGCGACCCGGCGTTCGCTCCAAACAACGTCATCGTGCTAGACCCGCCGCTTACCACTGGAAGTTCGATCGTGCTGAATATCCCGATCGCAGGTCTTGTTTCGGGTGACGTCCTCTGCTTCACCGCAACGCTCGCAGCGAGCGGCGCACAGGAGTGCTGCACCGAAGACATCTGCCTCGAGATGCCCGGGTGCGAGTGCTTCCTCTATGAGACCACCGTGAAGGATCTCCCCGGGGCTGGCAGCTTTGAGGTCTCCCTGACGGCCTTCAATGTCGAGACCTTCGTCGGCGAGTGGTTTACCTTCGCGGTCGCACCAGGTTACGCGGCAACGGTTTCCCCGTCGCTTGTGAACATCCCTTCACTCAACCCGTGGACCGGCAGCGCGATTGCGCCAGTGACTGTGACGACCGCGCTTCCCGCAGGCTCGACGATCATCCTCATCGTCGGAATGCACTCGCAGTCCTTCCATCCGTGCTGCTTCCACGAAATCGAGATCACTGTTCCGGCACAAGCTGGGAGTTCGACGCCCGGCGATGTGAATGGTGATGGTGCCGTGACTGCGGCCGACCTTGCGCTCGTCCTCGCTTCTTGGGGACAGCCCGGCGCGACAGACCTGAACGGTGATGGTGAGACCGATGCACAGGATCTCTCAATGATCCTCGCAAACTGGAGCTGAACTGGCGGGACGAACTCTGCGAAAGCAGAGGCGCCGAAGCTCCACTCCTCACGCGGCCCGCGGATCACTCCGCGGGCCGCGCATCTTTTTTGGTGAGATTCTGCGGTCTTTCGGTAGGATCCGCGTCCGATGATCCATTCGCTCTCCGCCGCAATCGTCGCCGCGCTCCCTGACGCGATCGTCTCGATCGATCGCACCAGTACGGTCATTCATGTGAATGAGGCAGCAGAAGCATTGTTTGGCTTCCCAGCTGCAGAGTTCATCGGGCGAACGCTCGCGGAGACAATTATTCCTCCTGAATTGAGCGCGCAGCATGATCGTGGCATGGCTCGGTTTGCCGCAACTGGCCACGGGCCAGTCATCAATCGCCGTATCGATATCGTCGCCCGTAATCGAACCGGCCGACGATTTCCGATTGAGCTCGGAATCTTTCTCGATCCGGAGCGGCGTGGTGAGATCTTCCATGCGGTCATTCGTGACGTGAGCGATCGGGTTGCCCGCGATAGCGCGGGAAAGAATGAACGCGATCGACTCGAGCTTTTCCTCGATGCAACCGCCGACGCGTGGTGGGACTGCGCTGTCGGTGGCGAAACGCGTTACGCCGAGCGAATGAGCGAACTGCTTGGTGTCGGCGAGGGCGCGCTCCCAAGTTGCGAGCCATCTCGGCTTCCGTGGATTCACACCGATGATCGTGCGCGGGTAGAGGATGCATGGGAGGCATATCTCGACGGACATGTTGGGCGCTTCGAGTGCACGCTCCGTGTCGTTGGTCGTGACGGAGCTGTCCGATGGTTGCGTCAACGCGGACGCGCAGTGGAGTTTGATGGCGGTCGGCCAACGCGTATCGTTGGCACGGCGACCGACATCACCGAGCAGCAGGCCACCGAGGAATTGCTCCGCAACTCGCAGCGGCTTGAGATGCTTGGTTTACTCGCTGGTGGTTTTGCGCACGATCTCAACAATCTACTCGCGGCGATTCGTGGTCAGGCAGCGCTCGCAGCGACCGAACCTGGAACTGCGCCAGCGGTACTTGAGTCGCTTGAGGCCATCCAACTCGCGACAACCAAAGCAAAAATACTTTCGCTCAACATGCTCGCGCTTGGAAAACCACGCGATGAGGAGGTGCGTCGGTTTCCGCTGTGCGCCTCGATTGAAGAGACGATGCAACTCGCGCGAATTGGTCTTCCCAAGTCAATCCGCGTATCAGTGGATGTTTCAGCCGCAACCGGTATTGATATTGAGATGGATCCGGGCGCGTTCCAGCAGGCGATCCTCAATCTTGCGATCAATGCTCGCGATGCGATGGGGGTCGGCGGTTCGCTGCGTGTCGACGCGCATCCCATTGCACCATCGTCGCCCGATGGGCGTGATCCATCGCGCGTATGCATCACGGTGACAGACAGCGGCTGTGGAATCTCGCCCGAGGTACTCGCTCGGATCTTTGAACCGTTTTTCACGACCAAGCCCAAAGGTGTGGGAACGGGCCTCGGTCTTGCCGTGGTTCACCAAGCAATCACAGGTGCCCACGGACGCGTGCGTGTCGAGAGCGAGGTTGGTCGCGGCACGCGCTTCATCATTGAGCTTCCTGCGTTGCCGAGCGCAGAGCCAGCGACGGTGGGCATGCTTGACCAAGTAGGCTCGCTCCATGTTGTGGTCGCCGAAGATCATCCGCTTTTGCGTCCAATGCTCGCCGAAGCGTTGCGCGCCGGTGGACATACGGTCGTGGATGTCGGTGATGGCACGGCAGCGCTGAAGGCGGCGGTCGATCCGTCATTCCCGGTCGACCTTCTCGTTCTTGATGTGCTGTTACCCGGTATGGACGGTTTCCGAATTCACGCGCGCGCCGAGGAGGTGCTCGGTCGCGCGATTGGATGCGTGTTTGTGTCCGGCGATCCTGCGACCGTGTTGCCACCGGGCTCGCCCACTCGGGTTTGCCTTTTACCGAAGCCATTTGAGATTAGTACGTTGCTTGAGGCGGTGCGCCGGGTGACCCGCGCGAGTACGGCACAACCAAACTGACGCGTCGTGAAGCTGACAGTGTGACGTCGGCGGCGCGAAGCCAACAGGTGAAGCCGACGGGTGAAGCCGACGGGTGAAGCATGGTGTTGAACGCAAGCCAAAGACGAAATTGGCGATGTTGCTGTTTTTTTGCCACAACCTGTTGAAGCAGCATCAAGCCACGATACACTAACAAACACCGAACAAGATTCGGGGCATATTGGTGGAACTGCGATCCAAACTGCGGTTGACGCAAACGCGTGCTGCGCGGGGTGATGTGCTGCCATCGCGCGTGTGCACGGCATGAAAGAGCATGAAAGAGCATGAAAGAGCATGAAAGAGATAGATGTTGTTGATGCGCACTTAAAGCACGTGAAGGAGCACGTGAAGGAGCACATGAAAACGTTAAACGCGCCATGCGCGAAGGCTGTCCATGTCAGTGCAAGAACATTCCGTGTTCACCCATGCGAAATATCCGCTTGGAGACGAGCGCATCCAGAGCGTTTCATCGGCTGACCGACAGAAGGAGCGGCGTATTCATCACGCACGTACGTTGCTTGAAGGGCGACTTGATGTGAATCCGAACACGGCAATGCGGTGCGATTTTGAAGCGGTGCCTATTGATCAAAAGGTACTGCCCAAAGTGGCTCATGATCGCACAGATGAACTTCGAATCGAATTTGAAGGCATGGACTCTCCGCAAGTGCTGAGAGAGAATCGCATATCAAAAGTTCGAATTCGAAAGACGTTTGGACAGCGGTCGGTCGACATCTCAAGAAGTATTCGAGAGGCGTTGTCGGTAATTGAAAGCGGAGAGATTCCGCATCCGTCTCAGCGTGAAGATACTTCGTCGCATCTAACCGAAACGCAGTTGGGCACAGCCGATCTCTTTGAGCGCATACACGCATCGCTTCATTCCCCTCAACACACGCAAAATGAAGGCGTACGAGATATACGGAAAGTGAATAAAAGTGTGTTTGTTGATGCAGTGCTCGGCGAGAAGGCGGCTGCTGATGTTGTCCCTGTTTTTGCCACGCATGTTTGTACGAAATCGACTCTTGTAGATCCCGTTTCCCCAGTTGCTGTTTCGATTGACGATGCGGCCTGTGACGCATTACTTGGCGGAGGTCTACTTTGCGGAGTCTTGCATGAGATAAGCGGTGTCTTCACGGGACGTGACCCTAGGTGGCAAAGGGATCAGGTCATTGGTCATCATGTCGGTAGCGATAGTCAGAAAATGAAATCCAGAGCCACGCCATGCCGAGACTTTCAGAAAGAACATTTTTCCCGCACGGAAACAGAATCGGTTGTGAGCAGCAATCATCATGTATCTGATTGGATCGTTCCATTCGGAAGCATCATGCATGTTGTTCGTCGTGCGGCAGCGCACGAAAAATTACAAGGAAGACCCATCATCTGGATTGGTGATCGCGTCCATCCTGATCCCTCGACATTAGTCTCCGTCTGTGAGCAATCGAATACAGAATCAGTTGGCATCGATTTTTTTCTTCTTGAATGCTCAATGTATGTGGCAGATGCAAGTCCAGAAATTTTGTCTAAACGCACTTCGGGAAAATCAAGACGAGTCATTCATGCGCCAATGAATCCGTCGCAGGCTCGTGCCTGGTGTGCCGAGCAAGCGTTACGATCAGCGGCCGCTTCCATCATGATCCTTGACGGCACTGATTTTGATTTCAGCACATGGAGAAGGCTTCAGCTCGCAGCATCGGAATGCGATATCGCTGTTCTTATTCTTGTGATTTGTCCTCCAGAGAAAGATGATGGAAGAAATGTGCGTCGGCATCCGGCAGCCACGCGTTGGTCCGTTGATGCAGCGGGCGGAGTTGATCCACACGATGCGCTCGCATTGCACACTGATCATGAACATCGTTCGACCCGTCATATATCTGAGTCGGATGTCTCGCATGTATTCCGGTGGCGTATGACGTTGCGTGCGGTGCGAGGAAGGGCAATGCATGCGGTTGCGACTGCCAAGCGAAATCAATGCGCCAAACACGAAAGTTTCATGTCGTGTAGTGGCGGCAATGATTGGATGACCGCTCTCGCCGATGGGAAAATCGGAGTAGAGGTCACTCAGCCCCGAGCGGTCTACGGAACGGCCACCTGGTCGAAGTTGTTGCGGATGGCGAGTTCAAACGCGTCCTGTGCAGAGAACGCCGAGAGTTTTCAATCACCGTGCGCGCGTTCGGCATAGGGCGATCGTTTGTGATCTTTATTTGTCGTTGGATTGTGCGGGAACGTGAAGGTGGTGTGTCATGAATCGTTTCCTTGCCGTGTACTTCACGAATTGGTCGGTAGAGGTGGCCCGAACACGATTTCGACGAACCCCGCTTTGGAAGACTGCTGATCGTGTTCCACTTTTTGTGGTTGAAGAGTTCAACCGCACATGGCATGTCGTCGGGGCATGCGGTCATGCGGCTGCACATGGTGTTCGTTGTGGCATAAATCTACAGCAGGCCGAGGTTGTCTGTCCTGTTTCGGCCGACGCCACGCACTTGCGCGCGCTGATTTCTGATTGGCATGAGTCGGGTGCATCTGCGAATTTTCCAACTGAAATCGGCGATCGCCACCGCATGAGACGCATGCTTACGCGAGTGGTTTCGGCGACCGATCGAGGGATTGCGCTTCGAGTTGATCGCGAGCATGAGGCCCACACAATGCTTCATTTCGGGCGCTGTCTGGAGCGTTGGGTTCCGAATATCTCTATTGATAGAGGGTGTGGTATTTCGTGCGACATGACGTGCGACATGACATGCGACATGACATGCGACACTTCAAATAGTGGCATTCATACACCAACTGTCTTTCAAGTTGAGGCCAATGCATCAGGAGAACGACAAGATGATGCTCCGACACTTGTGGGAGACCTCACAGGTTGTGGCATCCTCTTTCGTGCAATGCATGGTTCTGAGCAGAAACTGATGGCGCGTATCCGAGCGTCGTTTCTTCGAAGAGGTTTCTCTGTTCGTCTTGCGACGGCCTCGACCATCGGTGCTGCAATCGCGTGTGCAAGATTTTGGACGCCTCCTATTTCATGGCGGAGGAGTGATGATCGCACGCTGTGCGAGATACACGCTGTGGGCAACGGGCGCGAACGTGAGGAACTTGACCGACTTCCTGTTGAGGCTTTGCGAATTGATCCCGCAGCAGTCATTGCATTGAAATCTGTTGCAGTAGTCACCATCGGCCAGCTTGCACGCTTGCGTCGATCGGGTGTTGCAGAGCGATTCATGAGCCCTACTGGACAAGAAAGCCCCGTCATAGATGCCCGAAGTGCAGTGTCAAAAAAAGCGATCACTGGTGGACGCCGTCGAAAGCCCGCACGGGCTGGGAAAGCATTGCGTGCAGGTGGCGAAACCGACATGCTTTGGAGTCCTGATTTTGAAACTACTGCGGGTCAAACCGAGGAAATTTGTCCACTAGAAACTATGTCGGCACAGCATGAAATTTTGTCCGGGAAGGGTTCCGCGGTTGAGGGGATTATCGCGATTACAGGAATCACAGATGTCCTGCATCGCATGGATCAGGCTTTTGGGTTACGCCCAGAGCATCGAAGTCCGATTCGAAGCAGAAATCCCATCGTATTGACGCGCACTTTTGATGGGCCGACAAACCGACTTGAGGCCATTTTTCTCGCATGTGGTGGGCTCATTGACAGTCTTGCACGCGAACTGTCCCATCGACGTGAAGGCGTGCGTCGTGCAACGTGGATCTTTCGTCATACGGATCTTCCGGCGGATCTCTCCACAGATTCCACATGCGATCGAAATATTGTCATCACGAATCAGTGCGTGCAGGAAAATGCAGTCGAAGGAGATAAAAAACAACGAAGTCCTCCAGAGACGATTATTGATATTCGGCTCGCACGCCCGTCAATGAATCGTCTCCATCTTTGGAGACTACTCCGACCAAAGCTTGAGCAACTTTCACTTGAACATGGGGTTGAAGAGATCGCCTGCAGAGTCGATGAATCGGTCTTGCTGAGATACCACCAGCAGATGCAGAGTTCGCTCGCGAAACCGATGTCGTCGAAGGCGCGTGTTTTTACACAGGTTGTAAAGGTGGACTGTGCATCTGAACGGGCCTTCGGATCTGTGTGGATGCAAGCGTCTCAGCAAACGCGTCAAACTGAGAATTGTGATTTTTCTGGAGCATGTAGCGAGTGGGTAGATCTTGTGTCTGCAAGGTTTGGCAGGGACCTCATCTTTGCTCCGAGGCTCATGGAGACTGCAGCTGCCGCGCTTACACGCGATTGGCGACAGGTGAGATGGAGGAAATCGCAGTTGCGCGACCGGGTTGAGCGGAGAGAAATTCCATCGTTTGTTTTTGCGCAACGACCAAGTAGCCGCTTTTCGGTGAGTGAGCCTGCGGTGATGTTTTGTCGCCAACATGACTGTTTGAGAAATTCGCAGACGACATCTATCGCGACATCCATCGCGACATCCATCGCGACATCCATCGCGCGTCGCATCGCATGTCGTGGCGCATGGGACGTTTACAAAGACTTTGTTGGCGTGACGCCATATTGGCCAGTTTCATCTCATGAAGAGGTCCAGAACGAATCGGACATACAAGATTTACTGCTCGACGCGATGAATCAGTGTCCGATGCTTGTTTGGCGTGGGACCAGATGGCACGTCATAGCGATCGATGGATGGGAGCGGATAGCGGCGCCTTGGTGGTGTGAACCTGATGGCTTGGAAACTTCGCAGAGCATGTTGGGTCAGAGTGCGTTCAGTCAAACATGTCTTGAAGCAACGATTCCAACATCCGATCAAAGAGCACATGGAAGTGGGCGCGTTTTTTCGAGAGTTCTCATTCAGGGCATGGGCGCAGATGCTGCATCGGGAGGACTGTGGGTCTTTGTGCGTTGGCCGACGCGTTTTCAGAAGGCACCCATGTTCGAAACTCATCCTGATTTTCCTCTAGATATGGATCCTTGGATTTCTAGTTGTGTTGGATCTCTTCAGGAAGGGGTTCCGTTGGCTGTGGAAGGAGCGTGGGGTTGAGCGACAACTCTTGCGACATCGATTGTCATGATGAGGAAATGCATGCAGAGGGAGCATCACAGATCATGAAGCAAAATACTTCGTCTTCGGTCGAGGCATCGCGTGCGCCATCGTCCGATTTCACGAACTGTGTCGGAGGACAAATTGATGGTGAGAACAATTGTGTTTCTGGTTCAGGGATTCAGCGAGGTCGGCGCATGTCATATCCATGGGGTGAACTCGGGGTACTCAGTAACTACACGTTTCTCGGAGGAGCGAGCCATCCTGAAGAACTGGTACGGACCGCCGCAATGCTTGGCCATTCTGGAATTGCTCTGACCGATTTCGAGACCTTTGGGGGCGCAGTCCGGGCACATGTTGCGGCGAAGTCTGCCATTGTGCGCGAGATTTCGCGTGATGGTTCGACGTGTCGATCCGTAGGTGTGGGGGATCCCATTCGCTTGGCGCATGGGGTTCGTGTGTTGTTCCAGATTGAAGATGAATCGGCTTTGAACCTCGAGTCGGTAAGCCGAAATTTCTTCGCTCCGCCGCTTGAGATGCTGCTTTATGCCAGTGATCGTGCATCATGGGGCGCATTGTGTTTGCTCTTAACGCGCGCACGGAGCCATGCCACAACGAATGCGATGGAAGAGCATGGCGCACCCCGCCGAGATGATGTTTCTTTTTCTCAAGGGCATGCGACGTCACATGCTCCCTGGAGTCGGCGAACTGTCGTGCATATTCATGATCTCGTTGAACTCCTTGCGTCACATTGTGGTGGTGGTGGAATCCTTGGAGTCATCATTCCTCCGCGTCTACCTTCGCAGCGTTTTCTTGAGGCCACCGAGGGTCTTGTGCGGAGAATGAGCGATCGTATTGGTGTCGCACTACGACGAACAGATGATCCCGAGGGTGTGATCGAGGCAGAGCGCGCATGCATCCTTGCGGAGGCTCTTCGTGTTCCGGTTGTTGCGTTGAGCGATGTGCGTATGCATCACCTCGCAAGGAGGCCGTTACTCGACACGCTTCGATGTATTCGTGACGGTACGACGATTCAGAGGGCAAAGTCAGCGATTTCTTGGAATGGTGAGCGTTGTTTGCACCATCCAAATGAGATTCTGCGCCGATTCGCAGATCGTCGCGACGCGGTTGAAACTGCATGGAGGTTTATCGAGAGAGCTTCATATTTTTCTCTCGACACGCTGCGATATGAATATCCAGATGAAATCGCGCCACAAGGTATGCATCCCATGCAGCATCTGCGTGCGTTGGTCTGGGCTGGCGCACGTGAGCGATATCCGCGTGGTGTTCCGCCGAAAGTCGCGCGGCAGTTTGAGCATGAGTTTTCGATCATCGATGATCTCGGATATGCGCCATATTTTCTGACAGTGCATGAAATTGTCGCATTTGCACGTTCGAGAGGCATTCTTTGTCAAGGACGCGGTGCCGCCGCGAATAGCGCTGTCTGCTTTGCGCTTGGTATTACTGCGGTCGATCCAGACCGGATCGATGTTCTCTTCGAACGCTTCGTCAGTCGCGAACGAAATGAGCCTCCTGATATCGATATCGATTTCGAGCACGAGCGACGAGAAGAGGTCATTCAGCACATCTACAGCAAATATGGGCGACATCGTGCTGCGCTGGTTTCCGAGATCATCAGCTATCGAGGTAAGAGTGCCGTTCGTGATGTTGGAAAGGTGCTTGGCTTTGCGCCAGACTGTATTGAGAAGCTTGCGACAAGCATCGATCGTTGGACCGGTGGAGGAATATCGCAGCGCGACGATGTCTCAGAAGCACTTGGTGCATCGAAGAAGGAGGATAAAAATTCTCAGGAAATACAGCCGGAAACGAGAGCGCGGCTGCGGGAGGCTGGACTTGATCCCTCGGCTCCAATGGTTGGTCGCCTCGTCCAACTCGTCGGTGAGATCCTCGGATTTCCGCGACATCGATCACAGCATGTCGGTGGTTTCGTTCTCTCCCGTGCGCCATTATCCGAGACCGTTCCAATCGAAAATGCTGCGATGCAGAACAGAACAGTGCTTGAATGGGATAAAGACGACATTGAAGCACTTGGGATGTTGAAGATCGACATTCTCTCACTGGGTATGTTGACAGCGATCCGCAAGACTATTGATTTGGTAAATGCGGATCGGATGGCGATCGCATCAGGAGTCGATGGGCGAGCGGCTTCTGACACGCCGACGGTTCGCCGTGATCTTGCCTCCATCAGTCCCGCACAGTTCGAGCCAGAAATCACGCCTGCAGCGATTCATTTTGTGGCAGGTGCCGATGCCACACAGCAGGCATCATCGGTCATGCCAGAACAACTTCGCTTTCACACAATTCCTGCCGAAGATGAACGGGTCTACGACATGGTGTGTGGAGCCGACACGATTGGAGTTTTTCAGATTGAGTCGCGTGCCCAGATGTCGATGCTTCCAAGGCTTCGGCCTCGTTGTTTTTACGATCTCGTTGTGGAAGTTGCGATCGTGCGGCCGGGACCGATCCAGGGCGACATGGTTCATCCGTATCTTCGCCGACGTTCGGGCGAGGAGCCGATTGAGTATCCCAACGAGGCAATTCGTGAGGTGCTCGGTAAGACGCTCGGAGTTCCGCTGTTTCAGGAGCAGGCCATGAAACTTGCGGTCGTTGCTGCAGGGTTTTCTCCTGGACAGGCTGATGAGTTGCGTCGCGCGATCGCGGCCTGGAAGCGGAGCGGAAATCGAATCGCGCAGTTCGGTGTAGCACTTGAGGCAGGCATGATCGCCCGTGGTTACACGCGAACCTTTGCAACACAAGTTTTCCAGCAGATTCAGGGTTTTTCTGGCTACGGATTTCCAGAGTCGCATGCAGCGAGCTTCGCGTTGCTTGTCTATGCAAGCGCGTGGCTCAAGCGTCACCATCCAGCGGCTTTTACGGCGGCATTACTCAACAGTCAACCAATGGGGTTCTATGCCCCGGCGCAACTTATTCGCGATGCGCGAGATCACGGCGTGGCAGTACGTGGCATTGATGTGCATTGCTCACGTTGGGATTCGACTCTTGAGCGTGGAGAAGATCTTGTAAATCATCTTGCGAATAATCTCTCGAGTACCTCGCAGACGAATTCAGCAGTGGCGTCGTTGTATCCACAGTTTTTGTGGCACGCTTCTGAAAATCTTGAGAAGCCGAACGAGAGTCGTAGTAGCGAAAGTCTGTGCAAACAGTTTGACGTGCCTCAAGACATTCATAGCCACACTGCTCAATACACTCGTATGGACGCCAACGTGCGTTCTCCAACAGTGCCTGACCAGTGCTTGATCGAACATTGGCGCACGCGTTTGGCTTCATCAAATGTTGCGGTTACCGCGAACGGGGATGCATCAGCATGGTGTCCGCTCGGAGATCCCTCGCGTGAGCGATCGTATTCATCGCATGAGGCAATGCACCGACAACGACTTCACGCTCGCGGTCGTAGTTTGGCGTGGTTCGATCCCCGAACACGGCAGGACGATCCGCCGCACTCTCGTATAGAGCCATTGTGTCCGCCGTCTCATGACTCTTTTTTTCCACCGCAATCCGGAGTTCCAGCTTCGTCTGCTGTAAAGAATTCTGATGCATCACATCGCTTTGCGGTTCCATCACAGCCTGCAATTCGCCTCGGTCTTCGCATGATTCGTGGACTTGACCCGGAGGAGGCACATCGAGTGGTTGAGGCAGTTGCGCGCCATGGTAAATTCAGTCGTGTGTGCGATCTTGCCGAGGCGGCAAATATTCGACCTGTCACGTTGCGACATCTCGCATCAGCCGATGCATTCCGATCCATGGGGCTCGATCGGCAGCAGGCAATGTGGCAGATCCTCGCATTGAAAGATCGTGGGCGCACGCTGTGGTCGAGGATGGATGCGTCGCCTTCTATTGATACAGCTCTGCAAGAGCTCAGCTCTCAACATCAATCTGATCATCAATCTGAGCGGGGTAGCCAGCCGAGCTTGGTTGTTGATGGAGGCGGGCGTTCAGAGGAGATTGAATCGAATCTTCCTCCCGTCGCAGAGTTGTCAGGAATCGCCCAAGATTTTGAGGCGACAGGGGTCTCGCTCAAGCGCCACCCAATTGCATGCATTCGGCATCGTCTGCAGCGCGCTCGTGCGATTCCTTGTGCGTTTCTTCGCGACGAGGATCGCACTCCTGTTGGCCGTGTGGTCTTTCTCGCGGGTCTGGTTCTTGTCCGGCAGCGACCATCCACAGCCAAGGGGATTGTTTTTATGACGATCGAGGACGAGACCGGAGTTGCCAATCTGATCTTTCGACCAAAGGTCTACGAGCGCCTTCGCGCAGAGGTCCGTCATGCCGCGGCCATCGGTGTTCGAGGAAAGGTCGAACGCCGTCATGGCGTTACTCATCTGTTGGTCTGTGCGGGCCGCAATATCAGTTCGGCTCTTTCCGAAGAGGGGAGGGTTGGCATGGGACGTGCGCGCGACTTTCATTGAGCTGTGACGCGTCCCGCGCAACGTAGATTGGGGTACCCTGAACACATGGTCTTCAGGTCGAAACAAGATTCCCATGTACGCACCATGCCCTTTGCTCGAGGCGGCGGAGCAATGTGGAGCATTCTGATGGCGGCCGTCGCGTGGACAGTGTTTACGCAAAGCGGATGTGGCAGTGTGCGCGGAACTCAAAAGCCACTCTTACAGGAGTACACGTCGACCCCAACTCCGCCTGATTCGGGTCCTGATTCGGCGACTGTTTCAACACCTTCGCCTCAGATGCCCCGCTGAGTGCTGAAACCGTACGAGGGATGTGACAAGAGGCCTGCACGGACACCGAGAGAGAACGGTGCTTCAAACGTCGGTCGTTTGAGATAACTCACCCTTCGGTGCCGAGTCTTCGATGCTCTTCTTCCTCGAGTTCAGCGTGGCGAACATCCTCTTTCGTCTCAGTCAGTCGTTTCATCCGCCGGAGTGCCGGAAAGGCGAAGGCGACAATCGCGACCACGCCAAGGGTGCCAAAGCCGCCGGCGACCACGGACACGACCGGCCCAAACCAGGCCGCGACGAGCCCGGATTCGAACGCGCCGACTTCGTTTGAGCACTCGATAAAAACCGAATTGACTGCAGTCGTTCGGCCACGCAACTCATCCGGAGTTTTCATTTGGACAAGTACGTGACGGATCACAACAGAGACATTGTCGACGGCGCCGCTGACGGCAAGCGCTGCTAGCGATAGCCAGAGCGATGTGCTCAGGCCAAAGACAATCATTGCGATGCCGAAGGCTGCGACGCTCATGAAGAGTGCGCGTCCTGCATGTCCGAACGTTGGTCGCGCAGCGAGCCAGATCGCCATCGCAAATGCGCCAACAAAGGGAGCGGCACGGAGGGCGCCAAGCCCAATTGGACCGCAGTGCAGAATCTCAGTTGCGTAAATCGGCAGTAACACCGTGGCGCCACCAAAGAGCACGGCTAAGAGGTCGAGCGTGAGCGCGCCAAGGATGGTTTTCTCTCGAATGATGTGTTCAGCGCCACGAAACATGTCACGAAGTCTTGGCGGAGCGGAGGTACGGATGACAGGTCGTGGATTCAGGAAGAGTGCAGCGACGCCTGCTCCCGCGCAGAGGACGGCCGTCAGTGAGTAGACCAGCCATGCGCCGCCAACTGCCGCGATCACAGTGCCCGCGATGAGTGGACCGGCGACTGCCGCGAACTGGAAGAAGCCGGATTGCCACGCGACAGCGTTCTCGAAGCGTTCAGGCGGTAAGAGTGAGGGGAGCAAGGCGCCGCGCGAGGGGGCGTTGAAGCTGCGAACACACCCAGATGCGAGGAGCAATGCAAAGAAAATCCAGATCGGTGCATGTTGAAAGCTCGCAAGAGCCAGCGCAATCGCGACGCAGCCAAAGCCAAACTGTGTGGCTGAGAGAATTTTCTTCCGGTTTCCGCCATCGACAAAGGTCCCTGCAGGAAGCGTCAGCGCGATCACTGGAAGCGCACGTGCGAGTCCGGTCGCGCCGAGAATCAGCGGATCCTTTGTGCGCTCGTAGACTTCCCAACCGATCGCTGTCGAGAGCATCTGCAGTCCCATACTCGACGCGACGAAGGCAAAGGCGAAGAAACGATAATTGGGCTCGCGCATCGCGGCAAACGGGTCATGCCGGGGTGCTGCTGATGCGCGATTCGTGGATGGCTTTGGGGTCGTAGTCACGCGAGGGCCGAGTTGTCAGGCTACCGGGTCTACGCGCGGACGTTTCCCCGATTCGTACGAATCACTCCATCGGTCGCCGATCAAGCGAGCCATCGAGCACAAAGGCTGGCGATGTGGCAGGAAGTCGCGCGGACGGGAGCATCATGCGGGTAGTATCGCGCGCATGCGCAGCGCTTGTTCCGTCGATCCACGACATCCCTTGCTCATCGCGCGAGTCGTATCAGCGTTCACGCTCTCGGCGGTGATCGCCCTTGCCGCCGGTGGGTGTCAAAATCGCAAAGTCAAGGTTGAAATCACGGCGAGTGGCGACTCCGCGTCACGCACGTTTGCGACCAATGACACCAACCGTGCGAGTCTTGACTCCGTCGCCGCGGTTTATGGCTCCGAAGGCGAGTCGGACAACGACCTTGGAAGGAAGTTCAGCGGGACGTTTGCCGACAGTGCGTTGCCATCAGAGATCGGGAATCGCGGCGCGATCGGCCGACTAGATAGCACGCTGGGCAGTGCTCGCACCTACTACGAGCAGTTTGCGGATCGCCGTTCGGAGTGGGTCGCCATGAGCGAACGCGTCGAGGGCGGCATCCTTTGGATGCGACTGTTCGGCCGCTTCGTAGAACTGCGGAAGATCAAGGAATCGCCTGCGCGTGAAGAGTTCGCAGCCTGGTGGAATGGCGAAGTGATTCCGCTCGTATCCGACCTTTATCTCATGTATTCGGGGATGCAAGCCGCGGCGCAAGCCCAGCGTATTGGCGCGATGCCACGAACCCCGGAGGACTTTGGCGCGCGCACTGCCGACGAGACGTTTCGCCTCTCACTCTTCGAGCCGATCGCAATTTTGCTCGCGGAGCGAGGCTGGCTCAGCCCTGATGAGCTCGCCGCTGCGCAGATGCTTTCCTTGAACGCCAACATCTCGCGACGCGAGCGCGAGTGGGCCTCTGCAAAGGTATTCACGCCGGCGATCGTGAGGCTTGTGTCCAGATTCGATCCAAGCCGGAAGGAGATGAAATTAAGCGACTTTGTGCCACTCGGCATCGAGTTCGTGCTTTGGACGAAGCTCTCGCGAGAGTACCGCGACATCATTCTTGCATCCCCAGTGATCGCAGAGAGTGAAAAGGAAAAGATCAGGAAAGGCGAGTGGAACTTTGAACTCCCACCGCCGTTTGGCTTCCGTGTGATGGAGCGTCCCAAGGTCACCGACGCTGAGGTTTTTCTTGAGACTGGCGCAAAGCCATTCTTCACCAACGGTGTCTGGAACGAGAAAACTCGACGCATCGAGTTCAGAGGCGGATTTTACGAAGGCAAGTATCGGTACGCACCGTACAACCCTCCGTACTACGCGCTTTGGGCGTTGCCTTCGCAGCGGCAGGAGTCCGTTTTCGGTTCGGTCATCCTTCAAGGTGAAGCGCTCGCCGAGTACTGCGCGTGGGAAGCCGCACTTGATGAGCCGTTGAAAGCCCGTTGGATTGCGGCTCTCGACCGCATCGGGACGGCGAAGGATGCAACGCCCGCCTTCGCGATGCTGGTTGAACTCGCGAGCGATCACCCGTTGCCGCTGCCTCTTGCCCGTTGGCTTGCAGAGCAGACTGAAAATCCGCTTCCACCGCAGTTCTTACCCCCTTCACCAAAGACCCCGCCAAGTGGCGTGGCGGAGCCGTCGATGGATACGGCCGCATCCGCATCCGAGTCGCCATGAGGATCGGGCGTTGGATAAGACGTCTGAAGGTTGGTGGTCGACCTCGGCAATCGACCAATCTCAATCGAGCGTGCTGGTGAGCCTCCCGCGAGCAGGATCAAAGCAAACGCAAGCGTCTCACGAGTGCCGGAGGTCGGTCAGAATCCGACACCCGATCGCTCGCCTTGCTTGACGATTTGCGCCTCGCCCTCCCAGACGGCACGGCCCGTGGTGGTGTTTGTGAGCGTCATCTGCAAGATGTACGCGACTTGCCGCGTGCTACCCGATCGCGCGCGATCTTCGATGAGCTTTGCGACGAGGGTTGCGTCGGGGATGTTGTTCGGGTTGACCTGGTTGTCGCGTCCAGACTGAAAGTCCTTCAGGCCCTGTGCGTCTTTGGCGATTGGATCTTCTGCGCGACCTCCCGGACCAGCAGTCATGATCACCTCGCATCGGCCAGAGTTCAACAGCGCGATGCGGATCTTCTTCATGATCGCGTCGGTGTCAAACTGCTGGGTGGTCGTGTTGATGGGTTGGTTGAGCAAAATTCCGGCAGGTTGGTTGGGAAGGCGCGAGAGCGCACCGGATGTGATGAGGCTCTGCACCGTTTGATCGGCAAGCAGGCTCCAGTCCTGAATATTCATCCGGTCGGCGTTGACAACAAGGTCGTTGCCTTTCGGATCAACATACTGGGCTTTTTGGCAGCCACTGAGTGCAGTGACGGCGAGGGCGGACGCGAGAACGGTTGAGGAAATTGTGCAGCGCATGGATTTCATCGGAGCGGTTTGTGGAAGTTGTGGCAGTTGGAAACGAAAGCCCCGTGCGATCACTGGCGGTCGAGGAAAGTGAGCCGCCATTGCACCGCAGTAGGCGATGGAGCAACGGCGGTCAACGTGATCGTTTCCTTGGGCTTGATGGTGACGCTGGTGAGCGACGCGGTTGAACTCGGCACCGGCATGCCAGCAACGTCGTACCAGTCGAAACGATAACTAAATCGCTGCGAGGTCAATTGGTCGCTGTACACATCGACTGCGATACGCTTCATGTCGCCGTTCACAGTGCCCTCGCGCACGGACACGATGTTCGCCTTGTAATTCAACCAACCGTTGGTGACGATCTGCTTGTAGGGCACCGTCCCATCCGGGTTGGGGCTTCCACTTGCCGTCGTCGTATTGGCCGTATTGCATCCGCTGAAAGCGGAGGCGGCGAGTAGGAGTGCGGTGCTGAGCAATCGGAAGCGGAGCGAGCTCGCAGAGACGGTGGGGGTGTACATAATCGGAGTACCTTGCTTTTTCGAGATATGCATTCGTCAGCCGGGAAAGTATCGTCCCGCTCAGTTCTGCGGGAAACGCTATTCAAGTGGGATTCGCATGGATCGGACAGCGGTCTGCACGCCCGCCTTCGGCAAACGCAGGTGGACGATGGTCGCACCTTTCGATTCCACAGCAAGTGGTCCAATTTTCTGACCATCCCCAAGATCGATCTCAATTGTTCCCTCGTTGGGCGCAGGGAATCGCGCATACAGAACCTGCTTTGGCAGGGTGAGCCAGGTCCGAAGATCAGCGCTGTTGGTACCGATTTGATACGCCGCTGCCGCGATCGCGACGAAGATTGCAGCGTTCGGATTTTGCTGATACGCCGCTTGTTGAGCGAAGTATGTTGCGATGGCTTTGGTCGCACTCGAGACGATCGTGAGCGTGATGATTGCTGGTAATCGGCGGTTGAAGTCATCCGCGATCACCCGATCCATATCGGTAAGCAGACTCGAAGCGTAACTCTGGGTACCTGCGCGGACTGTAAATCCGGTCACCGCGCCTTCGTTGAACTTGAGTACCGGAAACGCCGCGCCGACATAAGGCACCTGACGCATAAAGAGTGGGATGTCGAGCCGAAACTCCTTCAGCCACGGAGCCATGCCGGTCTCAAAAAACACATAAACCATCGGTGGTATCGGTGCACCCGTTGCCGCTGCCTCCGCAAGTTGAGCATCCGCTTCGGCGTAGATTCGGTCGGTTTCGCTCAGCATTCCTGCCACACGGCGAAACTCAACGGTCGCTTGCGCTAGCGCATCCGCGCGCCCAGTGAGTTGGTGTTGAAGTGCCTGAAGGTAGGTGGAGTATGGGATGGCAAACTCCGCGTAGCCCTTCATTTCGCGAATCGGTCCGTACTCAGATTCGAGCCCGGTTTTGACGCCCTCATCATCAAGCGCAGCCTGGGCGTCATACGACTTCTCCTCAGAAGCAGCCTTGCTCTTGGCTTCGAGTGCCTCGATTTCCTTCGCATTGTTTTCAACCGCATCCCGCTGCCATTCATACGCTCGTCGGAGCGAAACGCCTGCAGACTCAAGATTCCCCTCTGCAAGCTGGTTGAGGGCCTGGTAGGTCGTACACATGATGCGATCGTGCGCGCGGCCCCGGTAGGTGACGACCGTCTGGTTGGTGAGAATTGCAGCAGCTTGCTCACTGATGCGGACTTCCGGTTCTTCGTCGAGGTACTTCCACATGCGTTCGTCGGCATGACCGAACGATTGAATAGACAACGCGAGTTCACCTGAGGCCGCATAGATTGCGCCCGCCTCAAGTTCGTAGATAGTCCGGTCTTTCTCGCTGTCACGGCGATCTTTCAGGAGCGGCACGATCTCCTTGGATGCGGCGGCGTAATCGCCCATTTCGTAGAAGTTGATGATGGGCTTCATCCGGTCTTGATGTGAACAGCCAACAAGCGGCGCTGCTACAACCAGGAGAGCGAGCAGAAAAGCGGGCGCGAGAGCAAGCGGGAAGCAGGTATGCATCACCGCGTGGCTGCATAGGTGTCGAGTGAGGTCGGCGACTCCTCGTCGCGAAAAGACCGGCAGCGAAAACGCTCGCAGGCAACGAGAGTCGGTTTTGCACGTCGCACGAGAGACGACGATCGATGTGGTCATACCTTGCTCCATCAGGTGTTATCGGGGAGCACGAATTTCATGCCAAAAACTATTGTTCTCAAACACTGGCGCCTCAGTGGTGTCGACTTTCACATCGCTCTTAGTTTCCTCGGAATACTGAATGGAGACCTTCGAATTCCTCAAAAACTCTGCATAGCCCGCGAGTACATCAGCTTCTGCGGCGGTGAGTTGCTGTTCGCGCTTGAGCTGCTGAAAGAATGCGGACATCTGTTGCCAGCGAACAATCTCTTCGGTCGTCATTCGCATGGGAATGACAAGGCGACCGATACCCGGCTGCACGTTGATGATTCCTTGGTAGGGCTCATATCCCGGGCGGGTGACGCGGATCTTGTGAAGCCCCTTCGAGGTTTTGGCAGGGTTTGGGTACGACGCTACGACAACGCCATCAATCTCAATCATGAAACTTGTCGGCTCCAAGGTGTAGGAACCCGAAGTCACAACCCAGTTTCCTTGGTCGTTTTTCACGATATCCGGCACCGCGAGGTCTGCGGGCGTTCCGATGATTTCAAAGACAACCTGCTCCAACTGGTCCGGCGGCGGCAGCGGAGAAGTCGCGCAGCGCTTCCGCATGGCGGTCGCCATTTTTTCAGCAGAGTTCCGCAGCAAGTCGGCGACAACATCGCGTTCGATTTGCAACTCTGGACTGTGTCGAATCGATTCGGTCGCACTCGCGGAACCCGACGCGATAACGCGACCCTCCGCACGACCGAGGATCCTGTAGGTTGCGTCGAGGCGAAACGACTCCACATCAGTCTGTACGCCGCGGGTGGGATCGTTCAGCTTTCGTCGATCAACGCTGAGCGCTGTAATCGAAGCCACGAGCACGTAGTCGGCCCCCATCGATTGTGCGAGTTGAACCGCAGAAGTGTCGTTCGAAAGCACACGATCGAGATCCTTGAGCGGATCACCATCGACTCCCGCATTCGCCCCTTGGCGGGCGAAGCGAGCAACGGCGTTGATCGAATCTTCGCGGCTCATCGTCGTGAAGCATGTTCCATCGAGAGCCGCGACGAGGTAATCCTCAAGCACCATGACCTTGTTGTCGTCGATGCGCTTCTCGCGATTCTTGATAAAGATCGCAGCAATCGGGGTTGGCGCAGTTGTGGCGCTGCCCGTGGCAGGATCAGTCTCGGGATTCGACCCTGGCGGCCCTGGCGGCCCTGGCGACACTGGCGGTACTGGTGGCCCGTCGGTCGGAGTGCGCTGGGGGTTCGGCAATGGGGGGGCAGCGTCTCGTTCATCGGATGATGCGAAGGCGCCGGACTCACGGAGCAGTCGCTCCTCGGCAAGTTCAATCAAGGGGGAGTACATCTGTGCCGGAACCGCGGATTCACATGATGTGCGCGCTGTCTTTCGGACGATGCAGCCCTTGGCAATACCACGATTGGCGCCGCAAATCTCCGCGCGTGAAAACTTCGGCGCAACGGAAATTACCCGCACGAATCCAACGTCAACTTCCTCGCTTCCGAGGTTCTCGCCGGTATCTGGATCGATGAGGTCTTCGCCAGTTGCCGATACCTCCCAGATTTCGCCGACGGCGATTCCCGTTCCATCGCCACGATTGAGCGTCACAACGCTCTCGCGTACAACGAGGATCTTCGCAGGAAAGATCACATCAGTGACGCGGCGCGCGAGTTCGTTCGCCATGCGATCGGCGATGACATTGACGACACCTTCGGTCAGGTCGCCACCTTTCTGGTCGACCACAAACTGAGGATTGTTCTTGAAATCGAAATCGCTCAGTGTCAGTCGGGTTGATTCAAGCGTGGTACCGCGGGTCGTGTCAAAAATTCGGCAGGTTGCGCTGAGGCGGATCTGCCGTCGCGTGGCCTTGGTTCCGACCCCCTCGAAGTTCGCGCTCTGCACTTGATCTTGAAAGTCATCGATCTGGACGAGCGCGAGATAGGGAATCCCTGCGAGTTTGAAGGGCTTCGCGCGCGATGGGTCAGACAGATCGTAGTTGCCGGAATCCTGTGCCTGCTGATCGCCGATGATCCGTTTGAGTTCAGCGTGTGCGCGCACATCGAACTTGCGGCTGTTCATTAACGCGTCGCCGAACTTAGCATCAAGACCCTCGACAACCTGCGCGAGTTCATTCTGCTGTCCGTAGCCCTTTGCCTTCTCAATGATTGCGGGAAGCGCCGTCACCTGCGGTACAGCGATCGCAAGCTTGGTGGGGGCGGCGGCGACCCCGGCAGATCCTTCGGGGGGTGCCTCATCCTGAGCATGCACGGAAGTGGTTGCGATAGTGGTTGCGATAGTGGTCGCGAGAGCGAGAGCGGTTGCAGTGCGAAGGACGCGGGCATGGCTGCGTGCATGACTGTTCGCGCGGCAAAGCAGCATAAAAACAAACTTGCCGACCCATTCAAGGTTGACTCGAAAGGCAGAAGCACGTGCAGTCACCCATGCAGTCATCCATGCAGTCATCCATGCAGTAGTCCATGCAGTAGTCCACGCAGTAGTCCATGCAGAAAGAGCCCGGTTCAGGAATTCGCCGATCAAGCGTCACCTCCATGCGCGTTGTTGCGCGGGAGCAATTTAACGCGTTTGTCTCTCCCTCCGTAAGTTCCGACGATTTTTCCATGCGAACCTTCAGAAGCGTGCGATCCGCGCGTTCCCAGCAGTCACGTCGTCCACGGATCGGGCATAATCGACGGCCCGAGCGGGACACCCCCGTTCGTATCCCGGAGCCATCATGCACGCCGTCCGCCTTCTTCTTGATTCCGTTGTTGATTACGCAGGGCTGTTTCCGCCCGCGCGGCTCGACATGCGGTCGACCGTCGCCAATTACGCTCGCTATCGCCGATCCCCGGATCAGGCGATGCTCGCACGCTTGATTATCCCTATCACTGGTTTTCCCGATTTCGTGCGCGAGGCTGATCCGTTTCTTCCAAAGACGGCTGACGTTGAGGGTGACGAGCCGTGGCCTCTGTCGGTGCTGGTCGCGCCCGCGTCTGATCGGCAGATCGTTGCCGATCTAGAGCGCATCGCGAGTTTCAACGAGCGTATGGATGATCGGGAGTTTTCCAGGGTTGTTGGCCGAGCAGTTGTCGACACCATCGAAACCAAGGCGACGGAACCGAAAGAAATCGACCGCGCACTGGAGTACGTGCCAGATGAGATTTTTGCATACTTCGAGATTCCCGCCGACATCGACCCCCGTGGACTCGTGACGGCGATGGCATCACTCGACGCCGGCGCCAAGATTCGTACCGGCGGCTTGACCCCAGACGCCCACCCAACGCCTGAGCAGGTGGCGCGCTTTCTCAAGGTTTGTCGCGCGGCGGAGGTTCCCTTTAAGGCCACCGCCGGCCTTCACCATCCCTGCCGACATCTGGCGACGGATGTGGGCTGCATGCAGTTTGGGTTTCTCAACGTCTTTGTTGCTGGCTGCATGCTTTGGCACAACGAATCAATGACCGAGAGCGAACTTGAGCAAATTCTTGTTGAAGAACGCGTGGCAGCATTCGACTTCGGGCCAACCGGGCTCACTTGGCGCAAGCGTTTTCTGCGCTTCGAAGACATCGCTGTCGCGCGTGAACGCTTCGCTCATAGTTTCGGGTCGTGTTCGTTTGACGAGCCAATTGCCGAACTCCGTGCGCTTGGCCTTCTTGCCACCACCGAGGAGATCGCGCCATGAGTTCGCCAAACGACCGCGTCCTTGACGCCGGACTGCCAACCCTGCGTTCGTTCGTCGCCTCGGCGAACGATAGTTTGGGCGATTTTCCGATTCAAAATCTTCCATTCGGGATGGTCGACGAACAAGTCGCAGTTCGTATTGGTGACATGGTGCTGACGCTCTCAGACGCGCTTGACTCTGGCGCGCTCGATCTCGACGCGATTGCTGGTGGTGATCGCGATGCACGCATCGAAGTTGAAATCGCAATCGTCCACGGCGAAAATGTGGGCGACATCGCCGTGCTTCCTGCGCTCGTTCGGAGTCGCTTGCGTGGGCATCTCGCGTGGCTTCTTGCGGAGGATTCACCTGAACGTGCGCGCATCGAACGCGTACTTCGACCGGTCGCGAAGTGTGTTCCGTGTGTCCCTTTCCGCATCGGTGACTACACCGACTTCTATGCGTCGCTCCATCATGCGACCAACGTCGGTTCTATGTTTCGACCGACGAATCCGCTACTTCCCAACTGGAAGCACATCCCGATTGGGTATCACGGTCGCGCAAGTTCGATCGTGCCTTCGGGCACTCCTGTCGTGCGCCCGCATGGGCAGACGGTCGCGTCTGACGATGGTCCGCCGTCCTTTGGCCCGGCGAAACTGATCGACTACGAACTCGAGGTCGGTTTTTTCGTGGCCAAGGGGAACGCTCTCGGAACAACCATCGATATCAAGGACGCGTGGAAACACATTTTCGGATTCGTCTTGGTCAACGATTGGTCCGCGCGTGATATTCAGAAGTGGGAGTACCAGCCGCTCGGGCCGTTTCTGTCGAAGAATTTTGGCACCACGGTCTCTCCGTGGGTTGTTACCACCGAGGCACTCGCGCCGTTCATGGTGCCTGGGCCCGCGCGCGGAGTTGATGATCCGCAGCCACTGCCGTACTTGACGAATCCCGCGGATCGAAACATCGACATCACGCTCGAGGTGTTCATCGAGAGCGCCGCGATGCGCGACAAGGGAATCGCGCCAACGCTTGTCTCGCGTGGATCGTTCCGCGACATGTTTTGGACGCCTGCGCAGATGCTCACGCACCATGCGAGCAACGGATGCAACATGGCAACCGGCGACTTGCTTGCTTCTGGGACTGTTTCTGGCGCGACGAAAGATTCGCGTGGATGCCTTCTGGAACGCACCTGGCGCGGTGCCGAGCCGATCATGTTGGGTGACGGTACGGAGCGAAAATTCCTGCAGGACGGCGATGAGGTGGTGATGCGAGGCTACTGCGAGCGGCCCGGGTACCCACGTATCGGTTTCGGCGAGTGCCGTGGCGTGCTGCTCGCGGCGCGCTAGCAAGGCACGAGGGCGATCATGCTCCTTGAGGTGTATCGCGCTGTCTCTCCCAGTTGGTGGAGCTCGTGCAGGGCGAACTTCGCGCACTCGCTGCCAGTTCCATGCGCCACGAGCGTTCGTCGCACACCTTGCAGCCGACAGCGCTCATCGTTGAAGCGTTTCTCAAGATCGCCCGTGCAAGTCCGGAGGCCTCCAACAGCCGCTCGCACTTCATGGCGGTGGCGGCGATGCGGCGGGTATTGATCAATCATGCCGAAGCACATAGTGCCGACAACCGCGGACCGGGTCGATCACGATTTCCGATCGACGCGGGCATCGCTGCGCCGGGTTCGGAGCGCGTGCGAATTGGCGAGGGCGCGATCTTTTACCTGCCGATTCCGTCTGCCAAGCGTTGCATCGTGTCGATCGAAGGCACCGTGGGTTCCGACCAGATCGCGAGCCGTCGATATGCGACCGGTACGCCAATCGAGAGTTTCACCCAAGCATCACTCGCTTCTTCAGCATGCGTACGCGCATCGGCTGATCCACCGACGGTTACCGCGGGGGATCGGGTTGTTCGAGCGTTTTCGGATGCTGGCGCGATCGTCGGACTTGCGTTGCGCGTGCCGTCGACGACCACAGCAACTTCGTGCGGCGTTTCGTAATGTCTGGCTTGAAGCGACTTCGATGGTGAGCGGTGTATCCGAGTACCGATCGGCCACTTTTTGGCGTTGGCAAGTGTCTCCCGCCGGTCGAGGATCAGTTTCGCACGGTGGTACTTGATGGAACGCTCGCGTGTCGCTTTGTCATGCCGTTTGTGCGAAATGCTGAAGTGCGGCTTTCCGATCGAGGTGCGACATCGGTCGGAGTGCACTTCGCGGCGATTGAGGTCGACCAACGACCCCTTGATGCGAGATCGCGCCACTTTCATGCGCGCTTTCGAGATTCACCGGAATGGCCGCTCGACGGGCCAATTGATTGGCGACTTGCCGAACTCTCCGGTGAGGGCGAACTCATAGGGACGGCTCTCGCTGTGCGAAGCTCAAGCGATCGGTGGTGGAGAAGGGTGATGAGAGGATTTCGATCGAAGGAGAAACATTTCACTCGCAGTTTGGGATCGGTACAGAGATTTTTCGGTTGTGCTTGGGGCTTCCCGCACGCCTCTCGGTCGCCTTGGATCTCTGTGGCGACACGTGAAAGTGCTGCACGCACGTCTACCACGGTCGGACAACCGTCTCGCGGCTTCGCATGCTTGATGGCATTCCCTTTACGGGTGCGCTGCGCTTTGATCTCGTGTTTACTCCGCCGTCGCGTGCATCGACCCGGATGGCGCAACAACATTTTGGTAGCCGCGGCCAGATGCTGTCAGAGGCGTTGGCTTCGATGATCCAGCAGAGATACCTCCTTCGCGCGAACCGACGAATGTTGCACGGATGGACCATAGAGTGAAGGCTGAGGACTGCGCGGTGGTCCGCATCTGTGGGTGCAGGCGCGGATGCCGGGAGAATGGATCCGGCTCGAAGTGATGGCACCCGACCACGTTCGTTATGTAATCGTGATCAACGGCCGCATGATTCCTGGCGAGATCGATTTTTCGCGCCCACGATCGTGGTACGCGACAACATAAATCTCGACATGCGAGCCGCTCAATAGAAGGTAGACGGTCACGCTCCAGTGCGTCGGTGCGAACCCACGCGCCCGCGGCGGGATGTTCGCGGGTGTCGATGGTGTGCGCGTTGGTGCGGCGGAAACGATCGTGCCAATCTCTCCACAGTCACCGACGCGTCGTGGCGCACACTAATGCGCGCGCTTCACGAGTTTCGCCCAATCGATATCAACCTGTTGTCCAAGCATCGGCTTGAGCCGTTGGATTGTTCCAGCGGGCAGTTCAATCGCAAACTGCGCTTGACGTTGCGAACCGTAGCGGTAGAGGCGTGCTTCGTAGCGATCCTTTGTCTCTGACTTCGACCGCAACTTCTCGCGCTTTGCCTCGTGGAGCGCAGTGATCCGACCCTTACCATCGACAAAGATAAGGTCGAGATCGATCAGACAATTCTTCATCCAGTACGACAGCATGATCGGACGGGTGTGAACAAACACCATCGCTGTGCCTGCGGGAAACTCGGTACGCGCGCCCATGCCGATGTTGCGCGAACCTTCGTCGAGACAAAGTTCAGCGTTGAACTGCTCGCCGAAAAAGGTGAGGCGCTCGGTTGGAAGGCTCTTCTGTGGAAGGCAGTCGACGATGTCGTCAGGAGTGGGCACGGTGGCAGGCGCCTGGGTAGTGGGCGCTTGGGTGGTAGGCGCCGTCGGAGGCACTCTCGGCTTGGCCGGATCTGGTGCACGTTCGCTCGGCGTTGTCGGCGGCTGTTGTGCATCTATTTGTGAGGGTGCACCCAAGGCACCCACTGCAGAAACTGTGAAGAAAGCGGCGGTGATGTTGCGAGCGATCATGCGCATGGGTTTGTCCTCACAAGCAGTGTCATTTTTCTGAAGCTCACGGAAACCTGTGCCAAAGAGGCTTCCGCATACTCAGCGTACGCGGATCGCATGATCACCCCGCGTTGAGCGTGATCACCCCGCGTTTAGCGTGATCACCACGTATTTGCGTTCTTCGCGCCAACTGCTCGGGAGGAGGTCTTCTTTCTCGACGCAGCACCACTCGTCGCGCTGGTCTTTGCTTCCACCACGCGCGACGGTTTCTTGGAGGACTTCCCTCCGCTTGCGGCCTTCTTACTCTTCCCGTTCGTTTCGGCTGGGGCAGTGCTCTCTTCGGGCGTCCAACCCGAAACCCAAC
Source organism: Candidatus Kuenenia stuttgartensis (assembly GCA_945902075.1). GTDB lineage: Bacteria > Planctomycetota > Phycisphaerae > Phycisphaerales > SM1A02 > QWPT01. The sequence continues at coordinate 40,649 of CAMDMA010000002.1, read as the reverse complement.
TCTGCGGATAGTTGAGGTCATCAAAGGCGAGTGCGGCCTTCGTGGGATACAACGGCGCGAAGGTATCGCACATCACCGCGAGTTCATTGGTGTGTGTCGCGCCGATGGTCGCTTCCGGCGTGCCCGGGTGCGGACCGTGGGCGATGCCCTGCGGATGCAACGACAGCGAACCTTCTTCAATTCCCTTGCGAGCCTTGTAGTTTCCTTCGACGTAATAGAGCACTTCATCGGAATCAAGATTCGAGTGGTTGTAAGGCACCACGATCGCCTGCGGATGGAAGTCCAGCGGGCGTGGGCAGAACGAACAGATCACAAAGTTGTGCGCTTCGAAGGTTTGATGCGTCGGCGGTGGCATGTGGTGCTTGCCGACGATCGGACTGAAGTCATCGATATTGAAGCAATATGGGTAGTAGCAACCGTCCCAGCCGACGACGTCGAGTGGGTGATAGTTGTACATGTATGAATGCACCTGATCGCGGCTCTTGATACGGACTTCGAACGAGCCCTTTTTGTCGAAGGTCATCGGCATCTCGGGAAGCCTCAGATCGCGTTCACAGTAGGGCGCGTGCTCAAGAAACTGCGCGGTCTTCTTCGACATGTAGCGCGGTGGTGGAAGGATGTGCGATCCGTTGACGCTCTCCACGAGAAGAAATCGCGGCTCAGGCTCGCCGTCCTTCGTTGCGTCGAACACGAATCGGTAGATCGTTCCCTTCGGAATCACGATGTAGTCCTTCGGTCCAAACTTGAGCGCGCCGAACATCGTGAACACCGTGCCGGAGCCGAAGTGGATGAAGAAGCACTCGTCGGCAGAGGCATTTTTGAAGTGGTATGCCATCGGCTCAGCTGGTGCGCAGACGCCGATCTCCACGTCGCTGTTTCCAAAGAGCACCGTCCGACCGGTGACAGCGTCGCCCTTCGCAGGCATCGGCATGCTCTTCACGTGTCGCATGCGCATGATCTCGCGCTCCACGTATTCGACCTTGGTTGAATACAGCGGTTTCCATCCGATCACCTGTGTGGGCGGATGAACGTGGTAGAGCGTCGAAGTGGGGCCGGAGAAGCCTTCGGTTCCGAAGACTTCTTCGGAGTACAGCCGACCGTCAGGGCGACGGAACTGAATGTGGCGCTTCGAAGGAATCTTGCCGAGCTTGGTGTAGTAGGGCATGGAGGTGTTCCGGGGAGGCGGCGATTGTACCCGCGGAACGGGGGGATTCACCGGATCGAAGGCGGGGAAAACGTCGCGGCGCGGATCTCGGCACACTCGTCCGACTGGAGTGCACGGTCAAAGGCGACGGCCCACGCGATCATTTGCACGGCGATCATTCGGACTTCGGGATTCGCGAAGTTGCCGGGGTGTCCAAGCGTTGACACCGCGATCCGTTGCGGTCTCGGTGCGGGGCCGCTTGCTGGGCTTGTTGCTGGTGCGGATTTCTCCGTCGCCCGGCGCCCGCTTCGTGCATCTACCGCGCGTTCGCGTACCCAAAGTATCGGTTGCTTCTGTGGGGCATCTTTCCGATCGCTGTCGATTGCCTCGCCCCAAAGGAGCACGGTGCAATCGGCGGCGAGCGGCTCGACGTGGTAGAGCCAACTCGGGACAACGATTCCCTCTGCGGGAATCATCACGCCAGCGAGTACCGGATGCTTTGCGCTCTCTGAATCGGGTGGGAGAATGCGCGTTTTCGATGCATGCCCGTGGTGAAAGCGCCAAGGTGTACCGAGAAACTTCTCGCCGAAACTGTTGTTCAGCATCGCATGCGGGGAGTCTGCGGGGTAGGCGAACGCATGTGTTGTCGTACGAAACGCCACGAGTGGGACACCGCCTTCAAGTGGCGTGAGGAAATCTTCGAGGGTCGAGCGATCCAGTTGTTCGAAGCGCATGTAGGCGACGATCGCGTCGGCAGACCAGCGCAGCCCCGTTGAGCCAGTGAGATGGGTCTTCGCGTTGACCTTCGGCAACTCGTTTGGTCCGCCGCTGGGTGCGCCATCGGTAGCGAGATGGATGGTGGTCGTTGCAGCGAGCGCTTTCGCTGTGATTTCAGCGAGAAATGGCATCGTAAGTTCGCTGCGATACTCGTCATCTGCGGCGACGAACGCGATGCTCGGTTCGATCGGCTGCCAGCCGTTCGTAAAATGTGGCTGCAGGAGCTGCGCGTTGCCGCTCGCAAAAATACGCGCGCGGTCACCTTTGGTCGGTAAGCCGTTTGGCCCGCCCCACACGCCTCGGTGGCCGCTTGTCCCCGCCGTTCCGGGCGGTGTGGTGTAGATTCGCGAGATAACCGCGACTTCTTCGCCAACTTTGAGTCCGACACCACGCGCGATACGATCGATGCGAACGCGGTGCCAAATACTCGATCCCGCGTGCGGTCCCGGTTTCTTCTCGATCGAGAGCACGGTTCCATCGACAACCACGGGCTCCTGCCAGAGAAGCCACTTTGGTGTCAGCATTTTCTCAGCCGACGACAGGCGTCCGCACACAAGGGCCGCGAGCAATGCGAGAAGGATCACAACGAGCGGGCGACGACTGGTCATAGAAAGAGGTCGTTCGGTGGTTGTCTGAGTCGAGGGAAATGTCGCGTGACGATTCGACAAAACGCTCGGGCCTGCGCCGTGTACGGGTAAAGTGCGTTTCCGTTCATGAGCCTGCAAGGTCAACCATCTCCTATTTCGGTGCTCCACGAAGAGAGTTTGTGGATGGTCCTTGCGAAGCCGGCAGGCATGCACACCGTTGCGCAGCGTGAGAGTAGCGAACTGAGTGTTGAGTCGTGGGTCCGCAATATTCGACCAGAGTTGGCGGTGCTTGAGGAATCAGGCCTTGTTCACCGCCTTGACTTCGACACAAGCGGCTGTCTGCTGATTGCGAAGGATTCGGAAACCCGTGCGCGGCTGCGCGATGCATTCAGCGGCCGTGGCGGCGATATCCGGAAGACCTATCTCGCGCTCGTCGAAGGGCATTTTCCCGATCGTGTCCTCGCGGGCGCATTCACCCTCTCCTTTACCAGTCGACACAAGGGAAGTGCGAAGGTCACGGTACACACCCGGGGCGAGCCTGAGAGTCTTGGCCGTTGTCGATGGCGCGTTCTCGCGGTGGGGGTTGCGACGACGGTCGTCGAGATTGAGCTACTTGGCCCCGGCCGCCGTCACCAGATTCGCGCGGGAATGGCACACGAGGGTCATCCGCTGGTCGGCGACGCGCTCTATGGAGCAGCTCCGACGGGGTCCGGTGTTCGCCTGCACGCTTGGCGGCTCGAGGTCGAGGGGATCACCGTTGAATGCCACCCGCCCGATTGGATCGCGGTCAAGGCGGGTTAGGGGCAATTCTGTTCAAACTTCGAGGTTCGATTTGGCGCGTGGATGATCAGCGATACGCTCCGATCGATGCAGCTCGCCATGAAACTGAGCCACCCCACGCGCTTCGTCGTTCGACGATCGAAACGTGGGTGCAGGTGGGTTTCGGCGCAGTGCATTCCGATCGCGATCTTTGGCGTCGCTTCCTTCTGCGCGGGCGTAGCTTCAATCGCTCGCGCCGACCTTCCGATCTTTACCGAGTCTGCTGTTGAACGCGGCGTCGACTACGTCGTTGCGGACGGTTCTTTCGGTGGGCTTGGGCAGTATGGCTGCGGCGTCTTACTCTGCGATTTGGACAACGATGGGGACGACGACCTCATGGGCACCGGCGCGACAACGCCATCGATCGCCCTCTATGCGAATGATGGCGCGGGCCAGTTCACCAGCGTGACGGCGAGTTCGGGAATCACTTCGCACACGCAAGTTTCAGGCATCGTCGCTGCGGACTACGATGGTGATGGCGATCTCGACATCTTCGTTACGCGATGGTTGCAAAGTGCCGTGCTTTACCGCAACAACGGTGGACTGCATTTCACCAATGTGACTGTCACTGCCGGACTCGGCGGCAATGTGGGTGCGGGAGCAGGCTGTTCATTCGGTGATTTTGATGCCGATGGAGATCTCGACCTCGCGATCGCCAATCGCACTGGAACGCTCGGCAACACGCTACGCAATCGTTTCTATCGCAACAACGGTCAAGGAACCTTCACTGAGATGAGCGCGGCGCTTGGTGTTGATGACGGTGGCGCGAGTTTCCAGTGTCTCTTGCAAGATCTCGATCGCGACGGCGATTGCGATCTCTATGTCTCGACAGACAAAGGGACGCCGACCACTTTCACGAATCGATACTTTCGAAATGTCGGTGGTGCATTTGTGTCGGAGCCTGCAAACGGTGCGAGCATCGCGATTGACTCAATGGGTGTGTTTGCTGGCGATGTCGATATGAACGGTTTCGTCGATATCTACTGCGCGAATGTCGCGACCGGCCACGCGCTGCTCCTCACCGACGACGCGCAGACCTATGTGCGCGCGGAGTTCATGGCGGGTGTGGCGGGCCAGTCAACCGGCTGGGGCACCGCGATTTTTGATCCTGACAACGATGGCGACCAGGACATCTTTCTGTGTTCGATGCTTACCGCACCGGATTACCTCTGGATGAACGAGTCGGGTTTCCCGTTTGTCGATCGCTCAGCAGCGTGCGGCCTCGGCGACGGCATCGACAGCTATTGTCTCGCGACCAGCGATGTGGATCGCGATGGCGATGTGGATTTGTTGGTTCAGCCCCATCTCGCAAAGCTGCGACTCTATATGAACAATGCGCCGCAAAAAAACCGTTCGATCCGATTCAAGGTTCACGGCTTTGGTCAAAACACCCACGCTGTCGGCGCTCTCATCGACATCGAGAGCAACGGTAAAACGATTCTGCGCGAGGTCATGGCGGGCTCGTGTTACAAGAGCCAAAGTTCGTACATCGTGCATGGGGGTCTTGGTCGCGCGTCTGTTGCCTCGCGAGTCGTGGTTCGTTGGCCGCGTGTTGGGACCGAATGGAAGCGTCGGGTACTCACCAATCTTCCTGCTGGGTATGAATGGCCCGTCTATCCGACTGAGCAGCTTGGTGACGCGGATCACGACGGAGTTGTTGACGCCGACGATATTGTCGATTTCGAGTCGTGCGTGGCAGCTGCGTTTCTGCCTCCGTGCGCGATATTCGACTTTGACGGAGATAGCGATGTCGATGAGCTCGACAGGCGCGCGATCGGGACAAGACTCTGCGATCTTGACGGGAACGGCGTTGTCGGGGCAAGCGACCTCTCGAAGTTGCTCGCGTCTTGGGGGACGGAAACGCACGATCTCACCGGTGACGGGATCGTCGGTGCTGACGATATGTCGATTTTGCTCGCCAACTGGTAGCGACTACTTCCGGCGGTAGGCTGGAAAGCCGCTCGTATGCAACTCGCGTTTGAGGTTCCCTGAGAGGCGCGGTTCAAATGCATCACGCGGATCGCCGTCGATCTGTCGCCAAGCGGGAAATCCCGCGAAAAAACGGCCGTTCTGCACGTGATGAAGTCCAGCAAGGTCGACAACCTGCATCCGTTGAAATCCAAGGAGATCGGTGACGATGAAATCGTGCGGCCGTTGGTCGTTGCATTTCGCGACGTGCAGGGCATCGTGGGCAAGCAACATCTCTGCTCGGCCATTTTGATCGAGATCTACAAATCCGATACCACTGCACGAGATTTCTGTGAGGGTTGCCGTACGTCGCGCCAGATCGGTGAGTGCAAGCACGCCGGTGTACAGCATGCCGAGCGACGACCCACGCGGCGAGCCTGAAAGGTGCAGTATGTCGGTGCTGCCGTTTGCGTCGAAGTCAGCGGTTGCAAGAATTGTTTCTGCACCGCGGTCGTATGTGCACGAGGTCGCCCGTGTCAGCCCACCGTGCGTTGAGGGGCGCTCAACGCCGTTGCCGTCCATCCACGCAACCGTCGATGTGATCGTGCCGTCGGTGGCCTCGGACACGAGGAGGTAGGGGCCACCGGGCGCGATCTCATAGGCGTCGGTGAGCGCGTCACACCAGAGCCAACGCGAGTTTGCTGCGTGGAGCGCATTTGCGGTGCTGAATGCGGTCTCGTAGGCGGCGGGCCAAATCCAGTCGTCTGTACGAGTAGCGGTGGCTCTCGGGAAATGGCGAAGACAGAGCGCAACGATGGATGGGTCACCATCGACGAAACTCTCAACGAGTTGGCCGTTTCGCATGCGCCACTCCACCTGCGCAACGGAGCGTTTGGTCGGCGTGGTGGTGAACGCCTGAGGAGTTGCGACAAATCCATCAAATGGCCACTGCACAGGCCATGCGCGGAGCGGAGCGTCGCCGATCTGTGGATCACCAAAGGCTACTCCAGACTCCGCGTCGAGAAACTGGGCGCGCGCATCGATCGCCCAGAGTGGATCGTGGAGCGCGGGCCGCGGTGGCGGCGGCGCGGCTGACGCACTTTCGCTCGCTTCCGCAGATTTCGCGCCCCCGCAGCCAGCGAGGAGCGACATGCAAAGTGCGCCACCGAGAAGCGTGGCGTACTTGGTGGTGTGACGCGTAGCACCGCACCCGCGCACAGGCGCAGCGTTCCGAATTTCAGTCAACGACATTCGGTTGTCATCGACACCCGAAATGGGAGCGCGTGAAAAACGGCGGAGAACTCGGTGCTCGCGCATCCCTCTTTGCACGCGTCACGTGCGCAACAGCGCTTTACAGGTTCCCGCGTCGCTCTTGTTCGATCTCCAGGCTCTCGAACAGTGCCTTGAAGTTTCCCTTGCCGAAACTCTGCGAGCCACGGCGACAAATGATCTCAAAGAAGAGCGTCGGTCGGTCTTGCAGCGGCTTGGTGAAGAGTTGCAGCAGATAGCCTTCATCATCGGCATCAACGAGGATGCCAAGATCCTTCACGCGTGTATGGTCTTCCTTGACGATCTCGTGGCCGTGCTGGGTCAGCATCGCGTTTACACGGTTCCAGACCGTTTGGTAATACGCATCGGGGATCGTGAGAAAGTCGACGCCACGGCGACGCAGTTCGGTGATCGAGTGTAACTCGTCATCTGTTCGCAACGCGAGGTGCTGAACCCCGGGCGTGTTGTCGTGCCAGTCGAGATACTCTTGGATCTGGCTCTTCTTCTTTCCTTCCGCGGGCTCGTTGATCGGCATTTTGATCAAGTGATTCCCGCTCGCCATCACTTTGGACATGAGCGCGGAGTACTCCGTACCAATGTCCTTATCGTCGAAGTGCTTGAACATGGCGAATCCGAGGACTTGCTCATACCACTTCACCCAGTGATTCATCTTGCCTTCTTCAACGTTACCGACTGCGTGGTCGACATACTTGAGGCCGCAAGGGTTCTTTCTGTTGTAGTCGTTGAGCGCGTAGCCCTCGATCTTTCGGAAGCCGGGCATGAAGAGCCCGCCGTTCTTGAGCGCAGGTAAGGCGTAGGCTCCGGTGCGCGAAACAAATGTGTGTTGCGCGCGTCCGTAGGTTTGAATTGTTGCGAAGGTGACCGAGCCGTTGGCGTCAGACCAGGTCTTCGGTTCCGCTGCGCTGACGCCGCCGTTTTTGACGGCCTGTTTCCATGCTTTTTCCGCGTCGAAAACCGTCAACGCAAGATCCTTGACGCCGTCACCAAACTGCAACGCCTCGCGCGCTGCTGCTCCATCCTTCGAAAGCGAACTTTCAAGGATGATGCGGATGTTGCCTTGAGTGAGTAGATACATCGCGCGGTCGCGGCTGCCCGTCGTGAGGTCAGCGATCTGCTCAACTTGAAAACCAAAGGCGCTTGCATAGAAGAACGCCGCTTGCTTCGCGTTGCCGACATAGAAGCGAACATGGTCGACGTCGATCAGTTGGAGGGGATCGGTGGATGCAGCAACACCGGAAGCCGGGCTAAGCGTGGTCATGGGGCGATGATAGTGGGAGTCGGTGCCGATGCTCAAGCGACTTCGTGCTGCTTCACCCGCTTTCGCGTGAGGGTTTTTGGCGCAAGCGTTGTTCGTCGCGTGGACCTTCGGAGAAGGCGCTACGCTGACCGCAATGTCCACCGATCAACCCCGACCGAGTTACGCGCCCGAGAATCGCTCGCCAAACGCCGGCAAGTTCGTCGCGATCGCCGTCTTCTCGCTACTACTCCTCGGAACTCTTGCCTCGATCATCGTTGTCTTGACGCGTGGGAGTTCTGGGATCGTTCCTGCCGACGCGCCGACATCTGGACAAGTTGAAGGAGAACCATCACGGGGAGAAGCACCGCAAGAGGAAGTCACCGCGCCATCACAGTGAGCTGTTTCACAGTGCAATCAATAACGCAAGAGCGACTCGGTACGAAGGTTCTCAAGCACTGAGCGCCCCTTCAGAAACTCAAGTTCAATCAAGACGCTCGCGCCGACGATCGTCGCGCCAAGCCCGCCCTCGCCGAGCAGTTTCACACTCGCGGCAAGCGTTCCGCCGGTTGCGAGCAGATCGTCGACAAGCAGGACGCGCATCCCTGGTTTCACCGCGTCGACATGCACATGCAACTGGTCGGTTCCATATTCAAGTGCATACTCAATGGATCGTGTGCGGTAGGGAAGTTTGCCCGGCTTTCGGATCGGCACGAAGCCCGCGCTGAGACTGCGAGCAACCGCGGTGCCGAAGATAAATCCGCGGCTTTCGGGGCCAACCACGACATCGATGCGTTCGCCGCGAAACGGGTTCGCCATCAACTCAATCGCGAGTGCAAGCCCGGCGGCGTCCGCCAGCAGCGGGGTGACGTCCTTGAAGATGATGCCCTGCTTCGGAAAGTCAGGGACGTCGCGAATGAGTCGTGTGAGCTGCGGGAGCATCAGAGAAAGGTAGCGCAAGCGCGGGCGTGATGCGTGTATGCTTCGCGACATGCGCGACGCAGGCGACCAAACCCAGCGAAAGCCGTCCATGGAAATCGTCGAACCGATCGGGAAGCGTGTCTTACTCCGCAAGGATGAGGACAAGAAGATCACCAAGGTCGGCTTGCATCTCCCGGACAAGATCGAGATTCCCACGATCACGGGGCGAATCGTCGCCGTCAGTACAGAAGTGGAACGCGATGAGAATTATCCGATTCGTCAGTACGATCGAGTTCTCTTTAATCCGAAGCACGCGATTCCCGTCGACTTTGAAGGCGACAACCGGCTCTTCGTCATTCCGATTGAGGATGTCGTCGCGGTCTTTCGGCGGGAGGGTCCGTGACGAACGTCGATGCAGCCCGGCCCGCGCTGGTGCGCTGCATCGAGGCACTTTCGACTGGTACTCGACTCGCTGCGCGCGTGCGCGTGCCGGGTTCGAAGAGTTTGACCAACAGGCACCTCGTCCTAGCGGCGCTCGCCAACGGAACCAGCACGCTGCGCGGCGTGCTTCATTCGGATGATTGCGATCGACTCATCGCAGCGCTGGGCGCGATGGGTGCAGTTTTCGAGCCGGTGGGGGACACGCTTCGGGTCACCGGCGTCGGTGGCCAGCCGCGGGCGACGCACCGGGTGGATCTCGGCGACGGCGGGACGCCGACACGGTTTATGCTCGCGGTCGCAGCGTTGTCGGAAGAGGAGACTGAAATCGACGGCAGCGCGCGCATGCGCGAACGCCCGATCGACGAGGGCGTGGACATGTTGTGCGCGCTCGGGGCGTCGGCCCGTTTTCCGCGTGCGCCACGTGCGCTGCCGGTTGTCATGCGTGGACCATTGCGCGGTGGGCGACTTGAGGTTGGTCGCACAGCATCAAGCCAGTTTGTTTCCGCACTCATGCTCGTCGCTCCATCGAGCGAACTTGGCATCGATCTTCATTTCACCGACGAGCCGACAAGCGCGGCCTATCTTGCGCTTTCCGTCGAGGCTCTCGCGTCCGCTGGAATCAACGTCGAGGTTGCCTATGGCCCGACACCGCTCGGTGTGTCCGCTCCAGGTGCCGGCCTTCGTCGACTGACGATCCTTCCGCAACCATCCCGCGCCTACAACGTGGACATCGAGCCCGATGCTTCGAGCGCCGTCTATCCGGCAGCCTTGGCGGGCCTCGTCGGTGGCCGGGTCGAACTCGACGGACTTTCGCGTCGAGGTGCCCAGCCTGACGCGTGGTTTTTTTCAGATCTCGCCCTTCGAGGTGCGGTGGTTGAGGAACTCACACGCCCCGATGGCTCAATCGCAACGAGAGTGACCTGCGCGCGGCCACTTCGCGCTCGAGACGCAGATTACGCGCGCGCCCCGGACGCAGCGGTCATCGCCATGGTGCTTGCCGCGTGCGCAGATGGGCCAAGCCTCTTCACCGGGCTCGAGACGCTTCGGGTGAAGGAATCTGATCGCATCGCAACCGTCGCAGCGGGTCTTCGTGCGCTCGGTGGACACGTGGAAACTGGCGCGGATTGGGCGCGCATTTACCCGCTTCCCGAGCGTCTTCAGCCAGCTTCCATCGCGACCGCGAACGATCATCGCATCGCGATGGCGTTCGCTGTGCTCGGGTCTGCACGGACCGGGGTATCGATCGAAGATCCTGGCGTGGTTTCCAAGAGTTGGCCCGGTTTCTGGGATGCACTCGACTTGCTTCGCAGGGCGGTTGTCCCTGAGAATGACCCTTCATGAAAAACGCGACGTTCTGGCATTTTGCCCGCCGCATGCTCAAACGGCGTCGACTCGCCGTCGGCACGATTGTCTGTTCAGTGATCTCCGCTGGCGGTCTGGCATCAGGCCTCGTCACGATTGGCCCGCTGTTGCAACTGATCATGGGAGGCGATGCAGCGGTCAACTTACACAGCGTCGCCACCGACGCACTCTCCGAACATCCTGATCTGGCGGCGTTTGTTCCTGATGTCCTCGTTGCAATGCTGCCGACCGATCGATTCACCGGCGTCGGACTGATCCTTGGTGCGCTCCTCGCGCTTACCATTGTTGGAGCGATCGCGAATTTCTTCCATCAATACTGCTCGCTGACGCTCTCCATGATTACGACAAGCGAGATTCGCTTGGAGGCGTTTCGGCATGCACTCCGTTTGCCGCTGGCAGTCGTATTGCGACGAGGGCCTGCGGAGATTGTTTCGCGGGTCTCGCGTGATACTGCGGAACTTGAGCGCGGATTCACAGCGCTCACGAGCAAGGCGCTCGCTCAACTTACGAAGGGGATTGCAGCATTTTGCGCAGCCATCTGGTTCGACTGGCGCCTGACGGTTGTGGCGATTGTGGTCGCACCGCTTATGGGTGTTGTGCTGCGGAAACTCGGCAAGCGCATTCGTCGTGGAAGTCGAAAGACACTGCGAGCCTACGAGGACCTGTTGCGCGCGTCGAACGAGTCGATGCAAGGACTGCGCGGTATCAAGACAGCGACTGCCGAACGGATCGCGCGCCAGCGATTTTCGCGGGCAAACCGCGAAGTTGTACGCGAGGATCGGCGTGTTCGACTCGCACGCGCATTGTCGACCCCCGTCGTCGAAGTGATGGCGATCAGCGCGATCATGGCGCTTGCATTACTCGCCGCGCACGAGATTCTTGAAGGTCGAATGAAGTTCGATCACTTCCTCATGTCTCTCGCGTCGCTCGGCGTGGCGGGTGGAAGTCTGAGACCGCTGACCGGACTCTTGAACGACATCCAGTCGGCGTCCGCGCCTGCCGAACGACTTGCGGAGATTCTGTCGATCTCAGCGGAAGGAATGCGTGAACGCGACCTTCCGCCACTACCGAGACATGTCGCGTCGATCGAGTTCAAGGGTGTTCGCTTTCGCTACGAAGGTGCGGAACGAGATGCAGTACATGGGGTGTCACTTCGCATCAAGCATGGAGAGTTCATCGCGATCGTTGGCCCGAATGGCTGCGGAAAGACGACGCTCGCAAGTTTGATTGTTCGGCTCTTCGACCCGATCGAAGGCGCGGTCTTCCTCGACGGAATTGATGTGCAGGCAGCGAGCCTCTCGTCACTGCGAAAGCAAATCGGGGTGGTTTCGCAAGATCCGCTCTTGATCCGCGGAACCATTCGGGAAAATGTGGCGCTTGGGATGAATCATGTGTCTCCAGAGGTGCTCGCACGTGCGCTTGAACTCGCGCACGCTGCGCACTTTGTTGCCAATCTTCCGAAGGGGCTCGACACCGAACTCGGCGAGGGAGGCAACGGGCTTTCCGGTGGTCAGCGGCAGCGACTCGCGATCGCACGCGCGCTTGTACGCAACCCATCAGTACTTATCCTCGACGAGGCAACCAGCCAGATTGATGCCGAAAGTGAGGCGCAAATCGCAGCAGCGATTGATGATTTCCGAGCTGGCCGCACGGTCATCGCAATTGCTCATCGGCTGTCGACCGTTCGAACGGCTGACCGCATCGTAGTGATGGAGGATGGCGCGATTCTCGATGTCGGTTCACACACGGAACTTCTCGCGCGCTGCGACCTCTACCGTCGACTGGTTCAGACGCAACTCGTCGCTTGAGTGAACCGGGTCATGAATTCTGAATATGAATCCAGCTCGTATCACGCCGTGCTACAGTGAGCCCTGCTTCGGATCAACTCCATGGGTTTCGCCTCGTTTCTCCGCAACATCATCGGTGCCGCGCCGCAGGCTGAGTTCGACGCCGCGAATGTCGCCGCTTCGAGCGCGGCCGATGCGCGCGCTGCTGCCGACGAAATGAAGACGCTCGTCGTGAGGGTGCGTGATGAGCACTCCGACTCCATTGAACGAACCAGAAGCGAACTTGCGCGGCTTTCGGAGCGCGTCGAGTCGATGCCAGAAATGCGCGCACAACTCGAGTCTTTCGTCCACGCGCTCGGCCGAACGATGACCAACGCCGCTGACCGACTTGAGTCTGTCGATGATCGCATGCATCAGGTCGAGCAACAGTCGCGATCGCAGACGGAGATCCTCGCTCTCTCGCGCTCTGAGCTTGATCGACAAGGCCGAAGTGTGGCCGGCGTTGAGGGGCAGTTGAAGTCGCTCGAGGATGCGATGATGCGACTCTCACTTGCGAGTGAACGAACGGAAGCGCTCGTGCGAGAAATGGAATCGCGCAAAGTGCGCATCGCGCGGGCAGAACGGCTGACCACACTCGCTGCGATTCTCGGGGCGGCCGCACTTGTGGTCGCGATCCTCCGATGACCTTGGCGGCGACGCGGGTTTCCTACGTGCAACGCATGATGGGGCTTCTCTTCGCGACCTTCATTCTTTGGGCTCTTTTTGGTCGCGGCTCGCCGGTCGCTGTGCAATCAGTTTCGCGCGTTGTCCCGTCGCCCCGCGTCGCATCGACAAGTCCAGCGATCACAGATTCGCTTGTCGAACTTGGACTCGCTGAGCACATCGTCGGACGCAGTCCGTTCTGTCGCACTATCCCCGCTGCAATTCCAGTTGTCGGTGACCTTCGCGATTTTGACGCGGAGAGAATCGGGCTTGTCGCACCCGAGGTGCTCTTCGTTCAACCGCCACTCGCAGGAGTTGATCCTGCGTTGCGTCGCGTGTGCGAGGAACAGGGCATCAAAGTGGTCGCGCGCCGACTCGATTCGCTCACCGATCTCGGCTTACTCCTCGAAGATATCGTTGGTGTCTTCGAGCCGTTACCTGCGCCCGCTCGTACCCAGCTTGATTCACGGCTCGCGGCGGTGCGTACGTTTCTGGCGACGAAACGAACGCTTGATCAATCTGGCGAAACTGCTGCCATTCCGCGTGTGTTTCTCGTTGTTTCCGCCGATCCGTTTCTCGCGGTTGGAACCGGGAATTACTTGCACGAGTTGCTCGAGAGTGCGGGTGTGGGCAACCAGTTGAACCGCCCGGGCTATGTCGAACTGTCGGCCGAGTCGATGATCGCTGCGAAGCCTGCAGTCATCATTGGAATCTCGGATGGCGATGCTGGCGCGGAGCGTATCGACGCGATGCTCCGTGCGTTGCCGTGGCCTGAGGGTGATGCGCCGCGGATCGCAGCGCGTGCGGTTCCCGAGTTGCTTTCGCCAAGCCTTGCCGCGATTGCGAAGCGCGACGAACTTCGCGCAATTGTCGAGGCCGCGCGGTGAGCGCGCGCGGGTTCGCACTGCTTTTGACGGCACTCTGCACGGCGGCTGGATGTCGGCTCGCGCTTGGACCCGTTGCAGATGGGGGAGAGCTTCGACTCACCCTCGCCATTCCCGCAAGCGAGGTACTCGAACTCCGCACGACCGCGGTCTGCTCCGCTGTATCTCTCGGCGCTGCGCTCGGACTCGCGGGACTTGCACTTCAGGTACTTCTCCGAAATCCATTGGCATCGCCTTTTGTCCTCGGAATCTCAAGCGGGGCGGGCTTTGGCGTTGCGCTCGTACTCGCGGGCGCCTACGCCGCTGGTGTTTCTGCAGTCAGTTTCGGTGGCGAAATCGCTGGTGCGATGCTTGGAGCCTTCGCCACCCTCCTTCTTGTCGGTTGGCTTGGTCGATCGCGCGCAGGGCATGATCCCACGACGCTCGTCCTCTCCGGTGTGATCGTTGGTGCAATCTTCAGCGCGGGCACGATGCTCGTTGAGCAAATGGTTCCCCACGGTCTTCGCGGTGATTTGCTCTCATGGATGGCAGGGCGACTCCCAGAACTCCCTGGGCGCACAGCGTTTTGGACACTTCTCGCGAGTGTGGTCGCCGGCTGGCTGGTGCTTGCTTCGAACGCGCGCGCGCTTGATGTGGCGTGCTTCACGGATGATGAAGCGCTCGCGAGCGGCGTTGATATCGTCCGACTTCGGCGCATACTTTTTGGAGTGGGTGGGTTCCTCGCAGCGGTTGCGGTTGCGTACGCAGGGCCGATTGGCTTCGTGGGCTTGATCGGTCCGCACATCGCGCGTCGACTGGTTGGGCCGCGCCACACGGTGCTTGTTGCGGGTTCGGCGCTCGCGGGTGCGGCACTCCTCGTCACCGCTGATACAGCGCGTCAAGCCATCGACCTCGGTACGGGCCGACTTCCGGTCGGCGTGGTGACGGCCCTTGCTGGCGGGCCCGCGTTTCTCTGGCTTCTTCGGAGCGGCCGATGGAATCGATGACGCCCGACATCGTTCTTGCCGCCGAGTGCGTGAGCCTTCGCTACGGCGCGACACGCGCGCTCGACTGCGTTTCGCTTGCGGTCCGTCGTGGCACCATCACTGCGATTGTCGGCGCAAACGGCTGCGGGAAGACGTCGCTCCTCCGCGTGCTCGCGCAAGTCATCGAGCCAGGTGGACACGCCGGGACAGTGACTCTTGCTGGGGTTGATCAGCACGGAACAGCTGCAGCCCGTGCAACGCGCCGCGCCTTCGTTCCTCAGCGCCCTGAGGTTTCGGCTTCGTTCACCGCGCGCGAGGTCGTGCGACTCGGTCGCCACGCGATCGGAACAAATGAAGCGGCGGTCGGCCGCGCACTCGAGGATGTGGGGTTGTCGCTGCGAGCGGATCAAACGTTTCACACGCTTTCTGGGGGCGAGCGCCAGCGCGTTGCCATTGCGCGCGCGTTCGCTCAACTCGACAGTGGGGGAGTTTGGCTCCTCGACGAGCCGTTGAGTGGGGTTGACCCCGCTGAGGTCGCGCGCATCATTGGTGCGCTCTGTCGGCGCGTGACATCGGCCGCGACCGGGAGCGCTGCGGTGCTGACATTGCACGATCCCGGGCTTGCGCGGGCCATTGCGACCGATGCGATCGTGATGCGCGAGGGTCGCGTCTTGGCATCTGGCGACGCAGCATCGGTGTTGGTGCCGTCCATCCTGAGCGAGGCGTATCGCCACGAAATGGTCGAAGCGCCATGTTGGCTCGCACCACGGCTCGGCGCGGGCGTTAGGATGCGTTCGTGAATTCACTCCTCTGGATCATCGCGATCGTAATCTTCCAGGCGATTGTTCGCGCGCTCGCAAAGCGAGCGCAGCAGAACGCCGCCGGGCAAGCGGGGGCTGCCGTGCCTGGCGTTTCTGACCCTCTCTCGGCGACTCCGCGCACGGCACAGCCGAAGACCCGTGTCGCAGGAAATGTCCAGGGTTCGACGCAATCGGCTCAATCGGCTCAATCGGCGCGTTTTCAAGCGGATGCGCGGTTTCCCAAAGCTGTGCCGATCGCTCGCTCGCCGATTGGTCCATCGGCTGGAAAGCCAGTCAAGGCTGTCAAGACCGCGAAGCCCGCAGGAACGGTTCGCCTTCCCGCGACTGCACGTGGCTCATCTGCACGTGGTTCGACTGCGGGTGGTTCGACTGCGGGTGGCACCCTCGATCGTGGTCCAAATGATTTCGAGGAATCTGATGCCATGCAGAGCCGCGCGCGGCTTGCCCAATCGGTCGATCGGGTGAGGGCTGCCGAGGCCAAGATCAGTAAGAGTTTGATCGTCGGCCTCGAGGGCATCGAGATCGCGCGATCGGAGCGCCTGAAGGTCGGCAAAGATCTGCGCGTACCCGCGCTTGGGATCCGAGAAGCGTTGCGAAGTCCCGCCCGCGTTCGCGAGGCCTTTTTGATCGCTGAGATCCTCGGCGCACCTCGTGCGGCTCGGCCGTTCTGAAATTGTGCTCAGGGCAGCATTTGGACTCCGATGGGGGTCGGATCGCGGCACGTTCGGTGACGATCGAGGCCTCAGGACAATTGGTCGATCGCTGCATTCATCCAATTCGGGTGGGTTTTCTGCTATTGTTCCCCCCCACGCGGCGTCGCCGCGCCAATACCCATGATTGATATTCGAAAGCTCAAGGAACTCGTCCGCCTGATGGTCGAAAATGACCTGACTGAACTCGACCTTCGGGACGAGCAGGAAACGGTCACCGTCAAGCGCCCCGGATTGCATGTCGCCCCCCAAGTCATGGCGGCACCTGTCGCCTTGATGGCGCCGCCCGCGCTCGCCTCGTCCGCCGCCACGCCCACCGCGCCCATTGCGGAAAAGCTCCCGGCGATCGAAAGCCCGATGGTCGGCACCTTCTACGCGACGCCTGGCCCCGACAAGGCTCCATTTGTCTCTGTTGGCTCCAAGGTCGGCCCGGACACCACGGTCTGCTTGATCGAGGCCATGAAGATCTTTAATGAGATCAAGGCCGAAACCTCCGGCACCGTTGAGGAAGTGCTCATCAAGAGCGGGCAGCCGATTGAGTTTGGCCAGCCACTCTTCCGAATCCGCCCGAACTGAACGGTCGGCGTTTCATCCCCATCCCCTCCGCGCCGTTTCCGACAGCGGCGTTTCATTCTCCGGAACGCCCTATGTTCAAGCGAATTCTGATTGCAAATCGCGGCGAGATCGCGCTGCGCGTCATCCGCGCCGCCAAGACCCTCGGTATCGAAACGGTCTGCGTCTACTCCACCGCCGATGCGGGAGCACCGTGGATTGAGCATGCGGACCAGTCGGTCTGCATCGGTCCGGGCCCAAGTCCACAGAGTTACCTCCGCATCGATCGCATCATCGCGGCCGCAGAGGTCACCCATGCTGACGCGATTCACCCCGGCTACGGGTTCCTCTCAGAGAACGCCCACTTCGCTGAGGTCTGTCGCGATTCAGGCTTCGAGTTCATTGGCCCATCACCCGAGGCGATGGCCCTGCTCGGCGACAAGGTGAGCTGCAAGAAGATGGCGCGCAAGGTCGGCACTCCAGTGTTTCCCGGAACAGAAGAGGCAATCGAGGACATTGAAGAAGCGGTCAAAGTTGCCGACGAAATTGGCTACCCCGTGATTGTCAAGGCCGCCGCGGGTGGTGGGGGCCGCGGCATGCGCGTCGCGCGCGACGTGGATCAACTTCGTACCGGTATCGAAAGCGCGCGTCAGGAAGCGCTCGCTGCCTTCGGAAACGGCAGCGTATACATCGAGAAATTCCTCGAGCATGCGCGCCACTTTGAGGTGCAGACCATCGGCGACAAGCATGGCAACGCAGTCCACCTCTACGAGCGCGACTGCTCGAGCCAGCGTCGGCACCAGAAGTTGATCGAAGAGGCGCCATCTCCCGGCGTTGATCCAGTGAAGCGCCGACAGGTGTGCGAAAGTGCGGCGGAGCTGATTCGGAGCGCGAAGTATTCCGGCGCAGCGACTGTCGAATTTCTGATGGACGCCAAGCAGAATTTCTACATGCTCGAGGTCAATACGCGCGTGCAGGTTGAGCATCCGGTCACGGAGATGATCACGGGCATCGACATTGTGCGCGAGATGATCTGCGTTTCGGCAGGGCAGCCGCTCTCGATGAAGCAGGAAGACATCAAGGTCAATGGTCACGCGATTGAGTGCCGCATCAACGCGGAAGATCCAGACCGGGGATTTATGCCGCAAGCTGGGCTCATTGAGACGTTTGTTGCGCCAGGCGGACCGGGGGTTCGCCTTGATACCCACGCGCGTCCTGGTTATCGCATCCCTCCGAACTATGACTCGATGATCGGGAAGCTCATCGTGCACGGACCTGATCGAAAAACTGCGATCGCTCGGCTCAAAGTGGCGCTCGACGAATTTAAGATCGGGCCGGTACGAACCACGATTCCACTTCACCGTCGGTTGATGGAGAACGCGGACTTCGCGAACGGCACGTTCGATATTCATTACGTCGAGCGATTGCTGAAGGCCGATGAGACGGCGAAGTCCGAGGCAGCGGCACGATCTGCGAAGGATACGAAGGCATGAGCGAGACTTCCGCCGGCGACGCTGGGATGCACGCGGATGTGGTGCTCGCAGATATCGTCGCCGCACGCGCGCGTATCGCTGGCGGTGTTGAGCGAACGCCTTGTGTGCATTCGCCAGCCTTGTCGCAGATCACAGGCTGCGAGATCTTTGTCAAGCTTGAGTATCAGCAGCGGACGGGCAGTTTCAAGGAGCGCGGCGCGCGCAATGCGCTGCTCCAGCTTCCAGATTCCGCGCGCGCAAAGGGAGTTGTCGCGGCGAGTGCGGGGAATCACGCGCTGGCGCTCGCGTGGCACGGCCGCGATCTTGGGATCCCGGTCACCGTCGTGATGCCACGAGTCGCGCCGCTGGTGAAGCAGGCGCGCTGCCGCGAGCTCGGAGCCCGCGTTCTCATTCACGGCGCGAACATTGCCGAAGCAAAGGATCTCGCCGATAAACTCATGGGTGACGAGGGCCTCGTCTACGTCCATGGGTTTAACGACGCCGCGATCATCGCCGGTGCCGGGACGCTCGGACTCGAACTTATCGACGAGGTACCGAATCTCGATGCGGTGATCGTTCCTGTCGGCGGCGGAGGGCTCCTCGCGGGTATCGGTATCGCGCTCAAAGAAACGCGTCCATCGGTTCTCATTGTCGGAGTCGAACCCTTGCGCGCGGCGAGCTTTGCCGAGGCTGTGCGCGATGGTGCTCCGAAGCGCATCGCGATGGCACCGACTTTGGCCGATGGGCTCGCAGTTCCCGAAGTTGGCGCGCGCGCGTTCGCGCTTGCCCGCACGCGGCTTGATCGTCTCGTCGGTGTCAGCGAAGAGCTGATTTCGCTTGCGATTTTACGGCTTGTCGAGATGCAGCACGGTGTCGTCGAGGGTGCCGGTGCTGCACCACTCGCAGCATTGCTCTCCGGCGAACTTCCCGAGTTGAAGGGGAAGCGTGTGGTGCTGCTTCTCTGCGGGGGAAATATTGATCCCCTCGTACTGGCACGCGTCATTGAGCATTCGCTTGCGGTTGACGGAAGGCTCGTTCAATTCGCCGCGACAATCAGCGATCGGCCGGGAGGTCTTGCTGATCTCGCCGCGACCATCGCGCAAACCGGGGCAAGTGTGCAGGACATTCGTCACGAGCGCATCTTCGGTGGGCCGGATGTTTCTCGCGTTCGCGTTGCGTGTACCGTCGAGGTTCGCGATGCGCGGCACGCAGACGAGCTTCAGGAGGCTCTCCGCGTCAAGGGGGTCCATGTTCATGAACGCGTGCGCCCTGGCGCACAGAGTTAATACATGCCGAGTGTCGTGATTCCTGCATACAACGAGGCGAACGGGATTGAGCGATGCGTTCGTTCTGTGCTCGCGGACGGTATTGAAGGGCTTGTCGTTGTTGTTGTGCCAAATGCATGCAAGGACGACACCGCGATGCGCGCACGCGCGTTCAGTGGAGTGGCCACTGCGACGGTACTCGTGGTTGATACGCCCGAGGGTGGTAAGACGAACGCGATTAACCTTGGTGAACGCGCGCTTCGAGAGAGCGGAAATGACGTGTTTCCCCGGCTTTTTCTCGATGGCGACATCGAACTTCGACCTGGAACACTTCGGGCGCTTTTCGCGGCGGCCGCCGGTCCGGAAGCGCGGGTGGTGTCGGCGCAACCAGAGTTCGAAGCTTCTCGAAGCTCGCTTCTGGTGCGGCTCTTTTACGCTGCCGACGCGCTCAATCCCTATCACCTCACCAGTGCGCCGAACGGAAGCGGAACCTATTGCGTCTCAGCGACGGCGCGTGCGCGCTGGGGCGAGTTTCCCAATGTGATCGCCGACGACAGTTATGTCGAGCGCCAGTTCGCGGCCTCCGAGCGCGTCACCATGCTTGGGGCGTACTCGATTGTTCGTGTTCCGCGCTACTACTCCGCACTGCGCGCGATCTCCGCGCGCAAGCGCGTCGGTGCGCAGGAACTCAATGCGATCGCACCACTTCGGAAGGACCAGTGCGATGCGACGGGAACCTTCGGGGTGGTCGCGCGGGCGTGCCTGGCGCGGCCGCAACTTTGGCCGGCACTCGTTGTCTGGGCCGCGACCAAATTGTTTGAGCGGATCGAACGCGGCAAGGTCGCCGGAAAGACCGGTACGGATCGCTGGCAGCACGACATGTCCTCGCGACAATGACAATTCCATGACCCGATCTCGATCGGTCGTCGTGCGCCCGGTTTCCGGTTGGATGTCAGTTGAGAGTTCCGTTCAGGCAATTCGTCCGAGAATGCCCCCGGTGGCACGCGCGCTGGTGCGTAACGATGGCCTCATGGGCGGCAATGTACGCAACAACCGCGCATTTCCTGCAGTTGGCTGAATTCACCCAAATGGAGGGCCGATCTCAGAGCAACAGGATTTCCCGAAGCCAACGGAGGGTTGACGCGGGAGTGCTACAAGGGAGTAAAGCCATGCGCGACGGATTCAATTTCAGCGAGAAAGACGTCCTCACCACCGGCGAGGTTGCCCGCATCTGTAACGTGGCGAGCCGCACGGTGAGCAAGTGGTTCGATTCGGGCCAACTCCACGGATATCGCATCCCGGGTTCGAAAGACCGCCGTATTCCGGTGTCGAACCTGATGCAATTCATGAAGAAGCACAACATTCCGATGGACGGTCTGATGAGCGGCGCGCCCCGCGTGCTCATTGTCGACACCGATTCAAACACGGCGGAAACTCTGTGCAAGGTGCTGCGCGAGCAAACACGCTACGACGTGAAGATGGCTCTCGGCGCATTCGCAGCTGGTGCAGAGTGCGAAAAGTTCCGGCCACATGTCATGCTGCTCGACGTGCACATGCCTGAGGCTGAAAGTGGTGCTTTCTGCGCGTTCGTTCGCGGGTCAGAGGAGCTGCAGATGACGAAGATCATCGGCATGTCGAGTCGACTCACCGACGGGCAGATCAATCAACTCGTGGGCCGCGGTTACGACAGCGTTCTTCGCAAACCATTTACGGTGCGACAAGTGATTGAGACGATCGAACACGCGCACGCTGTGGTTGCGTGAACTGAGCACAGATGAAAGATGTCGCAGGAGAGCAGGCACATGCCTGCTCTCCTGCGTTTTTGCAAGGGGCGTTTTTCTGTGCGCGCCGCAAAGACACCTTGCGCGTGGTCTAATCCGCGCATGATCCTCGCGTCGGGCCATATCTTTTCCCTCGCGCCAACACACATTGTGTCGGCGTTGGTCTTCGGAGCCATTGGCGCGGCGATTGGTGCGATCACGCGTGATGTTGTTGTGCGGTGGTTTCGCGAGAGGTTTGGCCGCGGAGATCTCGGCGTGCTGACAGTGAATCTCGTCGCATGTGTCATCGTCGCACTCGCGACCCGCGCAACGCAACCAGTCGCCGATTTTCCAGTCACCGATCTGCTCGTACTCGGCATCGCGGGTGGGCTCTCCACATGGAGCACCCTTGCAGTCGATGTGGCCGGCATGCTCCGTGAGAAGCAGTATGGGCGGATCGGATTCCATGTTCCCCTTGCGTTTGCGGTTGCGCTCGTGGTGTATCTCGCACTCAGCGCTCCCCGAGAGGTGGTGTGATGACTCGCCTTCGACGCATGCTTCTTGTTGGTGGCGGGGGCGCGGTTGGCGCGATGGGACGGATCGTCATCGCCAACATCCTGCCTGGGGCAGCAGCGGCGGGCGCAGGCGCAGTCGATGCGATGGTTCTCGGTTCGGTGGGCCTGCTCGTGGTCAATCTCTCAGGCTCACTTTTCGCTGGGTTCCTCCGTGGGCTCCTTGAGCGCGCGCAGGAGCGTGGCCGGCGCGTTCAAGGGATGGAGGCGTTCATGATCGTCGGCTTGTGTGGCGGGTACACGAGTTACTCTGGGTTTCTCGCAGTGACGGCAGAATCCTGGTTCTCCGCGCCGAGTTTCGCTGCCGCGATCGCGGTGGGCACACTCCTTGGTGCACCCCTCGCCGCGCTCCTCGGCATGCGGCTTTCGGGTGGATATCCTGCGAGCCCGGCATCCGCCGCCCCGAGAATCGTCCGTTGAAGATCGCACTTGCCCAGATCAATTCCCGTGTTGGCGACCTTGCGCGGAACGAGCGCCTCCACCGTGAGGCCATCAGTTCCGCGCGCGAGTGTGGCGCGGAACTCGTTCTCTTCCCAGAGTTGTCGATTCTTGGCTACCCGCCGCGTGACCTCGTTGAGCGGCATGGGGTTGCGGAAGCCTGCGCAGCGATCGCCGAGCGACTTGCGCGCGATGTTCCAGATTCCATGCTGGTTCTCGCCGGGCTGCCGATTCTGGCCAAAGGACGACCTCTCAGGAACGCGCTTGCAATTCTGCGTGGCGGCCGGATCGAAGGATTTGCAGAGAAACAACTGCTTCCGAGTTACGACGTCTTCGATGAAGATCGTCATTTCGCGCCCGGGACCAAGACGGTCGTCATCGATCACCGTGGTGAGCGTATTGCGGCATTACTCTGCGAAGATCTCTGGCAATCTGGAGATGCGCGCGCGATCCGTTGCTATGCGCGCGATCCCCTCGCCGATGCGCGAGCGAACGGAGCTTCCATTATCGCTGTCGCGAGCGCGAGTCCTTTCGTTGCGGGAAAAGATGCGGTGCATACTGCGATCCTCGCAACACGCGCGCGGTCGGTTGGTGCGTGGATCGCGAGCGTGAACGCTGTGGGCGGTCAAGATGATCTGGTGTTTGACGGCGGTTCTCGGATGGTCTCGGCCGATGGTGAGAGAGTTGGTGGCTGTGCGCGATTCGCAGAAGATTTCGTCGTAGTTGATACCGCTGATGCCAGGCCACGTTCGGGAGCGAGCGAGTGCGAAACGATCAGCCCTGATCTAGACACTGAACGCTTCCACGCGTGTGTCCTCGGAACCCGCGATTATCTCGCGAAATCCGGCCACAGCAGTGCAATTCTTGGTCTTTCTGGTGGCATCGATTCGGCACTCGTCGCTGCTATCGCGGCCGCTGCGATCGGTGCGGAGCACGTCACGGGAATTCTTATGCCGTCGCGTTACTCTTCCGCAGGTTCGATTCAAGACGCAGTGGCATCGGTTCGTGCACTTGGCCTTGGCCGTATGGAGACGCTTGCCATCGACACGATGCATACGGCGATTGAGTCGACCGTTGCTGGAGTTTTCGCAACCGAGGGTCTTGCTGGCGAAAATCTCCAATCGCGCGCGCGTGGACTTCTCGTCATGCTTGCTTCGAACGCGACCGGTGCACTCGTCCTCACCACGGGGAACAAGAGCGAGTTCGCGACGGGCTACACAACGCTCTATGGCGACATGAACGGCGGGCTTGCGCCGATCGGCGACCTATATAAGACCGAGGTGTATTCCATGGCGCGCATGCTCAATGTGCGGTATTCCGAGTTCGGTTTCGCGCGCCCGCCAATTCCCGAAGCAAGTATTTCAAAGGCGCCAAGCGCCGAACTCCGCCCCGACCAGACCGATCAAGATTCGCTTCCTGCCTACGAGACGCTCGATGCGATTCTCCGTGTGCTCGTCGATGGCGAAGGCTCACTCGACGAGGCTGTGCGCGCGTCGGAAGCACCAAGTGAACTTGTTGCGCATGTCGCACGACTGCTTGATCGCGCGCAGTTCAAGCGCGATCAGGCCGCTGTGATACTGAAACTCTCGCCACGTGCGTTTGGCCGTGGACGCCGGTATCCCATAGCGGCAGGATCGGGACGCTAGCGTGCCGATCCGCATCCTTGCACCGGAACTTGTTAATCAGATCGCTGCTGGCGAGGTTGTTGAGCGGCCAGCGAGCGTCGTGAAGGAACTCGTTGAGAATGCTCTCGACGCAGGAGCGCGCCGCATCATTATTGAGGTTGAGGGCGGCGGTGCCGAACTTGTACGCGTGACCGATGACGGCGGAGGAATCGCGCCGGAGGAGATGGCGCTTGCAGTTGCATCGCACGCCACGAGCAAGGTGTCGACGAGCGACGATCTCGCTGCGATTCATACGTTCGGATTTCGAGGCGAGGCTCTGGCGTCGATCGCGAGCGTGTCGCGTTTTCGCATGATTTCCTGTGTCCGAGGCGCGGACGCTGGAGCTGAGATCGAGGTCGACGGAGGCGTACTCAAAGGGCCGCGACCAGCACCCGCGCGTCCGGGGACAGTCGTTGAGGTGCGCACGCTCTTTTACAACGTGCCGGCCCGGCGCAAGTTTTTGAAGAGCGATTCTGCAGAGACGGCGCGTGTCACCGACACGCTCGAAGCCATCGCACTCGCCCATCCGCAGGCATCGTTTGAGATGCGATCAAATGGACGCCGCTTGCTTGATCTCGTAGCGACCGACGAGCCTGCGAAGCGAACGCTCGACATCCTCGGTGCTGCACTCGCGCCGGAACTGCTTGAGTTCGAGGAACATTTTCCTGAACTCGGCGGACTCGTTGTGCGCGGATTCGCGGGGAAGCCCGGGATTGCGCGTCCTTCCGCGCGTGCAATTCGAATTCATCTCAACGGGCGTCCGATTATGGATCGCGTGGTGCTTCACGCGGTGCGCGAGGCGTATCGAGGCCTGCTTGATTCAGCGCGCACCCCGACCGTCGCGCTGATGCTCGAACTTGATCCTCGTGAGGTGGATGTCAATGTCCATCCCGCGAAAAGCGAGGTTCGCTTCCGCTCCCAGCAAGGAATTCACAGCGCGGTTCGCAAGTCGATTGAGCGCGTGCTCCGGGCAGCAAACTTGGTTCCCGCGTTTGTGCCGGATGCATTTCGCACCCCTTCGATTTCGTCGACCGATGGGCGTGGGGCGCCCTTTGGAAGCGGATTGCCAGCTCCACAATCTGGGTGGTCTCCGCAGGGATTATCGCATGTGGACTTCTCCGCATTCGCCGCGCTTGCGCAGACGACTGGTTCGGCGGGCGACCGCTCGGTTGATTCATCGGCCGGTGCAGCACCCGCGTCGTACCACGATGAGTTTCCGTTCATCCAACTCCTGAATGGATTCCTTGTGACCGAGGATGTCGACGGCATCATTATTGTGGATCAACACGCCCTTCACGAGCGTGCGATGTTTGCAATGTTTTTAGATCGACTCGATCGCGGTGCACTCGAGTCGCAGCGGTTGCTTACGCCGATTGTGCTCGAGCGCTCTACGCGCGAAGTGGAGATTCTCGCGGAAATCGAGCCACTTTTTACGCGGCTCGGTATCGTCGCCCGCGCATTTGGCCCGCGTGCAGTGGCAGTGGAGTGCGTGCCGACCCTTCTTCATACGCGAGGTGTTGACGGAGGTGCGTTTGTTGGTGACCTGCTCGAAAAAGCGGTAGAGCACGGATCGCTTCTCTCGCTCGAGTCAGCCCTTCACGAGATTGTCGACATGATGTCGTGTAAAGCCGCTGTGAAAGCGGGGGACTCGTTGACGGCGGTTGAGATTCGCGCGCTGCTTCGGACGCGCGAGTCGATTGAGCGTTCGAGTTCGTGTCCGCACGGCCGGCCGACTTCTATTCGTATCGCGCGTCAAGAACTTGAGCGACGATTCGGTCGATCCTGACGCCACGCAACCACTGTCGCTTACGAAGGACGCGCGACGATGATCTCGTGAAACACCGTTTCACCCGTGGCGAGCATGCGTTCAATGTATGGCTGACAGATGCCGCAACAAGAACTGCAGCCGAATTCAGCACGGATCTCTTCGATCGTGCGCACGCGACCGTTGAGCCGTTCTTTCAATGCACTGAAAGACGTGTCGAAGCAAACGCAGCGATCGATTTCGATTCCCTTTGCCATGCTTATCTCGGGTCGTAGGGTGCATCGTCGTCGGCAAGAAAACCGTTGGCCGGGTAGCCGAGGATGTCATGCAGGAACGCTGGCTGCGCAAGGGCGCCCTCGCAGCAGTCGCACGATCCGCCAACATGCCCGTCGAGATAGCACACGTGGGTGCAACCTCCGTGACGGAACGACTGGCCGCCGCCATACACCGTGGGTAGGTCGTTTTCGACAGCCGCCATCGGTGCACGCATGAACTTGTTTGCTCCACCGCGCCAGCCGCCTTCTCCAAAGAGAGCCGTTGTCGAAGTTCGGCGAAACTGGCCGCTTGCAAGCCCGCGTCGCGCAACGCTCCATCCGTCGCGCCAGACACCTGCGTCATCGAGCTCAGGAAAGCGTCCTTCAGCACCGATGTAGGTCGTGTTGTAGTTGTAGCCTGTGGATGGATCAGCACCGAAGGTTGAGGCTCCTTCGAATTCCGGGCATTGCTGCACTTTCCCGCCACCATCGATGAAGTCCCACAGCGCGCTTGGTCGGACGGTGCCGTCGGCGCGCTGCTCAAAATCCCATGCCTTCGTGATCATCCCCGCCGATCCAATTTCAAACAGGATGGCAGCCGGAAACCGGTCTTTACTCTGTGACGCGTAGGTCGACGCAGCGAGCCCAAGTTGACGCAAGTTTGATTGGCAACTCGCGGAGCGCGCGGACGCGCGAACGCTCGACGATGCCGGAACAACGAGTGCGAGCAGCATGCCGATCACACCGATCACCATGAGCATCTCGACGACAGTGAGACCTGCGCGCTTCAAGCTCCACCGCCGTTCGAGCCCCAAGCGCCAAGAAGAAGTGCGAGGTCGCTGGCGCCGATCGCGCCATCGCCATCGAGATCGACAGCAAGGTTGTCGCTCCCCCATGCGGCAAGGAGCAACGCGAGATCCGTTGCATCGACCACGCCATCGTGATCAAGATCGGCATCGGGCGAGAGCGGCGCAACATCAGCAAACGCATCAATCTCAGGAGTCAGGCCGCTGACCGATGGTCCCTCGATGCGCACATAGCGCACGCGTTTCAAGCCAAGTGCGCCGAGATCAACCCCGGCTCCACCACCCGAACCGTCGTAGCGCTCGAGTACCGCCGGATAGTCGAGTCCCGAGAGGTCACCCATCGTGATTGTTGGATCAACCGGGCGCAGGAAATCACTTTCAACAATGCCAGCGGCGACAGCATACGGCTCCACATCTAGGTATCCGAGCGTTGGAAAGAGTCCGTCGGCAGCAAGCGCTGGAACAATGGTCCATGCGATTCCATCATCACTCACGGCGATCGTCCCGCCCTCGGCAGCAAGCCCGGCAACCGTGCCGAACCCAAACGAGGAGTCGGTGAAAAACGCATTGCCAAACACAAGTAAGTCAATGCCGAACGGATTGCGCGGATCGTCGATCACATCGTGATCAAACGCCACGACGAGACGTCCGCCGACACCAAGCGAGACGAGTTCATTCGGGCGGAACGCCGGTTGGAATGGAGTCACGCAGCCGGGTACAAGGCCTTCGCCTGAGAAGCGTTCGGGTGAACCCAGTGCCGTCGCGGGATTCGAAAAACCAGCAACGCCACCGACACCGGGGACGAAAGACACCACTGCTGTGGCGAACGGCGAATCCGCAGCTGCATGAGCCCCGCACAGCAACATCGGCAGCGCGGAGAGGGTGCAGCGCCAAGAAGTTTGCCGGACGGGAAGTGGAACCGACAACAGACACAACACGCGCCATTTGCGCATAGAACGCTCCTCCGGGAGCTCGCGCCCGGGTGGAAGCGCGCTCCGACCGGGAGCGCTCAGAGGCATCCGAGTGGATGCCGGGATGCTTGGGTAGGTCTTCCGACTTCAGGATCCGCTTTCGCGGCGCGCTTGACGCCTTCCCAGCGGTCGGTGAAGACCACCAGTGGCTGCCAGACATCGGTCGTGTTCGACCAGTGTCCAGCCATCTCGCGAGTGAACGTGTCAGGCAAGCCCGCACGATCAATCCTGTCACGGCGGCGCGACCGTGGCGGATTTTCACCGCCTTCCCTCGTTGCACATTGCGGTGCAACGCCGAGGAAACCTCGGACGCCCAAGCGGGGCGAAGTATACGAGTTTCGAGGCAGTGGCTCGTGTGATGCTTTGGTTGATCGGAGATTTCGCGCGGTTGACGCATCGCACCTGAAACCGATACATTCCGCGCTTCCACCAAGGCGCCATGATGGCTGCTTGGTGCGATCGCGGCTTCCGAGGTTTCGGAGCCGATGCCCACCTCAGGAGATCTCGATGTCGCCGACTGCGTCCACGACCGTCCTTCCGATCCGCCTCACGGCCAACATTCTCGCGATGCGCCTGCACGCGCCATTCGCGGTTGCCCTTGTGGCGACGGGCCTTGGCGCGGCCGGCCTCGTCGGACTCGCGCCGACGGTGCTTGCCCAAGATTCAGCCGTCGCAGCGGAGGCAGCGGACACCACCGCCGTTCGTAAGAACTTCGAGGACTTCGTTCACTACATTCTGATCGGGAAAGCCGACCTCGCGCAGGCTGCTGGTGAGTCGGTGCTTTCCGCAACGGTGACCGACGCGCAACTCGCGGGGGTTGTCGATGATGCGGATCTTGGCGATCGACTCGCGCGCGCCATTTCGCGCAGCCGCGCGATGGGCGGCGTGTCCGACCTCGCCACCAAAATTGAACGCCGCGTTGAGGACGGTCGACGCGCGATGTCGCGCGACCCGCAGCGCATCGGTGACGCCATCGCGATGTTGGGTAAGTCCCTCCGTGAGCAGCGTATTGGCGAGGAGCGTATCCAGGCTGCAGGCGAGTACGCCGTGCCGCAACTCCTCAAGGTGATCGTCGATGGAACAGATCCGAAGGCAGAACTCGCGGCGACGCGAAATCTCGTCGCGCTTAAGCGCTTCGCGGTGCTTCCGCTTTCTATGTCGCTCTACAACTTGCACTCAGACGCGCAGCGCAAGGCTGTGGGGATTCTTGCTGAAATCGGTTGGCCGACGGCCATCCCGTTCATCCTTGAGGTCTCAGCGAATCCCGGCGTCAATGCCGATGTGAAGGCTGCATGTGAATCTGCCTTCAAGCAACTTGGTGGCTCGACCACCGATGTTTCTGCGCAATTCACAGCACTTGCGCGCAAGTTTTTCGATCGTGAGGATTCGCTGATCCCAAACATCGGCGACGCAGTGAACAACATTTGGGAGTTCGACCCGGCGTCAGGCGGTTTCGCTGGACTGCAGGCGACTCCGGTGTCGACGGCCGTCTTCTGTGATGTGATGGCTGCGGGCCTCGCTCGCCGCGCGCTTGCCGCCGACACGAGTAACAACGCCGCGCTCGCGATCTTCGTCGCTGCCGATCTTCGCCGAGAGAACACGCTCGGCGCAGACGCGCAACCAAGCCGGTACAGCCCGCAGTTCTTTGCAACGGCATCCGGCCCGTCGGTTTGCGCCGAGGTGCTCTCGATGGCCATTGACTCGCGCGACACGGCGCTTGTCCGTGACGCGATTGCTGTCCTCGCCCAAACGGCGGGTGGATCGGCCCTCACCTCGGCGGGCGGCCGCTCGCCGATGATTGAGGCGTTGAGCTACGCCGACCGCCGCGTTCGCCTTGATGCCGCGCTCGCTATCGCAAACAGCGCTCCCTCGCAGAGCTTCCCGGGCGACTTCACCATCGTGCCGACGCTCGCTTCGGCGATCTCCGACTCCGGTATGAACCGCGCAGCGGTCCTCGGTGGTTCGCTTGAAGATCGTCAGGCAATCGGTCAGCAACTACAGGCGGCTGGCTTCCTCGCGGTTGCTGGCGCAGAAGGCTTCGATGCACTCGAAGTCGATGTTGTGAAGGCAAACGGCGTCGATATTGTCGTGGTTCGCGGCTCGCTCGACGAGATCAAGGCAGGGTTCGCCCGCGTGCGCACGAGTGGTCTGACGAGCGCAAGCCCGGTGCTTGCGATCTCGAATGCGCTCGAAGAGGCTGCGGTGCGCCGCGCGTTCGAATCGGATCGTTCGGTCATGGTGTGGACTGAGGGCTCGACGGCGGACAGCTTCCGTGGTGCAGCAATCGCTGCGATGACCAACATGTCCGGCAGCGTCATGGATGAGTCTGAGGGTGCCGAGTATGCCTTCCGTGCGGCGGAGTCACTGCGTTCGATCGCGACGGGCGCATCCAGGACCTTTGCGATCGCGGACGCTGAAGCCGCGCTTCTCGCCGGCCTCTCGTCGAAGCAGGGCGGGCTCCGTCTGATGATCGCGGAAGTGCTCTCAAAGATCGCGTCTGCCGATGCGCAGCGCGCGTTGATTGATGCGGCGTTGGCCTCGACCGCCGATGAGCAAGTCGCGCTTTGCGACTTCGCCGCTGCGGCTGCGCGATCGAGTGGAAACAAAGCCGACGATCGCCAACTCTCGGCGATTCGTGACCTCATCACCTCGAGTGAGGGTGCTTCAGCGGACGCCGCTGGTCGGCTGTACGGTTCGCTCGATGCGGGCTCAGCTGAAGCGGTGAAGCTCATCATCGGCGACTGAGTGGTCGCGCGAGCTGAATCGACGTTGGTAAAAACTCAAACCCCGCGCTCGCGCGGGGTTTTTCTTTTGGCTTCCGGAAACAGCACCTCCGAATCACGAGATCGAATACGCGAAATCGACAGTGTTGAGCGCGCGCTGGACGCTGGGCGAAGGCCACGCGATCTGGGCGAAGGCCACGCGATCTGGGCAAAAGCCACCCATGGGATTTGAACCCACGACCTGCGCTTTACGAAAGCGCTGCTCTACCGCTGAGCTAGGGTGGCGAGGGGCGGAAAGATAACCGAAACTCCCGTTTGGCGCGAATCTCGGATTCCCCCTTTCATCGGGATTCGATCGCGACGACTTGCGCGCTATTCGCGCGGTGCTCGTTGCTTTCTACCGCGACTTTCGCGCCTGATCCGGGGTTATTCGTCGACTGAGAGGAAGTGGTGAGAGATTTGGGCCGGGACGGAGTTGAATTGCCGAAGACACAGATGCAACGTCGTTTGTGCGTCGTTCAGAGTCTCGGCGAGGGTCCATTGGTCATGTCTGCATCACCGGTCGCGTTTCTCGGAGCCGTTGCCGCATTGCTGTTGCCGGCCTCGATGCCGGCCTCGATGCCAGCCTCGATGCCTTCCTCGATGCCTTCCTCGATGCCTTCCTCGATGCCTTCCTCGATGCCTTCCTCAAGGCCAGCGTCGACGCAGGCCTCCAACGGAGCAAGCCTCACGCCAGTCCTGCGCGCCGCGCTGGCACATTCTGGAGCCGTTGTCCTGCAGGGACGGCCGCAGCGGGCTTCTGAGCGCATGGTGCTCCGTCAACTTGCCTCACAGCGCGCGGTGCCGCGGATGCTGAGGCCAACAGTCGTCGCGGTGGCCATAGACCAAGATCGACTCCTCGACTTTACGGAAGCCGGTGGCGGCATTCTTGAGGATGTACCGCTCGGTCCGTTTCACGAGGTCGCACTCGAACTCGTGCCGATCCGCCCGTTTGAAGCGGACGCCCGCATCGAGGCTTCGCGGCCAGCTCCGGGCGCCCGCGGGCTTCGTGCACTGGAAACCGCAGCTGTTCCTTTCACGGGAGCATTCCTCGTGGGGAAGGTTGAGGGGATCGACGACAGTCACGCATTCCTCGCTTCATCTGAGGCAGGGGTCTACGGCTATGTCGAAATTCCGGGCCGAACCTACCTCATCTCAAGCGGTCCGTACGGATCGGGCTTGCCAACGGTGTCGTACGACCTAGCCGGGCTTCCGGATGGGGTGATGCAGCCGCCCGAGTGGACATGTGAAACGCCTGACGCTGCATTTCTTGAAGACTCCGCAGCGCAAGCTCTCGCCGAAGGTGGTGTTGCTGGTGCGCCACCGCCATGTCGACAAGTGCGCGTCGCCTACGACACCGACTACGAGTTTCTCCAGCGCTTTGGCGGCGATACGGCTGCCGCGAGCGGGTATGTCGCGACGCTTGCGTCGGCGCTCACCGCAATTTACTCGCGGGATGTGGGTGTGCGTGTGTCGGCCTCTTACCTGCGGCTTTGGCCGGAGCCTGCCGATCCGTGGACGGCGACCGGAACGCTCGAACAACTTGTGCAGTTCAAGTCGGTGTGGGACTCCACCATGATTCCGATTCAGCGCGACCTCGCGCACATGTTGTCGGGTCGGAGCCTCGGCGGCGGAATCGCGTATCGCCCCGGCCTTTGCGCGAGTCTTGCTCAGAGCGGAAACACCAACGCAGGCTACGGGCTTTCTGCAAATCTCTCCGGTTACTTTCCTACGCCGCTTGTCGACAACGATGGACAGAACTGGGATCTCTTCGTGGTCGCGCATGAGCTTGGTCACAATTTTGGTGCATATCACACGCACGAAGTCAACCCATTGATCGATGGTTGCGGTTTGTCGCCACAGGATTGTGGTGCTGCGAACGCGAACAATGGAACGATCATGTCCTATTGCCACACCTGCGCCGGTGGGCTCTCGAACATTCAGTTGCGATTCCACCCGCAGAGCGCCGATGTGATTCTCGCGCGGCTCAATTCAATCTCGTGCAACTATCTGGGAACGGCACGCAATCCTATCGCTGTCGCTGATACGGCCAACGCGTACACCGGGATCCCGGTGGTCATTGATGTGCTCGCAAACGACATCGAGTTCAACTGTGAGACTGTTGAGATCGGCGGCTTCAACGCGACAACATTTGCGGGAGCCACCATCAGTCGAAGCGTTGGCACCGGCGTTGGAGGGCGTGACGAGCTTCTCTACACCATGTCGGACCCAGCGTATGCCGCGACCGATGTGTTCTCGTACACACTTCTCGATGCATCGGGACAGACTTCCACGGGATCGGTGTCGATCGAGGTTTCGCAGCTGCGCGAGCCGGAAAATCCATCGAACACGAGCGCGCAACTTGATGTCGCCTACTACGCCCTCACCTCACCGACAGTACTGCCGAATTTCGCTGCGTTGACCCCGTATGCCACCGATGTTGTGCCAGCCATCGACTTCGCAAAGTCATCATCCAATGTCGCTTCAAGCGGGCGCGCGGACAACGTTGGCGCCGTCTTCGAAGGTTGGCTCGATGTTCCGGCAAGTGGCGGTTGGACCTTCACGCTTGAGTCGGATGAAGGTTCAAAGTTGTGGATCGGCGACACGCTGGTTGTGTCGCATGACGGCATGCACGCGATGACCGCGCGATCTGGGGTCGTTGGACTCGCAGTAGGGCGTCATGCGCTTCGTGTGGAGTATTTCGAGCGAACTGGCTCAGCGGGTCTCGTGGCGTCCTGGGCGGGCCCTGGCGTGGCGACTGCGGTCATTCCGGCGGAGGCGTTCGCACGAGGCGGAACGGATTCGCCCGCCGATTTCGATAATGACTCCCAAGTTGGTGCAGGCGATCTGTCGCTTCTCCTCAGTGTGTGGAACACCGCGAATGACACCTACGACCTCACTGGTGATGGGCTGGTCAACGCCCAGGATCTTGCGGCGTTGCTCTTTGAGTGGGCGTATTAACGAGCATTCCGGCGCGGTTGATTTCTTCAGACACCCTCGCCTTCGCGGGCTTTCGCTTCCGGAGGAGCGGAGTTCATTGCTGGTGTTGCCGGAGTCGCCGGTATCGCTGGTGGCTCACGAAGGAGTTCGATGCGAGCGGTCGCCTCGCCTGGCAACAGCGGGTATGACGTGCCGTCTTGCCAATATTGATGAAGACTTCGGAAGTGCGGGGATGTTGGCATACCCGATTGCCCACACGGGGTAACGAGAATCGCGTCATCAAGGTGCGCGGGTGAAACCACTGAGCGCTGGCTCGCGCCAAATCGCGGCGTTTGTACGCGCACCGAAGTTGGATGGCCCGGGAGCGGCGCTTTCGGCATTTCAGCCAAGCGCGCCGCTGGGCCGAGTGCGTCCGCTGCTGGATGGCGAATCCACGCGCGGTTGTCTTCACCACGCGTACGGAACGCGCCGTTCGCATCGCGCGCGCGGGTCGCCGCGTCGGCGAGGGCATTCGCGAGGAATATGTGCCACGAGTTGAATGGCCCCGGTAGCAAGTGATCCGGTTTCGACTCGATCATGCGCAACAGCGCTTCGTCTTCGAGCGCTGCTTCAATTGCCTCTCGGCCGATGTCTGACTCGCGCATCTCGGGCAAGCCAGCGAGTGCACGCGCATACTCGGTTCGTACCGCCCGGCGCACGAAATCGAGGAGCACGGGTGCCGCTTCAGCGATGTCCGTTCGCCCGTTCCAAGCGCGAAGAGATTCAAGCGCATCGCGAATGTCGTCGGCGTCGAGGTTCGATTCGGCCGCATCTCGAGTTTCGTCGAGCACTGCGATCAACGCGTCACGCCAACGCACAAGTCGAGCCGAATGGGTATCAAGTTGAATCGCGTGGAGTTCCGGCTCACTCCAATCGCTCCTCGTTGTGAGAAGCTCACGCAGTCGACGCGCGCGGTCGCCAGCTGCTTCGTCGGCACCGATCACGCCCGCAAGTCCGCCTGGCGCCATGCAAAGTTGGTTGCCACTCGTGAGTACACCTGACGAAGGATCGACAATCATCGGCTTTCGTGCTGGCGGAACGATGCCATCCCATTCTGGAGCATCTCGCCATGAAACTGGGGCCGGAGTGCGGGTTGCGCGATTTGGAAGAGCGCCTGCGATCGTCCATCCGATTCGTCCGTCGCTCGATGCAATGAGCGTGTTCTGTGGTGGGCCATTCCAGGCACGCGCTGTTTCCAGCGCGCTTTCGAGCGTCGTCGCGTTTACAAGATCAAAGAGTCCGCAGTCGAGACCGCCGGGCAGAAGGCTCGCCCAACGCAACGCGACTGGTCGGCCGTCAACCGTGTCTACAACGGGGCCGAACCGAGTCGTCCGAAGTCGCAGCGGCTCTTGTCGATCGCCGCTTCCGAGTAGGACGGTTTCAGTCGTAAAGGCCTCGCTGCCGTCGGCAGTGAGATAGCGCGTCGCATCGGACGGGTCCGGCTCCACAACGATGAGATCCGCAAGATCCGCAGTGAGATTGGTAAACGCCCACGCAACGTGGCCGTTTGTCCCTTGCACAACAAGCGGAATGCCGGGGAGCGAGAGACCGGTGAGTTCCGCATCTGGCCAGCACATTCGCACGCGATACCAGATGCCCGGTGCCATCAGCATGAGGTGCATGTCGTTACCCACGATTGCCCGGCCATCCTTGGTGCGGGTGCCAGCGATGGCGAACGCATTCGAGCCGGGCACAGTCTCGCGTGAGGTATCCGCGTGGCTATCAAAATCACGACGATACGCAGCATCCGCACGCGGATTTTCGATGTGACGAAGGTCGAGCTGCGCAGCAGTTGGGAGTTGCGGCGGCTCCGGAAGTTTCGATCCATCGACCGACATGTCGAGCGGGCCCGACGTCGAGGTGAAAAACACCGCAAGGTCGCGCGCGAGCCCATCAAAGAGTTTCGCGCGCGTGCGATCAACGGTCGCCGAACCATCGAGGTATCGCGCCATTCCAAGTTGTACGAGTAGCGAATCCTCCGCGCTCCAGCGTTTCGGTGTGAGTCTCAGCAGTTTGTATTCGAATGGAATTGTCAGCTCGAGCTGCGCGTTGACTCCGGCGGCATAACGCTCAAGCAGAACCCGATGTCGCGCTGGAATCGCAGCGAGTGCCCGCGTCGCAACAGCGCGCAACTGAAGTGGCCGCACAGCGCGGTCCATATCGATGCCAGCCGGGAGGAGCTCCGCAAGTTCGCCAGCGGCCTCTCGGCGCGCGAGATCCATCTGTAGAAATCGTTCACGCGCGTGGAGCCAGCCTTGCGCACACGCTGCATCGTCGAGCGAACGCGCAGAGATCGTCGGTATCTCGACGCGATCAAGTTCGATCGAAACCGTGGCTTCCAGTGAAGTCAGCACGAATGGTTTCGCGCGGAGTTCCTCGTTGATCGGAGTCGTGTGCGTGAGAATCAGCGAGATCGCAAGTATCGAGGTAAGCATCGTTCTGCCTCAGTTCCGATTTCGGATGAAAAATTCGGGATTATCCGGAAGATCTGCGATGAATGGCTTCGTGTCGGCTGAGCCATCAGCCAGTTGAAAACGCAAGATCGCGCGCGCCTTTCTACTACCCACATAGAGCCAGCCGTCATCGATCGCGAGTGCGCTCGAAGCGTCTATTCCCGCATCCGCACCGATCAGCGTGAGAACGGTGTTGTCCGCGAGTGTGAGGCGGAACACCTCGTTTCGCTTGTTGTCGCTCACGAAAAGAAACGCGCCATCGGCAGAAAACAGCAACTGGATCGGAGTCTCGATGCCATCTTTCTTTGAAAGTAAAATTGCCTCGCGTCGTCCCGTCTCGATGTTCCACCGCGACACTTCACCTGCGCCGCGGTCGGCTACATAGAGCTTCCCGTCAGGCCCGAACGCGATGCCACGCACCTCTTTGATACCGATGTTTTCGTCAGACTTCTCATCAGCCTTTTTCCCATGCTTTGAACCATGAGAAGCATGCTCGTCACTTGTGCTGCTCTGCGACATCGCGGCCGACGGCACAACAAGACCTGCTGCGTTGGTGCCGCCATTCGGTGCTCCATCAAGCCCAAGCGGTTGGCCTGCGATCGGCGAACCGATCGCGCCGTACCGGGTGACTGTGTTCGAATCTTGGTTGGAGGCGTAGATCGATCCATCAGGACCAACGGCGATGCAGTAGGGGTGGACAAGAAGCGGATTGCTTGCGCTGCCTTCGGTGAAAACTTGGAGATACGGTCGCACGCCATCTGCACTAGGTGCGCCGTAGTGCAGGATCTTTGT
Organism: Candidatus Kuenenia stuttgartensis; assembly: GCA_945902075.1. Classification (GTDB taxonomy): domain Bacteria; phylum Planctomycetota; class Phycisphaerae; order Phycisphaerales; family SM1A02; genus QWPT01. The sequence continues at coordinate 3,792 of CAMDMA010000002.1, read as the reverse complement.
GTTCGACTTCCACGCCGCGATGACAAGGAGAGAGCCGTCCGCAAGTGGCAGGAGCCCACGAAGGTCTTGGAGCGTGCCAACGCTCGCAGGTGCGGGACCGATTGCTGCACCAAGAGACGCTCCATCGATGGTGAAACCGAGCACGGTCTCGGTCCCCGTGGACGCGTCGGTCGCGCCGGCATCATGAAGCGTCGCGTACCAAGCAAAGCGCGAATTGCTCGCCGCGAGGGTTCCTGATGGAGTCGAGATTGCGTCATTCGCGGTGGATTCGCGTTTGTGTTCTTTGTGGTGATGCGGCTTTGTTTCGGTCGGTGCCGTGCCTTCCTGTGCCGCACGCGCGTCGCACGCGAGCAAAAAGAGCGGGGCGGCGATTCGCGTAAGCATTCGAAGGCAAGTGATCGGCATCCCCGCAGTGTAGTTTCGACGGCGGCCGCGTCCTACTCGTGAAACGTGGACGTTGGTGTGGTAGCGTGCTCGGGCGAGAGCGTGCGTCGTCACGCTTGTTTGAGTCACTGGAGTCGCCCTATGAACCGCCGTGATGCACTTGGATTGGTTGGACTCGCCTCGCTTGCGGCACTCGCGCCGCGCGCGTTCGGGCAAGACGGCGCCGCGGGAGCCGCGTCGCCTCAAGCTTCTGGCGACACCACGTTGCTTTCGAATCCGATCTCGCTCGCGCAATGGTCGTTGCATCGACGCTTCGGATTTGGCAAGCCTGAGGAGCGCGCGAAAGCGCCAGCAGATCCAATGGACTTCGCGAAGATTTCCAAGGAAGGGTTCGGCATCACGCGCATCGAATTGGTGAATCAGTTCTATGTCGGCAAAATCGGGGAGACGTCGCTTGGCAGCGAGTTTCGCAAGCGTTGCGTCGACCTTGGCGTGACGTGTGAACTCATCATGTGTGACGGCGAGGGGATCTGCGGCGCAGCCGACAAGACGGCGCGTGCGCAGTTCGCGGCCAATCACGAGAAGTGGCTTGCCTTCGCGAAAGAAATCGGCTGCCACTCCATCCGGGTGAATGCGATCGGCGAGGGCAACGCAGACGAGCAGAAGATTCGTTGCGCAGACGGTCTTGTGAAGTTGCTTGCGGTCGCGAAGCCGTTCGATCTCAAGGTGATTGTTGAGAATCACGGCGGTCTTTCGTCGGACGGCGCATGGCTCGTCGATGTGATGAAGCTGGTCGCCGATCGAACTTCTTGTGGCACGCTGCCCGACTTCGGGAACTGGCGCGATGGCTCAGGAAAGCTCATCGATCCAGTGCGCAACGTCGGGCTTGTCGCTCCGTACGCGAAGGGCATGTCTGCGAAAAGTTACGATTTCGATGCGAAGGGCAACGAGACACTCCTCGACTATCCCGCGATTCTCAACGTGGTCGCGAAGTCTGGCTACAAGGGCGCGATCGGTATCGAGTATGAGGGCAAGCGCATGTCAGAGCATGACGGCATCCTTGCGACGAAGGCGATTCTCGAGCGCTTTGGCTGCCGCGCGTAACGAAGCGCTGTCATCGCGTTGTTGCAGCGCCCTCACCGCGCCGGCGGGAGCCAACCATCGGGCGCGATTTCGAAGTGTGCAAACTCAAAGGCTGGGCTCACCGTGCAACCGACGAGGGTCCACGGTCCGAGACTTCGGGCACGTTGCCAAGCGTTCGGCGGAATTTCAATCTGCGGACGCTCGCCGTCGTGGATCGCTGTGCCTAGTACGCGGGTTTCCGGCGCGTGCCCGTGGCCTGCGATGGAGAGTTCCAACGGTGCACCCGCATAGAAGTGCCAAATTTCAGCAGCGTCTACGCGATGCCAGCGGTTGTCGACGCCTCTCGGGAGCAAGAAATAGATCGACGTGCCCGCGCCTCGCGAGCCATCCGCGGGGTAGTCGCGCCACATCTCTCGGTAGAAGCCGCCTTCGGGGTGCGGAGCGAGATCGAGCAGACGGATGATTTCGTCGACCGTTTCCGGACGGTCAGGCAGGGGAATGGTTCGTGCAGTCATACGCACACCCTATACTGGCCGCTTCATTTCCGTGGCCGGCGTTCCCGGGCGCGGAGGAAGTATTCGCATGAGCCCAGCCACAATGTTTGAATCAAAGTCTGTGCGCGCGCAAAGCACCGAGGCCGGTGCCATTCTTGTCACGGGTGCCGGTGGCGAGATGGGCCACGCCCTCCTCGATGCGCTCGCGAAGCGCTTTCATGGAGTGCGCGAGATTGTTGCGATGGATCTTCGTGAACTTCCCGCCGATCGCGCCGCGCAGGCGAGCGCGTCCTACGCCGGTGATGTGAGCGACCCCGAGGTCGCTGAGCGAATCGCGCTCAAGCACGACATTTCTGAGATCTGGCACCTCGCGGCGCTCCTTTCGACGCGCGGAGAAAAGAGCCCTGAACTCGCGCTGAAGGTGAATGTGATGGGGAGCGCGAATATGCTCAAACTGGCGGCGGAGAGTGCATCCCGTCGCGGCATACCGGTCAAATTTATGTTTCCCTCGACGATCGCGATCTACGGCGCACCGACCCTCGAGGCAAAGTGCGCCGCCGGTCGCGTGACCGAGGACCACTGCCTCGAGCCGATCACCATGTATGGCGTCAACAAGCGCGCAGTTGAGGAGATGGGTCGTTACTACGCGCGGCACTATCGCCTGCTCGCTTCCGACCGCCTTGATTGCACCGTCGATTTCCGCTCGATTCGCTTCCCAGGCATCATCTCAGCCGACACAGTGCCGACCGGCGGCACCAGCGACTACGGCCCTGAAATGCTGCACGCGGCCGCCCAGGGCAAGCCGTACACGTGCTTCGTCCGTCCTGACGCGCGCATCCCATTCATGACGATGCCGGACGCGGTGCGTTCGCTCATGGAACTCGCCGACGCGCCCCGCGAGAGACTCTCGCGACTCGTCTACAACGTGGGCGCGTTTGCCCCAAGCGCGGCAGAGATTGCAGCCAAGGTGAAAGAGTTTTTCCCGAAGGCCGAGACGACCTACGCGCCGACCCTCGAGCGCCAGAGGATTGTGGACTCGTGGCCTGAGGATGTGGACGACTCAGCCGCTCGGCGTGACTGGGGTTGGAAGCCCGAGCACGATTTTGACCGCGCATTCGCAGCGTACATCGTGCCGAAAATTCGCGCGCGCTACGGATGTTGAACGCGTCGCTTGTGCGAACGGTCGGTGTGTTGTTGTCGGTTTTTTCTCGCTGAATTGTGAGAACATCGGAATCCCTCGCGTCCGGCACGTACCTGCGCGGCTCTCTCCTCCCATGCCATCTGACGATCTTTTTCCGACGACGCGCGCGACGTGGCTCCTTGAACGCATCGGTGATGCGGCGCCGACGCGATTCGAGACGGCCGCCGCACTGCGCGAAGCGCGCGAACATGTGATGCGTCGTTACTACGAGCCGTTGTCTGCGTATCTCTCGGCGACGAGCTACCGCGATGTCGACGCGCCAGCGGCGTTGGTCGCGGGCTTTTTTGTCGATCGGCTTGGCGACGATGCGTACCTCGTCGCGTGGAAATCAAGCGGCCTTCCGCTTCGGAAGTGGCTTGTGAACGGGCTTCTCTTTTGGATGCGCACTGAGGTTCGTCGGAGGCGGCGAGCGCTTGAGCGCGAGTCGTCGTGGTCGATGTCCGAGGGCATCGTGCAGCCAGCTGCTGACGAAGGTGCTGGACCCGATGCCATTTTTGAACGCGAATGGGCGCGCAGTATCGTGAGCGACGCTTGTGAGGTTGTCCAAGAGCGACTTGTGGCGGAGGGTGCATCCGACCGGTGGCAAATTTTCCGGCGTCATGTGCTTGACGGACTGAGTTACGACGATGT
>CAMDMA010000001.1 GCA_945902075.1 Candidatus Kuenenia stuttgartensis | reverse complement strand
CTCTCCTGGATGCTCGGCGGCGCCGAGGCCATCGCGGCGGTCGCCTTCGTGTAGAGGACGAACACGATGTAGAACCACGCGAGGCAGCTCACGATGTACCAGGTCCACCACTGGCTGCCGCCGGTGGGGCTTTCCTCGGCGACCCACGCTGTGACGAGCATCACGATCGATGCTGCGACGAGCGTGCGGAAGAGTCCCGCGCCCTTCTTGCCCATGTTGAGGAGCAGTGGGATCTCGAGGACGAGGAGCGGCACAGTGATGAGCCAGTCGATGTAGCGGTACGCAGTGGGGAATTGCGTGATCTTCGCGCCTGCGATGCGCTGGCCGTTGTCGTCGAAGAGGCTGGCGACGCCCTCGAGGTAGATGCCGCTCATGCGCCAGTAGTGGAAAGCTGCGACGGCGCAGATGATTCCCGCAACCGTCATAACCGACTGGTACTGCGTCGCGACCGTCCTGCGCTGCAGCCAGAAGTAGAACATTCCGGCGCCCATCGCCACAGTGGAGAGCCAGAAGAGGTACATCGTGACCCCTTCCATGGACAGGCCCGCGTTGAGCGCGCGCATTGTCGTCGACATATCTGCGAGAAGTGTTGTCACCAGAGATCTCCTGAGCCCGCGAAGACAGTCGCCCACCGGGGGCGCGTCGACTGGGAGGGTTGGGACGGGGAAACACACCCGTGTGCCTGCAAGTTAGCCCATGGCGGGCTTAAGATTCGGAGACCGGGCGGAACGTGTGAACAAATCTCCCCGATCAGGGGGAGCCGCGGCACCGGGCGATCGAGGCTTGGGCGCCTGGGACGGGGGTGAGGGGGAAGCGCGGAGAAGTGTGGATTTCGCCCTCGGCGCGGGTGCTCGATGCGCGTGGCAGTGGGGCCGGGCTCGGTTTGACGGCGAATTCAGCCGCGGGCGTAGACCCAAGCCGCGATCGCGCGCACCGTCTCGCGGTCCTCGCGGAGCGCTGCGAAGCCGTCGTGCGCCGGGGCGATGAGGCGGAGGAAGTGCATGTTGTTGCGCTCGAGCCATTTCTCGCGCCACTCCGGCGGTTTCAAGTCGTCGCGGAGTTTGTTGTTCGCCGCTTTGCTCGCGAGCACAAGGTTGAACGGCGAATCGAACGGATAGCGCGCCCAAGGGATGAAATGGTCGACTTCGCCGGACTTCGGGTCGTCGAGCTTCTTGCTCGTATAAAAGCAACGGCCGCCCTGCAGGTCGTAGAACCGCTCAGCGTAAACCGCGACATTGGTACGTGTCGCGCCGAACAGGAATTGCTCGAGCTCGCGGTCTGTAGCGAGCGAGTCGTTTTTCTCGCGAACCCACAGCGCCCATCGCGCTTCGACCATTGCAATGATGACGCCGCGTAACCTTCGAAGGCACGCCGCGACGCCTGGCTTCAGCGTCAGGCGCTCGAGCTTCGCGCAGTCCGCTGCGGTCGGCGGATGCTCGTAGAGAAAACGGTCGGTCTGTGACTCCTTGTTCGTGCCAACGGTTTGCAGCCGATAGAGGACATCCCTCGCGAGGGTGCGTCGCGTCTCGGTGATGAGGCTGTCGCGTGTGGCGCGATATGCCCGCAGACGCTGGTAGCTCGACTGCGAATGCCGCGCCTCGCGCGCAAGAAGCGTGATTATCTTGGCGGGCTTTGCGTTGTTGGTCGACTGCTTGAGAATTGCGCCGACCCGCGGAAATGGACGCGCCATGTTCCAGTAGAGATCGAGGTACTGTCGCGCGATATCGTCGAGACGGACCTCGAGCGCGTCGCCTGAGTCGGCACCTTGCTCGACCGCGATGTTCGTGAGCGCGATCAGCAAAGCGAATTTGTACGTCGTCGTAGATTGTCCCTGCGAGAGGATGCGTTCAACCTTCGTGAGGAACTCAAGCTGGAACTCTGCAGTGGGAGCGATGGCCGCGTCTTCCATTCGCTGAGTGTACAGATAGGTAAGTTCGAGACAAATTTGTAGATTCCGTCTGCGATACGTGTGCCCATCACTTGGCGCATCGCGGATGCGCAACACACTCGCACCAGCCTTCACGCTGCGCGCAAAGCATGAGACACCGAACGCGCTTGCGCAGGCGCAATCGTGCTGACGCATCATGATCGCGCGTACGAGAAAGGCGGTGCATTCCACCAACTCGGGGTCACTTGCGCGTGTCGTAGGTGCAATTCGGTGTGAAGGTTCACTCGTTGACGCGCTCGGTCTCAGTGGAAAGATCTCACCGTCCGAGGCCATCGAAACTATCCAAGCAACTGTGGAACGGCGATGTTCGAGTCGGTGCCAACAGGATCGGTTTTCGAACCGGCGCCTGCATCAATGATTCCCGGCAACGGAATTTTGTGCACGAAGACGGGAACACTTGGCACAGACATAAGCGGGATCGTCAAACTGGCCAGCAACGCGGTCGCCGCGGAGGCGACGAGGGCGAGTGAGTCGACGGCCAACGAGACCTTGGAAGCTCAGAGAATCAGCATGGGACTTCTCAGTTGAAGTTCGCGAAGCCGTCGTGGTCCTTCGCAACCGACTCAGAATTCGCTGCATTGCGCAGACCTACGACAGTCGTTTATGTTCGCCATCGAGCCCGAGCCGAATCATGATGGTTCCTTGGACCACGGATGCGCGCAGCGTGTAGCAGCCGGGACGAAGCATACGTGGACCGCCACCTGCGCCGAAGATCCCGCACAACCGAGCAGCGCACTCCTCACCGGATGGGTGAAGGATGATCACCTCAGCATCCCGGGCCGTCGCAACACCCCAAGCCTCGATGCCGGTACCGCTTGCATCTTCAATCTGCAGGTTGAGATCAAGTTCGGCAGATTCGCGTCCCACAATCGTCGCGTGCAGGGCGCATCCCGTCAACTCGACGTGAATCGAAGAACGATGGTCTGCGCTTTGCAAATCAAGGTTACGTGGTTGCTCATCGAGGCGGAACACGTGGCGGTGTGTCTCGATCTCACCATCACCCATGATTCGCGCCTCTGCACTTGTGAGGCTGCAGTGCGCGCTTGGAGCGCTTGATGGCGGATTACAAGAATACATGGTCACGAACAGCCTCAATCTTGATGAAGTGAAATATGTGCCTGGACGGTCATGCCGGATCGCTCAAAGGAGCGTTCGGCACATCAGTGATTGCAGCTGCCCCAACTACTTAGCACGATGACGAGGTCATCGTTGTTCACAACTCCATCGCGGTTGATATCGGCGCCCAAGGATTCCCCGGTCACCGCCCAACCCGCAAGGACGGTCGTGAGATCCCCGCTGTCAACAGTACCGTTGTGATCGATGTCTCCAATGCATTGGCATTCGTCGACGATGCCATCGCCGTTTGCGTCGAGCCATGGACGCATCTCCAGCACACACGCATCAAGGAGTCCATCGCCATCACAGTCGCCTGCTTCTTGCGGCGAAACGAGCAACTCTTCGAATGATCGGATCGGCGGCAAGCAGTTGGCTTCTCGTCCTTCTGCGCCGACCGGCATAATTGTTCCGCCATTCGCAAGTGGAAGTTCTGGGTGATCGAACGGGTCACGTTCGTCACGGACACGTTCGTCGGTAAGCGTGAGCATGAAGGCGACGACGTCGTCCATGTCCTGGCTTGTGATCTGGAGCGGGTTCATATCGGGCGACAGATCCATGATGTTCTCTTCGTGGAAGTCACCACCACGATTGTAAAACTCCATCACTTGTCGCAACGTTGCCTGTCCGCCGTTATGCATGTACGGACCAGTCAATTCGATGTTTCGCAGCCCTGGCGTCTTGAATGCGCCGTTGACGGCGGCGTGGGCGTTGGGCGGAACCTCTGCGAGGTCATCAATCTCTGGAATTGGAAGATCAAGTTGCCGACGGCGCGTCCAAGACAGTGGGATGCCGTTCGCTTGCGTTCCGCCGACACCGAGGTCCTCAGTCGTTGGTCGGACGCCGATGTTGTAAAAGCCGCGGTCATAGGCGCCTGGTTCAACGATGCTTGGGAGCGCAACGGCTTTTCCATTGACTTTCACTTCGAAGTCGCCGACCCGGGCGCGCTCAAGACGCAGGGTGAGAGTCGAACCACATCCGCCTGTGTTGAGTTCACGGCGACGCACGTTGACGAAAAACTCGCCGGTTGGCAACGCACCATCGTCTTCGTCGAGTATCAACGCGGTCGTAGTAAAATCAGACGGACAATCAGCATTAGAGAGCTGCGGTAGCGTCACGCTCGCGAGGAGTTGCGGTGGGTCGCCCGCGTCCGCCCCCGGTTTTGGGTTTACTTCAGCGCGTGTCCATAGTTCGATGATCGCGCCATCAAGTGCGAACGTCAACGGTTGCGTCAATGGATCGGCGACAGGGTGGTCTGCGAAACTCGCTTGAGCGAGTCGTGCGGTTGCCGCCGTCGTCATGAGCTCGATTCCATTTGGGTTTGGCATACTGACGACAGGCGTCGTCGCACTCGAGAAGAGCGGAGTTGAGTGACACGCGATGCAGTAGCCGACGGGGGCATGCGAGATCTGCCCAAGATTCATAAAGATGTCGGCCCCTCTGCGCTCCTGATCGCTGAGCAATGTCGAAGCATTCGGTGAAGCTGGTCCACCTGATTCCATCCATCGGTCGTAGCGCGAGTCATCGGAAACGAGCGTTGCTTGATAGAGCTGCAAAGCAAGCCCAAAGAAGAGGCTGAAGTTCGCCTCTACTTGTGGAATGCCGTCATCGGTCAGCGGTCCAGCGTGCCATTCGGGTAAGAATGCCTCTTCGATCAATTGGCGATAGGTCTTCGTAAGTCCAACACCTCCGGGTGCAACGAGCGAGCCGAGGCGTGAGTCGGTGAGAGCGACGCGCTGCATAGAGAGCGCACGCTCGTTGAGGAGCCGACGACCAAGGTCTGGCAGTTGCCGACCTTCACATGACATTTCAACCGAACTCAGCACGGGCATCACCGCCTGTGAGGCGAGTGAGGCGTTGCGCAGCCGAACACGAACCCGCTCAAGTGAGCCGTCATCTTCCAGGCGCCACACACGTGCCTTGTCGTCGAGCGGTCCAAGTCCGTTGACTCCGTTAAACCATGGATTGGCTCGACCATCCCAGAAGTTGCGAATATTGAAGATCGCATTGAAGACGGTCGGGGAGTTTCGACCAGTGACTTGGCGATGATTTGCTTCGGCACTTCCGAACGGGGGAGTGGGGTCGTCTTCGCAGATCTCGATGGGAAGCTTCGAGTGGTTCTCGATGTAATACCGACGCAGGACCCCTTGTGAACCAGCGACATCGTCGATGTTGCGAAGTCGTGTGCTAAATCGTGACGCAGGGTCCTCAAAGACGGTCGTCGGAAAAAAGTTGTTGCCCTTCCACTCTCCAGGCAACACTCCGCCATCGAATGTCCCGTTCGCGCCGGGATGTACCACATTGAGCCTACGCGGATCAACACCCGCGTTTCCATGGCAACTCGCACAGGCGGTGAAGCGATCACTTCCAATCGCCATGTCCCAGAAGAGCGCCTTGCCTAGCACGATCGCGGCATCGTGATCCTGCACGAACTCGACGATTTCTGGCGGCTGAGGAACCGAAATGGTCTTCAAGCTTGGTGGGTAGGCAATGTCCTGCGCCGAGGTACCGAGCGCTGGGACGAGAGAGAGTGTGAGTACGATGGCTCGTTGAAGTGCCGAGTGCATAGAGGAGTATCCCATGAGTGGTGGATGGTTGCGCAAGCGATATCACCGCAGCTCGAAGCGCGCTGTCGAAGAGAGCAAGTCGCCGCGGGTTCGCCTCCTCAAATCGAAGTGGGTCAATGGACACTTCGATCAGATGGGCGTACCAGCGGCGACATGTACACGGCCGATGGACGGTCTGCTGTCGACTCAACTCACGATCGGCGACGACGTCCGAGGAACGGCATCGCTGCGAGTAGCGCGATCGCTGCCGGGGCGGGGACGAGGACGATCGAGTCCATCGAGTACGAGGTCGAGATCGTGGGCGAACTTGCGAGACCGATGTAGCTGTAGAACAGCCGCACGTCGATTGAGCTGATGTCGTTCAAGTCGACTCCTGCGCCAGGCTCGGTCGGTTGAAAGTCCGACCAAGTCGCTTCAAGCGTTCCATCAAGTCCGTTGAAGCCACCCGAAGTGGTATTGCCGTACCACGTGAAGTTGCTGCTGTCCCCAGAGTCATCGGTCAGAAGCACTTGGAGCGAGATACCTTGGAGAATTGGATTCGAGAAGCCGGTTAGCGTCGTCATGCCGCCATCAATGCGGATACCGGTTCCCAAGGTCGCAAGATCGAGCGAGGAGCCCGACATCGCCTTGTAGGTGAGTCCAGTAGAGCCAGAAGTAATCCGGCCATTCATCCGAAAGTCGGCGCGCCCGATCGAAGTATCAACAACGACGCCGGCAGAGCGGGCCAAACGAGCGGCTTCCGAGAGCGTCTGATTCTCGGAGTAACGCGTCGTCCAATTTGCTGAAGCAGTGCGGCGTCGCATTGCATTTTCAATCGGGAAGATCCCATTGTTCCAGGCCGATCCCTGATTGGAAATGCTCGAAGAGTAGGTCGTGGACGCCGCGGTGAACACACTCTGCGGCGAGAAGCTGAAATCATCAATAACAATGGCAGCCGAGGCAATCGACGAAGTCGTACCGATGATCAAGGTTGTAACGAAGGCAAATGATGAGGGGGATTTCTTGTTCATGGTCATGAGATTTCCTCGGTCGGGATAGGGATTCGGGGCGGACTGTCGGAAAGGGTTTGGGGAAGTACGACGAATCTGGTGATGTCACCAGACTGAGAATGGTGTCGCTTCGGTCGCGAGAGGGCTCGCGACGAAGCCACACGCAACGCCCGAAGGGAAGACGGGCGGTGCCTGCAACGACCTCAACGAGATCGATGGAGGCGATCCATCAGCGATGCGTAAGAAATTGGAGTGAGACGGGTATCGCACGACTGCAGAGTCGGTGCGAGATGCAGCGCGGATTGACTAGATGCATCGGTCTCGTGGCGCCTAGGCGTAGTCAGCGAGACGACAGATTTGCGCGATGCGTGATGGTCGCCCTGGGGGGAATTCGTAATAGAGGTAACGGATTCCGCGGCAAACCTGCGGGATCCTCGTGACCACGATCTGCTCTTCAACCTGAGAACTCGACGAGTTCGTTCCCGACACCATCCGATGAAACCAATCCACAAAGGCCACTCTATGACGACGATTCGCTTCTCTGCCGCAATTGGCAGCCTTCTCCTCGCCTCCATCGCAAGCGCGCAGCAAGTTGCGGTACTCCACAACGGAACTGCGCTGACTCAGAAGCAGCCGCTTGAGCTGTGGGGCGTTGAAGGGCCTGTCTGGAACCTCGACACCGAAAACCGCACATTCGAAGCGCTTGGACGCATCGTTCAGATTCCTTCCTCAATCGGCGGTCAGGACTTCACCATCAATGGCACGGAGATCCTGAGTCAAGACGGCGGCTTTGTCGCGGAGATCGGCACTGCAGACTTTGATCGTCTGAGCGACGTCAACGCCGCAACCCGTGACTTCGTGATGGCGACCTACTGCCCAGAGTGTGGGCCTGTGCGCTTCGGCCCGGTACGCTCGTTGTTCAGTACGACGGAAGCGCGCTCGAATCCAGTCGGCACACTCCTGCGGGCTCCCGATATCCAGGCGATCATCGAAGACAATTACTTTGGGCTCGCGGTGGGAATCTTCCTTCGCTACACCGACGAACTGCCAATCTCATTCCTTGGAAAGCTTGGTGTGCGAAACGCACAGGGCCAGTACCCGACCAGCCCCTTCCAGTTGCCGCCGCGCGCGCAGTGGAAGTATCCGGGTACTTCTGGAGCGACCTTGAAGATGTCCGGTCACGTCTATGTCGATGCCAAGGGCGCTGAGTACCTCATCCCAGATGAAGGTAACGTTCTTGAGTTTGCGGAGAATGTGGTCGCGGGGCCGGTGTCGAGCATTCGTCGCGGCGACGAAGTGACTCCCGACTCGATCCGGATGGGAAATTTTCTCGTAACGATGAACCCAGATCCTCGCCTTGCTGTTGGTTTCACGGCCATCGGCGGCGCACCGATTAATCAGGAGACCTTCTTTAGTGCAGCGGCCGAGGGGCAAATCATTGGGGATATCACGATTGGTGGCTACTTAGTTGGCGAGCACATGATGTTCGCGACATCGATCGAAGCTGGAAACTTCTATCACCCCTCGATGGGAATCGTCGTCACAGCCGACCGCTTCGATGTGCGAGTCGATCGTGGCGAGATTCGGTGGCGAGGCGTGCTTGTTCCCTCGGAGGGCTACACGCTCACCGCTGAAATCGGCGATGCGATCGAGCCGATCGTGCTGGTTCCTTCGCTGGATGCACCTGGCGCTGTCTACGACGCAAGATTCGACGGCTTGAGCCTCAAGGGCATCACCACACTCGACCTTGTGGTCCGCAACAGCAAGGGTGTTGAAGTCCATCGGCAGACCTTCGACTTCTCGGAAGGTATCCGCCCGTAAGTTCTCGGAATCATCGTCCCTTTGTGCCAACAGCCTGCCTTCTGGCGGGCTGTTGGCTTTTTATGTCGTCAAAGCATCAGGTGCTTGCTTTTCTCAGTCGCTCTCCAAGAACGATCTCAGCATGGAGGTCACGCGCGGGCAACGCGCAGACGACAAGATAAAAGTTTTAGATCGATTCAAGTATCTGAACCAAAGTTCGCTTGCCTCGCTGAAAAAGTGCGTCATGGTTGGTTCTCCTCGTGAAGTAGGGTGGATGATGGCGCGAGGATGCAACTTGTTGTTGGCGGTGGCGTGCGTCTCGGAAGAGACGATTGCCAGGCCTCCCGAGCTTGGTCGTTGTGTTTCAGCGCTGAGCCCTGTTGCTTGATTTCCTTCCCACCCGACTGCGTGTGGAGCATCGTCCTGCTGCCGCGCTGGTCTCGCCGGGTTGTACGACGAGGGTGGTGCAATGGCTTCCGTTGAAGTTCCGAGCCTGTCACAGTTGTTTGAGCGGATTTACGACCGTCTCCACGAGTTATCCTCGATGCACATGCGCGGACAACCCGCGGGGCACACGCTGCAGCCAACTGCGGTTGTGCATGAGGCGTTTCTCAAGCTCGCGCATCGCGAGTCCAGCGAGTTCGCGTCGGAGGAGCACTTCGCAGCGACTGCGGCACTCATCCTCCGCAATGTCCTCGTTGATCATGCACGCCGACGATCCTCTGCGAAGCGCGGGCGTGGTCGTCGTGGGATGGACCTCGAAACCTTTGAACCAAGTAAGCCGGACGATGTCGCAGGCGTGCTCGAACTTGAAGACGCACTGGCGGCGTTGACCCGGGCGGACGATCGATCAGCTCAAGTGGCGTCATTGCGGATTTTCGGCGCAATGGAAATGGCACAGATCGGGCGCGTCATTGGGGTGAGCGTGCCAACGGTCGAGCGCGACTGGCGTTTCGCGCGCGCATTTCTTGAGCGGCAGTACCGAGGTCTGCCGGCCGAGAGTCAACCGGAGGCAAGAGTCGAATGAACGGGGTGACCGACGTTCGTCGATGGCGCGAGATCCGTCGCATCTTCGATGCAGCAGTGGAGCTCAAACCTGAGCTGCGGCATGCGTTCCTCGATCTCGCGCGCCTCGCTGATGACCTGCGCCGCGAGGTTGAGTTGTTACTTGATACGGTCGAAGAGTCTTCAATTCAGTCCACTCGGATTGAGGAGATTCGGGTGAGTCCGTTCATCGAGCCGCGATTCGTCGACGATTCGGAAGACGAATGCCCGCCAGTCATCAAGGGATATGTGCTCGAACAGCGTCTCGCGATCGGTGGAACTGCATCGGTGTACGCCGCACGCTCCATCGATGGTGCACCTATCGCGATCAAAGTGCTCGCGGCGACAGCAACCAACTCGATGCTGCAACGTTTCCGGCAGGAGTGCCGCATACTCGCAAGTTTGCGCCACCCTGGCATCGTTCGCGTGATTGAAGCGGGGTCGACATCCGAACGGCGTCTCTACCTCGTCATGGAGCGTGTTGCTGGAGAAACACTCGATGTCTGGGCTCGTCAAACGCCCCGCGATCTTCCACTGCGGGTTGAAATCGCCGCTCAGATTCTCGACATTCTTGAGTTCGCGCATGTACGCGGTGTCGTCCATCGCGATCTCAAGCCCCTCAATGTGCTGGTAGAGCCGAATGGAGTCCCCCGACTACTTGATTTTGGTATCGCACGCCTCGCGCCAGAAGATAGCCGCCGCACCGGTGTGCGCACGATCACCGGAAATCTCATGGGTAGCTTTGCATACATGAGTCCGGAGCAAGCAGATGGGCGCGCATCGCGTGTCGGCCCAGCAACCGATGTCTACCAGTGCGCGGTGCTGCTCTACGAATTGCTCACGGCGCGGCTTCCCTACGAGGTCGGTGAAACAGGGACCATGCCACTCTTGCGAGCGATTCTCTTTGAACGCCGCATTCCGGTGCGTCAGTTTGCTCCTGATGTCAGTGAACGCTTGGCGGCAGTCATTGATACAGCGCTTTCAATCGAGTTGACCTGTCGTCCGAAGTCGGCCGCACTATTTGCTGCAGCGCTCCGGGCCGCGATTGCGGAGGAAGTTCTCGCTCGCCGTGGTCCCAATCCATCAGTTCCTCTATCGGCGTGGGATCCTCTCGGATAAATCGAACGCGGCTCCTCACATCTTTGTACGCATGGTTAGTCAATACGCGTATGCGGCGCGCATGCGATGCGCGCGATGCTCATGCCCCGTGATCGAATGGAGCGAAGGAGATAGCGGCCAAGTGGGAGTTGAATTGGTTCCGAGGCTGGCGTGCGCCCGTTCGATGGGCGAGCGAAGATGCGCCCTGATCCATCGGTAATCACAGTTTGCGCGCTGACATCGTCGCCTATGGCCCATGCTTCGATCGGGCATCGGTCGAGCCCGAACATCTTGGGGGGACACGGCTTGCTCGGGACGGAGTAGATCGCCCGCGAAAGGTTCGCAGTTGCAGTGGAGGGGCGTGGTCTACAAATCGATGACTCAGCGTCATCGGTTGCGATTGGCGGTTGGTCGCGCTCACAGACGAGAAAGTCGAGTTCGACCTCGGCCTCTCCGAGGCCAGCAGTACTGAGTACGACAGATTCCGCCGTCGTATCGATGACAACATGGCACGATGTCTTTGCTGTTCGAAGTTCCACCCGCAGGTAGCCAATCTCAAGCGGGAGAACCTCGCGACGAAGTTGTGGCGCACCATCTTCGCTGAGCGTGACGGTGACAGCAAGAAAATGGATCGCCGTGTCACTCATTTTCGGAGCGCGGTGAGGATTGTTCAATGCTCTCGGTGGCGTCGCTCGGAACCGAAACGAGGTCAGAATCGCGGTAAGCCTTTCGACGATCTGCCAAGACGGAATTCGCAAGCGAGCGCTTTCCGTCTCGTACACGGACTATCCAGACATCTTTCATCGGAACAGCACCGTGTCGATACGAGATTCGGCCTGTCGCGCCGGGGAAGCTCACGAGCGACTCGATTTCATAGGCGAGTGCTGCGCCACTGGGCCTCTCGGACGGATCGCTGCGTAACGCCTTGACATACGCGAAAAGCGCGATGTTGGCGGCATCGAATGCGAGAGCAGCCTCAGCCGTTGGCTCCTGCCCGTATGTCATGCGGTAGTAGGACGCAAAGCGGGTGGATTCAATTGCCGCGTCATCACCAAACCACGCTTGCGCGGAGTAGTAAACCTCGCTCGTCGCTCCATTGATCGCAATATCGGTTGCGGGGACATCGAGTGTTTCGCAGCCCATGATCGGTAGCTCTGGGCACGCTTCGCGGATTCTCGGCAGAACCGATGGCACGAGGTCTGAGCCAATGGCGGCGTAGATTGATCGAATGTCCGTGTGCGCCTCGATCGTCTCTTGCAACGATCGAGCAAAATCGCCACTGCGAACATCCACAACCGCCACCGCGCTTCCACCGAGCGCCTGCAGGGCGTGCGTGAGGTGCTGCGCGAGGGCATGCATGCGTTGGTCCTGAAAGTCGACCGCGATGGCACATCGGCCGCCCCAGTGATCCATCATGTGTTCCGCAGCGGCAACGGCTTGAGCATCGTCGGCGATGGACACGAAAAAAGCGCCGTGATCTCCACGTGTCGGCGAGGTCGGATCGATGATGCGAACCACGAGGGAGGGTGCAGCATTGCTCTGAGCCGCATCGGACGACTCAGCAATTCCGCGCGCAGAAAAATCTGGCTGGGAGTACCCGATCACAATTTGGCTTCCACGGTCGCGCCACGTCGCGAGGCGTAACCCTTCGGTGGTGGTTGGTGCTGGCTTTGCAGCAAACTCTGCGCGCTCCCAACGCGCCTCTTGAGCTTGGACTTCACGTGGCCACAAACGATCAGGGAAGTCCATGAAGCTTTCGCTTCGACTCCAGTCGAGTTTGCGTTGCCCAGCCCATTCGGGCCTCGGCATCTCGCGAGTGAGTTGGGCACCGCGCCAAGCAGCCTCGTCGACCGTTGCACGAGGGCCACTCAGATCAAACATGCAGGTGATTTGCGATTCGCGCGCGCAACCCGACAGGAGGGTCAGGGAGCCGGTAAGGGAGAGTGAGAGCAAATTGCGCATGAGCGACGACAGTCTGCGCCCTGCGAGAGTTCGAGGAGGCGAGAGTGATAAGAAAGTTCTTCGGATACGAACGGTGCGACTCTCGAAGGGTGCCGATGCGACTTGGTGGGTACAACCAAACAAATCCTCGTTCGTTTGCAGCGAGGACCGTGTTGGAATCAAGCAGCGTCATCAGCGACGGCGGCGTTGGACTAGGCCGACGAGAGCGAGTAGCCCAAGCACGCTTGGAGCGGGGACAACGGTACCAATCGAGTAAGTCAGATTGTTGAAAATCGGTGTGGTGGTACCGGTTTTTTTGTAGCCGACGCGAATGGACGCGGTGTAGCCTGGGTCATCGATACCAAGCGCAATCTGCATCACCTTGATTGACGCGGCAGAATTTGCGAGCTGAGGCGTCACGTCATACCACCCAGCGAGCGACGGGATGGTGCTGCCAAGACCTATTCCGAAGGACGGATCGAGAGCAGTTCCAGCTGCCCCGCCGGTGAGACCACTGATCGTGACATAGGAATCAATCGAGGCGATCGCTGTGTTTGTGACGGCGGGGTTCCACGAGAGATCCTCATCTGCGTGCATCACCCCGGCCATGCTGCCCGACACCACGAAGTGGTTGGAGACCGCGAGAAGCGCGAAAGCATTTGGATTCACCGCATCGAAGTCGAGGAAGATTCTGTAGACGCGAAGCTGCTGTCCTTGGAGACCGGTTGCGACAGTGCTTGTGACACGGGCGGTCGGTCCCACGAAGTTTGCGGTCGCGCTCGCGGCAAGCGCGAGAGTTGCGAGTCCTGGCAAGATGTTTCGGATCATGATCGTTCCTCTTTTGGGTTGAATGAGCGCTGCCGGATTCCGTGAGAGCGCGAGATTGCGGTCAACAGACTGAACGAGAGCGGTATCCGGGCTCCATCACCTAAAACCAAAAGAGCGCGTTCCACAAAGGGATGCCGCAGAGTGGGGAGGGTGATGCATTCTCTGAATCAACTTTTGAAAAAGAAACCAACGCTGTCCACCGGAAAACCGATCAAGGTTTTCAGTGGACAGCGTTGTCGTAGCTTTGGGAGCTGATGTTGCGCGAGCGGCTTACTTCAGCTCAGCCGCGAGAGATTGGCTTCAGTAGGCCGAGCCCCAATTCGAGAGCACGATCACAATATCGTCGCCGTCGAAGATGCCATCGCCGCTCGGATCGGACGAAGTGGCCTTTGGAGAGTTCCAATTCGAAAGCACGATCACAAGATCGTCGCCGTCGACATTTCGGGAAAGGTCCAGATCGCCACGCTCATACTGGCAGCGATCAAGCCATCCATCTCCGTTCGAGTCAGGTTGGTCACCAAGCTCGCACACATCACCGACACCGTTCACATTGCAGTCAAACTGATCGGGGTTTTCGATGAGTGGACAGTTGTCGAGGGAGTCTGGAACACCATCATCATCTTGGTCCACGGTGCCCAACGGCGGATTGACGCCATGCAGGGTGATAGTTCCATCCCACGTTCCTTCTGACCACGGTGCTCCGTAACCATTACCAACGAAGACAGCGAGAGATGAGTTGTCCATCGGAATGGGCTTACTGAGTTGAACCGTGCCAACGACAGGCGTGCCATCCCGGCCCGAGCCACCGGATCCCCACATGGGGTGGCCATCCGACGTGATTGGCGGATTCCATCCATTGATGAGCGGCGTGAGCCCACCGACTTGCAGCACTCCGTACACGGAAACTGGCGGCGCGACGAGATACACGCAGATGTCCTCTGCTCGCGTTCGCTCTTTGGCGTCGGAGAGCGTGGCATCGATGCTGATACCCGTCAGAGTGCCGATCAGTTGTCCGGGTGCCACGCGCTGGGTGAACTCAAGGCGTCCCGCGCGGAAATCATTGAGTTCGATCGTCACATCCGCCTGTACGAGCGTCGTGAAGGTAAGAGCCGCGATTGTGGCGGGTGGAAGAGTAGCCAAGAAAATCCGATGCATCGTGTGTCTCTCAGTTTCGCGCGAACGCGATGTGCTCAGCCCATAAAAGTACGGCGTGTTTAGCGCATGGCAACGAGGGGATTTACGTCTTTGAATCCGGGGATTTCACGCGCGCCATTGTTCCCGTCGTAGTCGAGTGCTGGGAACCGCGGGCGATCGGCCGGTGGGAACAGCGAGACAATGCTGCGTGCGATGTTGACGGGGCTTCCCATTGCGGGGCACGAGCTCCACTTGTCGATGGAGTGGTAGCCGAAGCGGGCCATGCCTGTGTGCGTTGAGAGATTGGTATCGATGCGCTCGTCTGGCTCGGCGAAGCCAAATGCCCAACGGATGTCGCGAGTCGCTTCGGCAGATCCAGAGAGATAGCGCCAACCCGGCCGTCCGTAGAGTCCACGAACGATCATCGCCTGGCGCATTTGCTCAGGCGTATCTTCGGCCAGTGAAAAGGTGTAGAAACGAACGGGCTTTGCCATGATGGGCGAGATCAACTCAGACGCTCCTCCCATGCTGCTTGCGATTTGCGAACAGACGCCCTTACAGGTCGCGTAGCCGAAGGAGGCTGCGAAGATCTGACCCTTGACGAGTTCGTCGAAGAAGAGGACCTCGCGTCCGTCCTGGTCGACGAGGCGATGGTTGCGGAAGACGCGCGTCCCATCAGGTGCAAAGGTCGTCTTGCCAGGTCCCGATGGAACGGGATCTATCGAAGTAGCTGTGCGGATTGGGTTGCTCGCACACCCACTCAAAATCGCAGCACCCGCGGGGAGGAGCAAAGCCATTAGCGCGTTGCGGCGCCCGAGGATCGAGTGGCTTGAGGTCAGCGTGTCTTGTTGAGCGTTGTTCTTCATATTTCTCAAACCTTCAGTGCCCGCATCCGGGTCGTATCCGGTCAGGGCGCATCGCAGCGAGCGATGTTGCGTCATCTCATTTCATTCACTTTGCGGAAGGTCAGGGCGACCTGACACTGCCTGGAAATGTTGATTGTCGATCAGGGCACAAGTTCGAGGCGAACCATCATGGCGTGATCTTCGTGCACAGTGTTGTGGCAGTGCATCGGGTATCGGCCAAGCCAATCACGGAAGCGAACATAGAGCTCCATCTCATCGCCTTGCCTCAGCGTGAATACATCCTTACGAGCGAAAAGCGGGCCACTGGTCACAGGCCTTCCGTTGTAGGAGAGGACGCGCTGTTCTTCGACATGGATGTGAACAGGATGCGACCAACCGCCAGCCGTGCGGATACGCCAAATCTCAGCGGTTCCCCGCTTGATGTAGGCGTCAATCCGGTTGTGGTCAAACAATCGTCCATTCACTGTCCACATACCGTTGGTACGGTCAAAGTCCCACTCACGAGTTCGCACGACCGGCGTATCCATCGCCGGAAGCGGACGCAGAATGTTGGGTACGCGACTGTGGTCGGTAGCCGTTGCCGGCTTAAGAATGAACTTGAGCAACTGAGCGGCTTGGTTCAGCGGAAGCAGCTCTGTTTCGGGCGTCCGGGGATTGGTCTGCTCCAGTCGATTCACGAGGTAGAGCTCGCGTGTTGACTCTGGAACGTTGCTGAAGTCGATGACGATATCCGCGCGCTCTGAGACGCCGAGGTGGACACTGTCGGTTTCGAGCGGCGCAGGGAGGAGGTTGCCATCGTTGGCAATATGTTGGAACGTCATCCCGTTCGAGAGAAATAGCTGAAGGAACCGCGAGGGTCCTCCCGCGAGGAAACGGAAGCGATACTTGCGCCGCTCAACTTCGAAATACGGTTGAACCGCACCATTGACGAGGTTCTTGTCTCCGAGGACGCCGTCCATGTTCATGACGTCCATCGAGAGATATCCGTTTCGGTCGTAACGCCGATCGGTAAATACGAGGGGGATGTCATAGCAATTCTCGATACGGTCCCCGTCGGGTACGCCGCTCGGGAGGCGAAGTGCATCCGAACTCGGATCGTTTTCGTCGCCGCTATCAAGGAAGTCGAAGAGCAAGAAGAAGCCAGAGAGACCGCGGTACGTATTTTGCGCGGTGTAGTCCATCCGGTGGTCGTGGTACCAGAGTGTTCCCTTCGCCTCGAGGTAGTCGCCGCCGGCGTAAATGTTGGGCCAGTGGTGATCTTTAAACTGCCCCGGGCTGAACCAATCTCCAGGCCAACCGTCGGATTCCGAAGCGTGGTGGCCATTGTGAACGTGCGTGATGATGTCGGAACTGCCGAAGCCTTGCACAACGTTGGGCAGACAGTTGTTGATGCGGCAAAGAACCGGCTCGCCGTAGCGGCACATGAACGTCACGCCTGGCACCGAACCTTGGTACGACGTCATGACGCTCGCAGCGAGTTGCGGGTGGGGGCGGGAGAGCGACTCGCCAACGTTCATATTGAAGAACTTGACCGGCGCAAACTCGTCATAGCGTTGGTGAGCGGCGGGGATAGGCAGTGGATCGAGAGCCGCCCACGATGGAAGTGGAGCTGCGTGGCGCGCGAATGGGAGGCGCTGAAGCCACGGAATCGTTGCGGGGCTTGCCGGTGGATCGGTGCTCAGCGTGTCTTGACCACGCGCATGGATTGCGAACGCACCGGTCGCGAGTGCCGAACCGCCGACAAAGTGGCGGCGTGAAAGCCGAATCGAAGGTTGCAAAGGTACTGCCTCCACCAATCTAAAATAACTGTTCGCTTTTGCAGAATAAGGTTCGAAGGCATCAGTCGGCATTTGCCTTGAAGCGAACGAACAACATCCTCCCGGCGACGTGTCGATGGGAGCGTTCAGAAAAACTGCGATTGGCTAAACACGAAACGGCGGCTGCTTCGTGAATCTCTTTCAGAATTGGAGACGGAGACGACGTTCCAATGTGCCGCGAATTCGACCGTACTAGAGAACGAAGCAGAAGCCAAATTTAGGCCCTCAAAAAGCCTCATTTTTGCGGTTTATTGTATCTGCGCAGTTAAGATTGGGCGCATAACCCAAGGTTTTTCGCCTTTCCGGACTACAAAAAGCATTGGCCTTGCCTGCGAAAAATTTCGGGACGACTGCGTTTCGTTTGAACCACCCTCTGTGGAAATTCATGATCGACGTTCGTCGGCTCACCTCAAACTTATGTCACCTCGTTTCTCACGGCAGATGCGAGATCTCGGGGCTGCTCAACAAGCGCCCCACGTACCAAGCAGCGCCGCAAGATCGGCGGCGCCCACGGTGCCGTCGCCGTCGAGATCCGCAGCTCCGCCCGCCGTCCCCCATGCGCCGAGAAGCATGCTGAGGTCAGCCGCCCCAACGAAACCGTCGGCGTCGAGGTCCGCTCTGCAGCACGCGCCAGTCGCCGAGCCGCTTGTAGGAATGGTGATCGCACATACGGCCACCTCGACGTACTCCGCAGCATCGAGCGTGGTGTTGCCATTGACGCTCGCGGGTACTTGCGCCAGTGTCCTGAGCATGCCACCCGTACCTGTCGCGTACGGTCCGACCGCGAGCCACAATGAGTCGGGCACGACACCAAAGGTAGCCGCGAGGTCAATCGTCCCCTCGACGACTCCGCCATTCGCGCCAGTTGCGGCAGCAATATTCCATGCGCCGCTCGCAGCGCCACCGGCTGCATTGAACCAGCCCTCGTAATCGTTCTCGTTTTCGTCGGCGAGAAACGCCGTCCATGCAGCGGTCTGTCCCGACTTTGCCCACGGTGCTGCGCGAAGCGCACCACGCGCGTTCGCGACGAAAATAAACACGTCGTCGCCCTCACCCGCGTCTTCGGTGGCCACGTAAAGCGTCGTACCTTTGATGCCCGACCAGAGGTGGCGCGCGCCGTTAACCGCGACCTCGACGGCATCGGTATCGCGTGCGCCGTCCATCGTCCACGTATTGGGAGGCTGACCTCCGGTAACGGAAAAATGCCAGTCGCCGCCGCCGTTATTGTCCCAGACGCCCGCGCCATTGTTGAAGACAAGATCGAACTGATTCGCTGTCGAAGACACGGGAATTGACGCGGTCCACCGCGCAGACTTCGTATTCCATGTCATCGTGGCATCCGGGCTCGCGACCTGTTGCCAACCATCGAATCCGTAGTGCAGTTTCACTGTGGCGGCATTCGCAAGCGGACCACCTTGCGGCGCGTAGCTCACTGTCGCCGTGCCGCCTGCGATGAGCGGGTCTGGCGTGACGACAACGGTCGCACCTGTTCCGCCGCCGCCGCTCCCGGACCCGTCACCAACCCACACATGTTGAATCGGGCTCTTCCGCACGTTCCCGCGCGCATCCGACGCCTCGACGTAGTAATCGACGAGTGTCGATCGTATACCGATGATCTCTGCGTGAAACTGATCAGCAATCGCCGTGGGCATCTCGAAAAAGTTGATGCTGCTCGAATTGAAATAGTTTCCCGCCGGAAATGCGCGTCGCGTCATCACGATCGACTGCCATGCACCAACGCCCGCGGTCTGCGCGTACAACTCGTTTGCGTTGTTTGCGAGCGGATTCTCTCCGTCGTCGTCAAGGCGGTACCGAAGCGTGACCGTTTGCGTCCCTGAGACATCATGCACAAAGGTCCATACTTTGAAGTCGCCATTCGACTGGTATTGCTGATAGCCGTATTGCGGGCCAAAATTGGTTGAGCCTGGATTCCATGGGAAACGCTGGGGAATCCACACGGTTGGCGCCGTCGCATCACCCACACCTGTACCGATGACTGAGATTGCTTCGGCAATTGCGTCGTTGCACGCGATCGTGGGCTTTACCTCCATGTCGACAGCAGTGCCGTAATACATGTAGCCGGAGTTTAAACTCCCGAGAAAGAAGTGCCACGCACGTTCGCTTGCGCGGCTCGCAGTGTTGGGCGCGAGAATCTGCGCGGTGCGGGTTGGCATGCCTTGCGCGGCATGGATCTCCTCGGCGGTCGAAACATAGTTCTGCGCGGCGGTGATGACTGCCCAGTTGCGGATGTCCTCCGCCCAGCCATTTGCGATATCGATTGTCCCGTTGGCAAGTACCGGCGGCCAGTTCCAATTAAGAAACTGCGGACTTCCAAAGTCGCCGTCAGCGTTGACCCATGCACCATCCTCAATATGCACCACATCACCTGCGGGCACTGGATGATCGGCAAGGTACTTTTGCACAACAGTTGCTCTGTATCCCTGCGATTCCGCAGTCGAAACGAAGTTCGGAACCGCTTCCATGTAATACGAATAGCCACCGCCCCATGCGTTGTCGCCATCGTGCGCGAGCACCACAAGCATCGGTCGCGACGGGTTGTTGTAGGGCTCAAGCGCACCAAGTTCGTTGGTGGACATCGGGTTGTAGCCATCGAGCCATCCGAGATGCTGTGAACATGGGACCACAGTGGCGAAACTCTCTGCACCAGTTTCGGGATGCACGTATTTCGCGCGATGCGGCGTGAAGGCAAACGGAACAGCTTCGGCAGGCCCGCAACCGCGCGAGATCGAGATGCGTCTGTAATTCGTCTGCGCGGGGTTCAGTTGATCAGCCTTGTTTGGCGGATCGCAGTTGATTCCGCCCGACCCGTAGGTCACGGGAAACTGCGCACATGCACGCGAAACTTTTTCGCCAGATACAAACGCCCAGTCGATGCCGGCTTCGGCGAGATATGGGATAAGCCGCGTTGAAAACGCCATTTCACTTGGGAAAAATCCACGCGAAACCGTGGGCGTTGCGCCCCAGGCCTGTGGATAGATCTCCTTGTAAACCGCCAATTCCTTGCGCACGGCATCGCCATCGATCAGCGGGAGCAGCGCGTGATGAAACGAGAACATCACGATGTCCATGCGCGGTGAGTCGGTGCCTGGCGTACTCGTCTGCCAATTACGTGATTCACGCCACGGCGCGTACCAGGCTGTCGAGTAGCCAAGTTGCCCGCCCGCCTCTGCGAAACTCTGGATGTTCGCGATGAGTCCGCCACTAAACGAAACCTGCGCGCCAGCTTCGCTCGCCCACGAAATTGCACCAACCGTATCGCGCGGGCGGTACTGGTAGGCCGCGACGCGATCATCAAGTCCAAAGATCGCGCGTAGATCGTTTTCCGGATGTGCAGCACCCGCGTCTTTGCGGAGAATTGACTGCCATGCTCGCTCGTAGCGTTGGGTGCCCGCTTGGCGATCGGGCCAGTAGATCGGCTGCTCCATGTGCCAGAGGTAGGTGAAGTGCGTCTTCTCCGCGACAGCTGGCGTGGCGATCGTGGCGGCGACGCTGAGGCAAGTGAGCGTGAGCTTCATGAGCCAGGAGTGTGCATCCTGTTCACGATTCGAGCAATCGTGATCTGTGTCAAAGGCCTCGATTCCTAGGCTTTCAGTATCCTGTTCGAATGCTGAAAACCCGTGCCCTTGCCGCACTCATCCTCGCCTCCCTAAGTCTGGCCGCATTTCCGTTTGCGTCCGCGCAATCGGTGAAGCCTGACGCACCGTTTCCCCCGGCGGGAGACGCGACGCCGCAGAAGCCGCTCTCTCCACCGAAGTGCTACGACTGCCGCTTTACTGCAACAGCCCCTGTGCTCGATGGCAAGCTTGATGACGCTGCATGGAAAGACGCTGCGTGGACCGACGATTTCGTCGACATCCAAGGTCCAGCGCTTCCTGCGCCCCGCTATCGAACGCGCGCCAAAATGATTTGGGACGAAACGTACTTTTATATTGCGGCAGAATTGAAGGAGCCGCATATCTGGGGAACCCTGAAAAAGCACGATGAAATCGTGTTTCAGGACAACGACTTCGAAGTGTTCATCGATCCGGATGGCGATGCGCGCGAGTACTACGAGCTCGAGGTCAACATCTTCGAAACCATTTTCGATCTGTTCCTCCATCGCCGTTACAAGGAAGGTGGTCCTGCAGAGCACGGCTGGAACGCAGCGGGCTTGAAGACCGCTGTCCACATCGACGGCACCGCAAACGACCCCACCGACACGGACCGTGGTTGGACGCTTGAATGGGCTGTTCCATGGAGTGCCTTTACGCCGCCCGTTTGGGACAAACCCTCGTTTGGTGAAAGGGAGCGCGCCGCCGCAGTTCCGAAACCTGGCGACGAGTGGAGGGTGAACTTTTCGCGCGTGCAGTGGACGCACAACTTTGAAGGAACCACTGCACCAAAGACGCCGGAACCACCAATCAATGACAGCATCCATCAGGAACCATCAAAGCCCCAAGCTGCGACGAAGCCCGCCTATGAGAAGGTGAAAGGCAAGCCAGAAGACAACTGGGTGTGGACTCCGCAGTGGCAGATCGACATGCACGATCCACGTTGGTGGGGGCGCGTGAAGTTCGTACGTTGAACGCACGTCTCCGATAAGAAAACGGTCTCGAGGAATCCGACGCAGCGTCGCGGCTTCTGAGATGAAGTTCATCGTTTCCGTCGCCTCGGAACGCAATTGGCGTATCTTCCATCAATGGAACGGTCGACAGTCACCAAAACCCTGCGTTCTGCTGCGTCGCGGATCTTCGAGGACATTGGACTCACTCCGCAGCATGGAAATTTGTTTCATGAAACTGCCGAGCGCCTGCTGTACGCGGCGGATCTGGTTGGGCTTCGCCATCATCAACAGATCATCCTGACACAGCCAAAGAGCGAGGTCATGGTGCAGTTTCCGGTGCAGATGGACGACGGGAACCACCGTCTGTTCAAGGGCTACCGCGTGCAGCACTCGAACGCGCTTGGGCCGTATCTCGGTGGCGTGCGCTTTGCGCCGCGACTTGCGCTCGACACAGTGAAGGGCCATGCGATTCTCGCGACAATGCGCGCGTCGCTTGTGCGTGTGCCATTTGGTGGCGCATTTGGTGGCGTGAAAGCGAACCCGCGTGAGTTGTCGAAAGGTGAACTTATGCGCGTGACGCGTCGGTACTGCAGCGCGATCAGCCATCAACTCGGTCCGGCGTATGACGTCGTCGCTCCAGATGCGGGCACCGACAGTCAGGTCATGGCATGGTTTTTTGACACGCTCGCGCAGACAACGCCCGAGCCAAGTCGACAGGATCAATCACGCACGGTGATGGGAAAGCCCACTGAACTCGGTGGCTTCGGTGCACGTGGGCGTATGCACGCGACGGGCCTCATCGCAGTTCTTGACGAGTTGCTCGGTGATTCCATGATGGAACTCGAAACTGCGCGTGCGGCAATCGTGGGTTTCGGTCACGCCGGAACGGCTGTGGCGAAAGCTCTCGCCGCACGCGGAACGCGCGTGACTGCGGTGCTGTCTTCTGGTGCCGCGCTCTACGAGCCAGGCGGAATTGACGTTGCCGCGCTTGCGCAGCATCGCGGGCGCACGGGTGGGATCGATGGATTTGAAGCAGCAACAACTGTGCTTGAGCGTGACTTTTGGGAGGCCCCGTGCGAGATCGTTGTCTTGTGTGCGGATGATGGCGCTCTCGACACGGCTCGAGCTGAACTCTGTCGCGCACGCATCGTGGTTGAGGCAGGCGGCGCGAATATGACAGCAGATGCAGAGGAAGTGCTTGTTCGTCAGGGCATTGAGATTGTTCCTGACATTCTTGCGGGCGCCGCGGTTGACGTCGCGAGCGCGCTCGAATGGCGCGAGGTTCGCCATGAACCTTCATTCCGCAAAGAAGAGATCGATGCCCATATTCGTCGTCAGATGACACTCGCAGCGCGACGCGTTCGGGTTGCTCGGACGCGATACGAGTGCGACCTTCGTACCGCAGCACTGTGCGCGAGCCTTGAGCGCATCGGAAAGATCTACGAGCTACGCGGCGTGTTTCCATAATGGGCGCCCGCTACACTCGACGTCATGACGATTTTTAGCAGGATCCTTGCTGGCGAGCTTCCATGCCACCGCGTGTACGAAGACGCGCATGTGCTCGCGTTTCTTGACGTTGGTCCGCTCTCGGAAGGTCATCTTCTCGTCATCCCAAAAGAGGCGAAGGCATTTCTCCACGAGCTCACGGATGAAAGTGCCGCTGCCATTGGGCGCGTACTGCCAAGGCTCGCTCGCGCAGTGCTCGCCGCCACCGGCGCGACTGCCTACAACGTTCTTCAGAACAATGGTGCGATGGCGCATCAGGCAGTGATGCACGTGCATTTTCACATCATCCCGCGGATCGGCTCCGCCGGACTTGGCGTTGGATGGAACGCTGGAAAACTCGACTCCGCGCACGCGGGCGAACTCGTGAACCGTATGAAGGCCGCGTTGAACGCATGAACACACAAGCCCGCATTGATTGGAGTGCACTCGCTCTCCCCGAACTTTTCGAACGACTCGCGCGTGCAGATGCCGAGGAGTTGGTCGTCCGCGCACTCGCCGAAGATCTCGGTTTTGCTGGGGTAATGACGCAACTCGGGGATATCACCAGTCTCTCGACTCTTTCGCCTGATGCGCGAGGACGCGCGCAGATTGCGAGTCGAGGTGACGGCGTGATTGCGGGACTTCGCGTTGCAGAGATCGTTGCTCGCCACGCGGGTCTCTCGCTCGCGGTGCATGTCGATGACGGCGCGCGCGTTGTGCGGGGGACGCGCGTTGCAACGCTTGAAGGTCCGCTCATTGCGCTTCTTTCGCACGAGCGGACGATGCTCAATTTCCTCACGTTCCTCTCGGGCAATGCAACACTCACTGCGCAATTTGTCGATGCAGTTCGCGGGACTCGCGCCGCCATTTGCGACACACGCAAGACGGTGCCCGGTTTGCGGACGCTGCAGAAGTACGCAACTCGCTGCGGCGGCGCGACACTGCACCGAATTGGGCTGTTTGATGCGGTGCTTCTCAAGGACAATCATCTTGGTGCTTTCGCTGACGGCGCGATTGGGGGACGTGTGCGTGATGCCGCGATGCGCGCGCGCTCACTGGCAGATGTTGCTTTTGTCGAGTGCGAGGTGGATTCGCTCGCGCAACTTGATCAATTGCTCGAGCTGGACGGTGGAGTGCTCGACATGATTCTTCTCGACAACATGGAGCCAGGTACGCTCGCGGAAGCTGTCAAGCGTCGTGATGCCCGCGCGCCGGGTCTATTGCTTGAGGCATCTGGTGGCGTGCGGCTTGACACCGTGCGTCGGATCGCCGCGAGCGGTGTGGACCGCATTTCCGTCGGCGCCATCACGCATTCTTCACCCGCGCTTGATCTTGGAATCGATCTCGACTCGACTTCGGGTGGCGAGCGGTGAGCCCCTCGAGTGTTCCGGTTGTGCCGTTTGCAAACTGGCAACCTCGGCTGAACGCGGCGTGCGCTGAGTGCGCACTTTTTCGGAACACCGTTGTGCTCGCAGAAACCGCTTCCACGCAAGACGCGGAAGAAACGCGCGATGCCGCGAGCGGCACGCTCGTGACCACCTGGCGTCAGACCGCCGGACGCGGGCGATTCGGACGAAACTGGGAAGACACGGCGATCGGCGGCGTGGCGGCAACCTTTGTGGTGGACGCACAGTCGATTGAGCGGCTTGCGCTTGCGAGTGCCGTCGCCGCCGCAGAGGCATGCGAAACGGCGCTTGGAGCGCGTGTGGGTATCAAGTGGCCGAATGACGTGGTGGTCCATGGGCGAAAGCTCGCGGGAGTTCTAGTTGAAACCCGCGGCGTTTCCGAGTCGCGCGGCGTGCCCAGCCCGCGCGCGGCGTACGCCTTCATCGGCATCGGTATCAACGTCGCGCAGCCTCGCTTCGAGGGAGAGCTTGAATCGCGCGCCACGAGTCTTGCCATGCTCGGCGCGAAGACGGATCGCCTTGACGTCCTGTGCGCGCTTGTCGCCGCCCTTGATCGCGCGCTCGTTGCGGCCGATGACGTACTGGTTGCCGCCTTTCTCGCTCGCGACGCGCTTCGCGGTTCCAAGGCGCTGTTCGCAACGCCTGAGGGTCCGGTCGAGGGTGAGGTCCGCGCGGTGGATCCGATGCGCGGCCTCGTGGTGCGCACCGATTCTGGAGACCGTTTTTTGCCTGCATTTTCGACGAGCGTTGCCGAATGGGGAGGTCGAGTTGTCCGCGGCTCAAGTCACCTCTCCGTCGCGACCGATATCCCCGACAATGCTCGGCGCTGACTTCATGCTCTCCACGCTCTTCACCAGCCTCGCGCTCGCCGTGTCGCAGGAGGTTCAAGTCGTGGACCCGCGGGCGATTCTTCGCCCGGGAAGCCCGGTTCGCCTTGTCCCAGATACGGTGGGGACCGCCGCTGCAGGAACGCTGCGCCCGCCGCTCGAGATCGTCGAACAAGGCACCGAGGATACCGACGAACTTTCGACGACCCTTCGGATGTCGCCGCTGGATCCGCGACTTCCAACGGGCTTTCAACGCGTCTACCGCGTGCCCGGAAGCGACACGCTTTTGATGCGTGGTAACGGCGCGCTGTTCGCG
This sequence comes from Candidatus Kuenenia stuttgartensis, assembly GCA_945902075.1. Taxonomy (GTDB): domain Bacteria; phylum Planctomycetota; class Phycisphaerae; order Phycisphaerales; family SM1A02; genus QWPT01. The sequence goes on along the minus strand of CAMDMA010000001.1, from coordinate 170,815 downwards.
GTCTTCGAGCAGAGCGTGTACACGCGTGACTCGAAACGCAAAGACCTCGCGGTACCAGCTGGCACGGTGTTTCACATCGGAATGCCCGGGCCACAGCACACCGTTCCCGATCCTGCGCCGACGAACGCGTCGGTGAAGGGCCGCATTGATGCGAGAATCTCAGCGCGCGTCGATTCCCGCGTCGATCCTCGTGCGAATCCTCGCGTGGAATCGCATGTGGAATCGCGCGTGGAATCGCGTGTGGATGCCCGGGTCAACAAGGATTCGGTGTCGACTGCAGAGACGGCCGTTGACGCGCAAACGCAGCGTCGTAGCGACGCCACGCGCGCGCCGCTCACCGTGAATACGACGGCGAATATCGAGGTTTCTCACGACACCCAGGGAAATCTCGCGCCGATTTCGATCGACCCGAACTCGCCCTACGCCCACCTTCGACTCGGACCTCCGCGGATCACGCGCGCGGAGTGACGCGATGCGGGCGATTACGAGTCAGGTCCAGCACCGTCGCCACGATTTTCAGTTCGGGTCACTTCGCCTTCCGGGCTGAAGTAGCGCCATTCGCCGACGCGCTTGCCATCCTTGTATTGCCCCTCGCGTTCCAGCTTTCCGCTGCTGTAGTACGCGCGTCCGAGGCCGTTGCGATCCCATTTCCCGTTCGCCCCGCGACGCATTTCGTTGTAGAACTTGAGGTGCTTGGTGTCGGGCCAATACTCCTTCATGATCTTGACGTCATCAGCAGGGGGCGTCGTCGCTGCGGGCGGCGTGGTCGGAGCGGGCGTTGTGGTCGCAGCGGGTGTTGTGGTCGCCTGGGCTTCAGTACGTGCGTTCTCGGTCGTCGCGGTCGGTGTCGCCGATTGATCACAGCCGGCAATCGCGAGGCTCACGGACAGAATTTGGGTGAAACGCATCGCGTACTTGGTCGGTCGATTGGGCATGTTTGTTGCTCCGTGGCGAGTGGTAGCACCAGGCTCGTTGGCGCGGTTTGATTCGAGAGCATACGCGAGCGACGCGTGACGCCGTACGATCGCGGGATGCCAGTCCGGCGCTCGTGGTTCCATCGCTTTTCTCTCGCGGCAACGCTTGCGTGCATCGCTTCATCGGTTGCGTCGGCTGAGCTGCGCGTACTGGCGGTGCGCCCGCCAGCGGTGCGTGGTGCGCCGCTTCTTTTGCCTGTGCGCGTCGCGGGTTCACAGTCGCGAACTGTGGAGATTGGCATCGAAGCGGTTGATGGAAAGCGCCTCGGCACCGTCCGCGGCGAGTTGCTGTGGCCCGTGCGGGTGACAGCTGTGTCAGTGGGTCGTTGGGCGACCCCGGGAAATCCGATCGAGATCGAAGCAACGCGTCCAGCGGGGGCAACGGACGCGTTTCTTGCGATCGCTGTCCCAATCGATGTTCCGCCGCGCGCGCGGCTTATTGTCGGCACGACGCGCATCGATCCAGCGTGGCGCGATCGCGCACCTGCAGACACCCTCGCGCGCATTGCCGCCCGTGTAAGCATGCTCGCCCCGCAGGGAGAACGCGACGCGTTGCTCTCCCTTCCCGACCCGAGCCTTCCACTCGAGCGCTTCCGATTCACCATCGGCGTTGCACTGCGTGGATGGGCGGCGCCGACACCGTTTGACGACGCATCGCCATCATCGATTGCCGCACGCGCGGTGACTGAGTTGTGGCTTACCGCACTCGCCCGCATCGCTGCTCGAAGCGAGGGAACCGCGGCTGAGGTCGCGGAGATGTTGGTGGCGACCTGTAGCGATTCGACCGCGCCCGCACCGATCGCTGCATGGATCGCTGATCCAGTCGAAGTTTCAGCGTTGCTCTCGCTCGCGCTTGATCCAGAGCGCAGCGAAGACGCGATGGTTGAGGCGGTTGTGTCGTGGCTGCGCGTGCGGTCGCCACTTCTCGTTTGGATCGACGACGAATCGCGCGGCGAGGTGGTGCTCGCGATGGCAAACCCGACGAGCGTTGAGGAAATTGTGCGCATTCAGTGGCTCGCGGGCGATGAGCCACCGCTCGCCGCGCTTGTCCCGCCGACGGAGGTTGTGCGCGTTCGCTTTCCAAGGCCACGATGCGCGGAGATTGATGGTGTACCGATTCCGGTTGCGGGGCTCGACATGCTCCGCGTTGAAAACCGTGGTCAGGTGCGACGAATCACGACATCACCTGAAGTCATCGGAGCGAGCGTTGGCGGAAACTCGTTTGTCGCCTTCACGCCGCCACTTGATCTCGTCACGGTTGCGACCGGAGCGCGGTCGGCCGCGACCCCGATTCCACGCACGCTCGCCGCCCTGCGCCCGCGACTCGAAGGTTGGGAGATTTTTGTCGAAGCGCGCGGTTTTGCTCAGTCTTCCACGCTTCCGGATCCCCGCGCTATCGGGGATGCAATTGAAATCGTCGGGCCCGCCGGTGCGTCGATCACCGTTCGCTCGGACGGCTCGGTCGATGATCCAACTGACGCTCTGGAAGGTTTGGGTGGTGTCCGCTTTCGCACTTTCAGTGACCGGTATCGCATTGGTTTTACCGTGCCGCCCGCGTGGATCGACCGTTCGGGCGGACGGACGATTGTCACGCTCGGATTCCGTCGCCGTCTCGATGGGGTGTTTTTCGATGCGCCACTTGCGGTCGTCCCGTGGCGCGAGGTTCCGCGGACCATCGACATCGACATCCTCTCGCGGGAATGATCCCGAACTGCTCGGCTCTCGGGAGGGCTTTCCGTATACTCGCCGGCATGTCGCAGATTCCGCCGCGCATTACCGCACTTCTCAACCAGAAGGGCGGGGTCGGAAAGACCACCTCGACCGTGAACATCGGCGCAGCGATCGCCTCGATTGGACGGCGCACGCTGTTGGTCGATCTTGATCCGCAGGCACACCTGTCTCTGCATCTCGGTGTGGATGGCGCGAGCGTCGGTCGTACCGCCTATGACGCGCTTATTGAGCCCGATGTTTCGCTGCGCGATTGCATGGTGCAGGTTCGCGATGATCTCTGGCTCCTTCCCTCAACGACGGATCTTGCTGGAGCCGAAACCGAGCTCGCGTCACATCCAGATCGAAACCGCATTCTTCGCGAGCGCTTCAACGCGATCCGCGATGAATTCGACTTTGTGCTGATCGATTGCCCGCCGAGCCTCGGCGTACTCACGCTCAACGGGCTCTGCCTTGCGGACGAAGTTGTTGTACCGATGCAGGCGCAATTCCTTGCAATGCAAGGTTTGACCAAGTTGCTTGAGACGGTGCAGTTACTCTCGCAGGGCCTGAATCCAACGATCAAAGTTGGAGGCGTGGTGCTCTGCATGCACGAAACGCAGACCTCTCACAGCCGCGAGGTCGTGAGTGAACTGAACGGATTTTTCGACGAGCATCTCGGAAGCGGCCTTCCCTGGGACGGCGCGAAGGTGTTCACGCCAGCCATTCGTCGCAATATCAAGCTCGCCGAGGCGCCGAGTTTCGGGCAGACCATTTATGACTACGCGCCGTGGTGTCCGGGTGCGATTGACTATCGAGCGCTCGCAGAGCGCTTCGTACGCGACTGGGAACTTGCCCATGGCGTCGACGATGCTCACGCCGGCAAGCCGACTGCTGCTGCAGCCGCTCGTGCAGCGGCCGTTGCTGCCGCCGCTGCCGCTGCCGCCGCCCTGAAGGCCGCGAGCGCTCCACCACCGTTTGGCCGAAATGCGCGAGCGTCGACCGTGGTCGAGGCGACCGGCGAAACAAGATCAGCGGGTACCACCGTGCGATCTCCCGGCGCTTCCGCTCTCGTTGCAGCAAAGCCGAAGGCGAAGAGCGCCTCCACTTCAAGTGCTGCCGAACCGATGGCTGAGACAGCCCGGTCTCCCGTACAAACCATCGTGGAGCCACGCGGCGCGACGGAGAAGAAGAAGCCGGTCAGAGCGTCGTCGACCGAGAGTTCGGATCTGCCAGCCGCTCCGAATGAAGGTGAGCAGGATGACAGCCATCATCCGTTTCGATCAGCGACGCGATCTCGCGGGAATTGAGCATGCGCGCAAACGCCGTGCTCCTCCATCTTGCAACCGACGCCGCGCTCCAGGCTGAGCTCGAGCGGCGCGCACGCGTTGCGTGGAAAATTGTGTTGGTTGCCTACCTTGTACCTGTCACCGTCGCCACGCATTGGCCGCGCTTGGGGTTTGGCGACGCGGGCATGATCGACAAGTTTGTCCATTTCATCGCCTTCGGCATGCTCGGGTGGATCGCGATGCACGCCGCACCGCTCGGAAGACCGCTCGTTGGTTTTGCGTTCGCTGCCGCGTGGGTGTACATCGATGAACGCACCCAAGCGATTGAAATCCTCGGTCGCGTCTTCAGTGCCTACGACATGGCGGCGGGATGGCTCGGTGTATTGATGGCCGGGGCACTCTTCGCCGCGCGCCGGTTCCGGCCACCGGTTGCAAGTCGCGTCGTCGTTGATGCACGAATGTATGGGGATGGCCGTAACTGGCTTCTTGCCGCAGCGATCTGCGTGGTCATGGTGCTCGTTGTCGGCGGCGCCATGTACGCATGGGCGACGACGCATGGAATGCACGCATGCCTCGCAGCGGCGATTTACCCAATCGGTTTCTCTGGGTTCATAGGCGTCGCATGTGCGACTGTGCTTCTCGAACGGCTCACAATCGTCGAGTACAGACGTACGACGCAACTTTCGATGCAACTTTCGGGGCATCGTTTCGGGCAATTCTCACCGCGCATCCCAGCTTCCGCTGCCTTGACCGCCATCATCGTTGCGATCGCTGTCACTGCAGCACTCATGTTCGCCTTCGCAGGCTTTACGCGAGCGTGCTTCGGCGCGACCATCCCCGACGAACTCACAGTCGACCACGCGGGTTTTGTCGTGCTCCGAGAAAGTTTTTTTGTTGCAAGCATTCTTGTTTCGCTCGCCTGTGCGCGCACGGTGACGGCCAGCATGCCTGCGGCGCGTGCTTGAACTCCGCGCTACGCTGTCAGCCCCATGTCGCGTCACGTTGTCATCGTCGGAGCTGGAATTGCCGGACTTTCTGCCGCGCGCACGCTCATTGATGGGGGTCACACCGTCGAGCTCATTGAGTCGTCTGATCGCGTTGGTGGGCGCGTCGCGAGTGATCGCATCGATGGATTTACGATTGATCGCGGGTTTCAGGTGTACCTCTCGGCATACCCCGAGGGGCCGCGCTTTTTAGATCTCCGCGCGCTTGAATTGCGAGCTTTTCGTCCCGGTGCTCTCGTATGGAATGGTCAGCGCACAGCAACCATCGCGCATCCGCTGCGCGAACCGCTCGCTGCACTCACGGGCGTCGCCCGCGGCATCGTGCCCCTGCGCGATGCGCTGCGCATGATTCCCTTCGCGCTCGCAGCACTTCGTGGTCCCGCAGACAAGCCAGGTCCGTCACGCGGAACATCGCTTGACCGACTCCGTGCAGCAGGAATCTCGCAGCGCACGATCGACACCTTTTTCCGCAGTTTTTTCGGCGGCGTCTTTTTCGATACCACGCTCCGCACCGATGCCAGCCGCCTCGATTTTCTCCTTCGTATGTTTGCGGACGGATTCGCCTGCGTGCCTGCACAAGGCATGGGCGAGATCGCGCGTCAGATGGGTGCGTCGATCCCGTCGGCGCGTCTGCGGCTTGGTACTCCGGCCGCGCGCATCGATGGGGCTGCCGTCGTGCTCGCTTCCGGTGAACGCGTCGTTGGCGACGCGCTTCTCCTTGCAACAGGCGCGCAGGATCTCGCGCGACTCGTTCCGGGCGTTGCCGATGTGGCGTGGTGCAGCACGCTCTCCGCGTGGTTTGCGACGCCCGAGGCGGACACGCTCCCTCGTTGGCTTCTTCTCAACGGCACCGGCCGTGGGTCGTTGAATCATGGAGCGGCGATGAGCGCAATCGCGCCGACCTATGCGCCGGCTGGCCGTGGGCTCTTTGTCGCCAATACCACGCTACTCCCGAGTAACCCCGATCTTTCCACCGATGTCGCAGCAGATATGCGTCGCACCGTCGGACAGATGCTCGGCGCGCGCGCCGTCGACGGTTGGGAGTTGCTCGCTGTCCAGCGTATTCGCCATGCGATTCCGCGACAGTGGCCTGAGGACCTCCTCGGAGTAGCATCCGATGCGCGCGGGCTTCGTCGCCGAATTGGGCCACGAGTCTTCATCGCCGGCGACCACACCGAAGATTCCTCCATCAACGGCGCGATGCGCGCAGGCCGCATGGCGGCTGAATCTATCGCAGCAGCGATAAGGTGACTGCGGCGGTATCCTCCGCGGATGCCTTTCAAGAACCGCGCCCTCGCGGCCACGTTTCTCACGCTCGCCGGTTGCTCAAGCAACGCGATGCTGCTCGAGTCAGACGTTCCGCTTCCGAATGGCATGGAGACTGTTCGAAGCGCGGATATTCGGCGCAGCGCTGGAACCGTATCCGGTGGATCATTCGTACTTGCTGGACCATGCAACGACGCCGCTGATTTGCTCGCATCGACGGTTGAGCGCTATCGGTCGAATGGCTGGGTTGTGGTTGCGCAAAATCCAGGCCTTGATCGATCCGTCGCGGAGTTCTCGAAGGACACGCGTCGACTCGAACTCGCAATTCAACGGCGCGCGCTCGAGCCGGACATGTCATCCGGATTCATCACGATCACTTCGACCGCCAGTACCGCTGCGCTGCCTCCAACTGCCGCAGAGGTCGCGTCCTCTGAAGCTTCCACCCGAAACTGACGCGCCGCGCGCGCGATCGAGCCTCAGGAACGGACTCCGATGGCAGAACGATTCGAACACCACGCGCGACTGATGGGCGTACTCACGCTCGTCAGTCGAGTCACCGGGCTCGCACGCGAGGCGTCGATGGCCCGCGTGTTCGGGGTCGGGCCGATCAACGACGCGTTCATGTTCGCGTTTGTGCTGCCAAATCTTTTCCGAAGACTCTTCGGTGAAGGCGCGATCTCATCGGCATTCATCCCGCGCTATGGCGAACTGGTGCGCGACAACCGGGAGCATGCGCGCCGTTACGCGGGCCTGGTGTTGGTCCTACTCGCTGGACTTCTCTGGACGATTGTCCTCCTCGGCGAGCTTGGTCTTTTGTGGATGTGGCTTGCATCTCCCGAGGTTGTCTACACCGTCACTCCTGCGATGCGTGTGGGTGGAGTGCCGATTTCGGGCGTGAGTGTGAGCTATGTGCGACTGTCGTATGAACTCACGGCGATCATGCTTCCGTACATGCCGCTCGTTTGTCTCGTGGCGGTCGGCGGTTCAGTGCTCCAAGTGCACGGCCGTTTTGGTCCGACGGCGGCCAGCCCAATTATTCTCAATCTGATCTTTCTCGCGGCGACGCTGGGCTTTGCTCCGTTCGTCCTCGGGGCTTCGCTTGATCCGGCGTGGCACATTCGCATAGTCGCGGCAAGCGTGATTGTGGCGGGCGTGTTGCAGCTCGTATGGACATTCGTTGCGCTTCGCACCGCGCGGCCGACAGTCGTGCTCGCAGATGCCGCAGCATGGGCATCGGTGCGCGCGACCTTGTTGCAGGCAGGGCCAATGATGCTCGGGCTTGGAGTGCTTCAACTCAATACAGCGGTGGATGGGTTGATCGCGAGTTGGCCGACCATCATTGGACCGACGATTTTCGGCTTTGCGTATCCGCTTGCGGAAGGCGCGATGTCCTCCGTTTCCTATGCGCAACGCCTCTATGAGTTTCCGCTTGGAGTCTTTGGTCTCTCGATCGCAACCGCGATTTTCCCGCTGCTGGCGCGACAGAACAATGATCTTCCCGCTTTCGCCGCCACCGTCCGGCGCGCACTGCGCTTGACGGTGTTCATCGGGCTTCCGGCAAGTGCCGGACTCGTGCTTGTGGCACGTGAGTCGGTTGGCGCGCTCTTTCAAGGCGGCCAGTTTGACGCCGCAGACACGGAGCGCGTTGCATGGGTCCTCATTGGATACGCTCCCGCGATCTGGAGTTATCAGATGGCCCATGTCTTTTCCCGAGCGTTCTACGCGCGAAAAGAAGCGATGACGCCGGTGCTCGTTTCACTCTGCATGGTGGCGCTCAATCTCGCGCTCAACATCACGCTGATTTTCACGCCACTGCGCGAAGCCGGACTCGCTTGGTCGACAGCGCTGTGCTCGATACTTCAGTCGATTGTGCTCGCAAAAATGCTCTCAAAGCGCGTACCTGGGATCATCGATCACGAGGTCACCGTCGCATGGGTGCGCACCGCGTTGGCAACGGCGGTCATGGCAGCGGCGACGTATGGAGTAGGACGCCTCCTGCCGTCGGCTGTCGACACAGCCTCGCTCGCGCTTGGACTCGTCACAAAAGTTGCTGTTGCCGGAGCGGTTTTCGCGCTCATGAGCTCGCTCCTCCGCATGCCGGAACTCGGATGGGTGCTGCGCCGCGGATCCACGACATCGACGCTCTGAGTGTTCTATCGGACATTCCGTACTTCACGTCCGCGAAGCACGAGTTTGCCCATTCCTGCTTCAGCGATCCACGAATCCTGCCGATGCGAACCTGGAGGTAGGTACCCCAGATGGCGCAGAGCAACGCAACCGATCACGCATTCGCATCGCCGCTGGCGTCGTACGAGGCTGTGCCATCCGACGCGACGACCCCGTCGTTTGGTCACGTCGAGGTGCTTGCTCTGATTGACGAGGTGGAGCGCTCGCTCGGCCGACTTCGCGCGCAGGCAGGTGATGATTCGGCACGCGCACGCGAAGCGGAGCACCTAGCGGCAGAGGTGCGTGTTCTCGAAGACGAACGCGCATCACTCCTCGAAAGGCATCTTCGTCTCGAGTCGCAGCTCGCGGAATCTCGCTCCGCAGTTACCGATGCAGAGCGTCGTGCCGAGCAGGCAGCCGATGAGTGTGCACGGCTCGACGCTTCGGCGCGTGCGGCGCGGATCTCGCTTGAATCAGAGCTCGCGATTGCTTTCGAATTGCAAGCAAAGGAGAAAGAGCACGAGATTCACGCATTGCGCGAAGTTATTCCGCAGCTTGAACGCGAGCGCGATGAGGCCCGGGAAGGTCTCACCGTGGCTGCGGGAAAGCTCACTGCAGTCGTGCGTCTCGCAGAGCAGCACGCAACGCGTGTGCAGGAACTCGAGGCTCGCATCGAAGGACATCTCGCAGCGCAGCTCGCGGCTGAATCTGCGCTTGCGGCGCAGTTTGCCGCCGCTGCAGCAGCGGAAGAGCCGAGCGGTTCCGAAGCCAGCGTGAGCAACACCGCCATCGACGAAATCGAAATCGCTCGTGCTGCTGAGGCGCGCATTCAGCATCTTGTCGGGCCGAAACTTCTGCAACTCGCGCAAGCCGCAGCATTTCTTCGCACGCGTAAAGATCGTCTCGCCGCACTTCGCAAGGGTCTTCGCCATCGTGCACGCGCACTTCGGGCACTTCGGCAAATTCATACGATACCGATGCCGCGAATGTTGTCAGAAACAGTCGCAGAAAACGCAACCATTCTATCCGTAGGGATCGGCGAGCGCGCTGAGATCGCCCGCGAGCGGCAGGAGCTCATCGAGCTTCGCGCACTCCTCACCTCGAGCGAAGAATCACTCGCTCGTCGCGCGGAGCGCTCACGAACGCTCGGTTTCGCGGTGTTTACTGCAATTGGGTTGAGTGTTTGCGCAGCGCTTTCGTGGCACGTCGCAGGTGTACTCGCTCCGGAAAAAGTACTCACGACAGTCGAACTTCAAGTGACGAGTCGCGCTCCAGAGGCGCGTCAGTCTGGCGAGGTCAGCGGGGCGGGTGTCGCCGATTGGGTGCGCACTACTATCGCGAGTGATGGCTTCGCCAGTGCGGTTGCCGCGCGACTTTCGGAGCGCGGACGCACACATACGGAGAGCAGTGCGCTGGTTGCCGATCTTGGAAGTCGGCTTTCAGTCGAATCAAGCGCCGATACCATTCGTCTCAGCCTCACGGGCAATGGGATCGATCGAAGTACCGCCACGCTCGACGCCGTCGCGACAGGAATCGTGACCGACGCCAATCGCCTTTCTGAGCGGCGCAGTGATCTTCTGAAAGTTGGCATCGCCAACGCGCGTCAAGAAGTTGGTCGCACTGTCTTCTCACATGCGGAAACCTTGGCTGATCCGTCGCGCATGATGCGCGCTGCTGCGATTTTCGGCGGTTTCCTCGCACTTGCAGCGTTGGCGACGAGCGTACTTTGGATGCTCGCACGGCGATCTGCTCGTGCCGAGCTCAGCTGAATCGCAATGCTTATCGCGCTCGATCGCGCATTCCTTGCGCACTTTCCGCGAAACGTGGGCAATTCGGACACATCAGCAAACTCACCGAGTCTGTTCGCCGATGCTCTTCGAGCAGGTTGCCATGGATAGGCAAACCGGAAAGGGCTTTCCCGATGCAAGGATTCGCTGGACTCAGGCTTGTTGGAACGTCACCGATCGGTGGTATCGAAGAGTGCTCGTTCGATGACGCTCCGCGGCCGTTGCCCTTTCCGACCTGCGTACGCGATCTTCCGCGCGGCTCGCGCAGTCATGACGCGCTCGACGCGCTCGAACGCGCAAGTTTCTGCCTCGAAAAGGTACGACTTGCGCTCGCTACGACCAATGCGGATCACGACGGCCCACGTGCTGCGTGATTCGAAATGGGGATAAAAGAAGTGCGGCCCCGGAGCAATCCGGGGCCGCACTGTTTTGAATTCGATCTGAGTGCTTAGCGCATTGGTTGCATCGTCATGGGATCGCGTAGCGGAAGTTCCTCAGCGCGATCATCGAAGAAGTCAGCCATTTTCGCACGGTTGGTTGCATCGCCTGATTGAATCGTGTCCCAATCACCAACGATGAAGACCGCCATGTTCTTCATGTCGAGCATGCGTTGCGCGACGCGCTGAACATCCGCTGCCGTGACTTTCGAGACGTTGTCACGGTATGCCTGCCAGTAGCTGGTATCTCGGCCCGTCCACTCGTCTGAAACGAAGATGCCGAGCATCGCTGGCTTCGACTCGAACGCTCGCGGGAAGGTTTCGATGAATGACTTCTTGGCGACATCGAGTTCCTCTGCACTGACAGGGTTCTCGCGCATCTTGCGGAATTCTTCCTGAATCAACTTGATCGCGAGTGCCACAGTCGGGCTCTTCGACTGGAATCCTGCGCGGAATTCGCCCGGGTAGTACACGCCCGCATCGAGCGAACTTCCAGCGGAGTAAGCGAGTCCCTCGTCAGAGCGCACAGTCTTCATGATGCGGCTCGTAAAGCCTCCACCGCCGAGGATCTCGTTCATCACGAGTCCTGCGAAGTAGTCTGGATCTTCACGAGTCATTGAGCGTGCGCCGATATAGACCTTCCCTTGCGGGATTTCCTTCTCGATGTGAAACACGCCGGGCTTCACTTCTGCAACCGGCGCCGGCGGGGTCGCCATGCGCTCACCCTTTGGCCACGCCGCGAGAGCAGTCTCAAGCTTTGCAAGCATTTCTTTCGAGTCGAAGTCTCCGCTCACTGCGATGACCACATTCGCTGGGTTGAGCACCCTCTTCGCGAACGCAGCCATGTCGTCCTTCGTAATCGCGCGGATCGATGCTTCCGTAGGCTCGCGCGCTTCGAAGTGGTCGGCGCCGTAAAGCGCGATGTTCCACTCGCGATCGAGGATCGGACCTGCATCATCGTTGCGTTGCTTCATCCCCTCAATGGCCGAATCGATCGCGATCTTCTGCTTCGCAGTATCGAACAGCGGGCGCTGAAGAATGTCCATGAAGATCGACATGCTCTGATCGAAATTCGACTTCAGCGAATCGAACGAAGCGGTGATGACCGTTGGGCCAGCGCTGATTGAAAGCTCGGTGGCGAGGAAGTCGAGCCGCTCGTCGACTTCAGTCGGGGACATGCTTTCAGTGCCGCCAGTTCGCAGGAGCGCAGCGGTCATCGCAGCGAGTCCCGTCTTGTCTGTCGGCTCAAGAAATGCACCCCCGCGGAAAGTCATCGAGAGATCGATCAGCGGAAGTTCGTTGCTTGGCGCGAGAAACACGACGATCCCGTTCGAGAGAACATGGCGGTAGTCGGCTGCCTTCGGTGGATTGAATACGAGTGGCTTGTAGGCGATCTGCTCTGGACGCTTGGGAATTCCCTGTGCGTGGAGCGTCGCCGTCGCTGCGAACACGGCCGTTGCTGCCGCGAGGATTGTGATGGTGGTCTTCATTGGAGTGTGTTCCTTTCCCAGATCAATTCTTGTTCGACTCGAGTTCGGCGAGACGCGCTTCAATCTTGGACACGATGAAATCAACCATGGGCTTCATCTGTGGCGGGATCTGCGTAGCTTGCGCGCGCATTTGCTCAAGTCCGCCACGAAGCTTCTCGGCATCGGTCTCTTTTGCGATTTGAGCAGCGGCCGCGCGAGCCTGTGCTTGCATCGGTGCCGGAAGTTCGGCAATCGCGGCGTCAGCTTCCGTCGCGGCCGCGCCAGCCTTGCGCTTGTAGGTGGCCACTGATCGATTGGTCTCGCCGAAGTACGTCTTCGCCACACGCTGGATATCGGCTGCAGTCACAGCATCGACACGCTTTGGTGAATCGTTGATCTCTTCCCATGTCCCGAGTCCTTCACCGTAGCCGAGTTGCACGAGCAAGAAAAAGTTGCTTTGGAGGCGACGGAAATTTGAGGCGGCGAATTGATTCTTCACCTTCTGGAGTTCGAGTTCAGGCACCTGTTCATCTTGGAGCTTCTGCAGTTGGCGATACCACGATTCTTCGAGTTGAGCGGGCGACGCATCGCCCTTCACCTCGCTCGAGAAACTGAACGCGCCTGCGTATTTGCGACTGTCCTGTGCGGCACCTGCGCTCGACGCAATCTCGTCGCCCTCGACCATGGATTTATAGAGGCGTCCGGTGCGACCGTTGAGAACCGCGGCAAGCACATCGAGCGCGTACGAATCCTTGTGCCGGAACGGAACGGTGTGGTAGCGCACCTCAACTGAGGGCTGACAATCGCACTCAGCATTCAGCCGCATCTCCGCGAGCTGCGGAACTTCGAGCGTGACAACCGGCGGCGGCGCAACCTCGCCGGGAGTGAGTCGGCTGAAGTAACGGAGGATCGTGTCCTTGACCTCACTTGGGTTGAAATCTCCGACAATCACTCCGCAGAGATTGTTGGGGCGGTAGTAAATGTTCCAGTACTTCATCGCCTCTTCGATGGTGTAGCTGTTGAGATCACTTGACCAACCGATGACCGGCCACGAGTAGCCACTCGATGCGTAGAACATCGCGTCGAATTGCTCTTGGAAAATGCCGGTCGGCGTGCTCTCAGTGCGCAGTCGTCGCTCTTCGTGAACAACATCGCGCTCCGAGAAAAACTCGCGGAACACAGAGTTGGAGAGGCGATCAGACTCCATCCACGCCCAGAGTTCGAACTTGTTTGCCGGCACATTGATGAAGTAGAAGGTGACATCGTTCGAGGTGAACGCGTTCATACCGGAGCCGCCTTGGCCGGTGTAGAGCTTGTCGAACTCATCCTTCACGACGCTCCGCGCTTTGTCTTGCTGCGCCTTGAGCAACTCGATCTGCGTTTCGATCCGGCCTTTTGCCTCCGCGTCGCCGGCTGCTGTCGCTTCCTTCTGGAGTTCGGCAATGCGATCTGACCCGAGTCGACCTTGCTGCGAATCCATCAGCGTCTTGAGTTCAAGACGGAGCTTCGCGAGCTCAGCGGTATCGTTGGCCGCATTCCACGGATCACTGATTTCTCCATCGAAGTAGCGACGGTACTGCTCGTTCCAAGTGATCTCATTCATCTTTGCGCGGAGCGACTTCTGTGCATCGCGATACTTCGCGTCGACAGCGGCATCCGAGGTTCCGATCGTGTCGGTTCCCTTGAACATCATGTGCTCGAAGAAGTGGCTGATTCCTGTAATGCCCGGCCGCTCATTGACCGAGCCGACCTTGGCGACCCAGCCTGCCGCGATGACGTTTGGTTGATCAGTTCGCGGCAAAAGGAGGAACTTCATCCCGTTGTCGAGCGTGAAGACTTCGGGGTTGACCTGTTGGGCGGATAGTGGGGCCGCGATGGAAATCGCGGCGACGACGATGGCGATGTGACGCATGGTTGCTCCGGTTCCCCGCGGGAATCGCGAGGGAAGTGGATGGTAGCCGCGAAGCGGGTCGTTTTCGGGTGTTTCAGGACGTGCGTGGATCCGTCACCTTGAGTGACACGGATGAATCGCGCCTTCGCTGAGGTCCACTCTTCACAATGGCGGAATTGGGTCTACATTGCGATGCCTCATCAACATGTCCTTCCGGTTGCACGAGTCGACCCGTTGGACTTCACGGCTGCCCTCACAGCTGCATCTCATTGGGGCTTGACAGTTTGGTTTGATCGCGACAGGCGCGAGCGTTTGGTTGAGGGTCGTAGAGATTGTTTGTTCCCTGTTTCTTGTTCCGGAGACCGACATGCTTCAGAAGTTTCCCGCGTTTTTTGCCTCCGTAGCGCTGTTTGGAGCCGCAATCGCCGCGTCTGATGCCTCTGGTCAGGTAAGGGTGGTGACCTACAACCTCGCCAAACTCGCGGGTGATCAGAACGCGCTTCGCGCGGCGCTCGCTGAGATGGCCCAAGACAACAAGCCGGGCTTCGCAGTGGCACCAGCGGTGCTGCTTTTTCAGGAGATTCGGAACGCGGATATCGCTGAACTTGACACGAACATCCTGGCGGCCTTCCCCGGTGTTTCTTACTCGCGCGGCACATTTACAACCTCCGGCACCGAAGACGGCGCGAGCGGCGCACAGTGCATGTACTACCGGACCGACAAGTTGACGGAAGTCCCAAGTAGCCATGCCGATATCGCCACCGGCGGTTCACGCAACAGTGATCGCTGGCTCTTGACGCTCAACGGCTACTCCTCGACGGCAGCGCGCCTCTACGTCTATTCATCGCACCTCAAGGCGAGCAACACGAGTGCCGATGCGGCGGAGCGAAACACCGGTGCTATCGCGCTTCGAAACAACGCAAATGCGCTCGGCGCTGGGCAACACATCATTTTCGTGGGTGACTACAACCTGTACGACAATATAGAAGCTGCCTACCTCACCATGCTCGCTGCCGGGAACGCGCAGTGCCTTGATCCACTTGGGACAGCCAACTGGACGACGGCGGCAAACGCGATCAAGCACACGCAGTCACCGCGCGACATTACCGGGACGCTCATTGGTGGCGGAGTTGACGATCGCTTTGATTTCCAGTTCTTGACGGCTGAATTTCAGGACGGGGATGGGCTTTCCTTGATCCCCGGGAGCTACCGCACCTTTGGCAACGACGGTGCGCACTACAACCTCGCGATCAATAACGGCAACAACACCTATTACCCCGCGGACATTGCGCGCTCGAACTCGCTTGCCGACGTCCTCTATGACGCGAGCGACCATCTGCCAGTGCTTGCCGACTACCAGGTTCCGCCGATCATGCAGGTCACCGCGCCAGTGTCGTTTGGACCGGTCATCCGCGGAGCGACAGGGATCACGGTTGCGGTTGCGGTCTCGAACGCTGCGGTGGTGGTGCATCCACTGGGTACCGACACGCTTACAGCCTCGGTTGTTGGCTCGACCGGGCTCGTTGGATCGCAATCGATCACAGCAGCACTTGTGCCAGCCTCGACCGCCGTAAACCTCGCGGTGAATACGTCGGTCGCCGGAGCCGTAAGCGGAACAGCCACAGTGACAACAACGGTTGAAGGGACGCAAAATCCCACCATCGTCAAGACGGTCACGGGTTCGGTGCTGCAATATTCGAATCCATCGTGGACTCCCAAGACCGCAACCACGACGACCACGGCCACTGCGAGTTTCGGCCCCAACACGGGCGTTCAAGAGGTCGCGATTCCGCTCTACAACCTCGGCTACACGGCGGCGATGGCGCGGCTTGACGTTGATGGTGCGAGCGCGATATCTGCGCCATTCAGCATCATCGATGCCACGGAATCCAACATCGGCGCGACACCGACCATCCTGCGTTTCTCATTCGATACGACCGGGCGCACTCCGGGTGTCTACCCACTGGGCGTGACGATTTCGACGAGCGATGAGAACCTGCCCGGCGCGACGACGCGCTCCCTCACCCTGAATCTTTCCATCACCGTCACGGGCTCGTCGAATCCGGCCGATCTGGACGGCGACGGAGACGTCGACGCTGGCGATCTCGCAACCTTGCTCGGCCAGTGGGGCACAGCTGGAAGCGCTGACCTCGACGGCGACAACATGGTGGGTGCAGCCGACCTCGCGATCCTCCTCGGCGCTTGGGGATAATCGCCCTTCGCGTGTCGTGCGTATTCGCCCGCAATTGATAAGAAATGCGACTCCGAAACCGTCAACCCACCGAACCAACGACATGTTTCTCGAACTCTCTGCCATGCGAACTTGCGCGACGACGGTCTCGAGTGCTTTGGTCGCCTTTGCAACGGTATTCACGGTCAACGCGGCGTTTGCCGACACCGCGACCCTGACCAGCGTCGCCGACAACACGCTTATCGAGGATTCAGGCGGTTCGTACAGTGCCGGTGCCGCGGGCTACTTTTTCGCGGGGAAAGTCGGAGTGAACGGCGGGAGCTTGTTGCGTCGCGGCGCGCTGCGCTTCGATCTCTCGGCCATCCCCGCAGGCTCGACAATCACGAGCGTTTCGCTCCGCATGAACTGCTCCGCGGTTGGGCTCACCACCCAATATCCGATCTCACTCAAGCGCTTCACGAAGAGTTGGGGCGAAGGACCAAGTGTCGCGTTTGGCGGTGGCGGCGCGCCAAGCGAACCCAACGATGTGACGTGGCTCCACCGTTTCTACGGATCGACTCAGCTGTGGACGAATCCAGGTGGCGACTTTGCCACAACAATCAGTGCCACCAAAAATGTCGGACCGATGGGCGTCTATGTCTGGGCATCGACTGCGTTGCTCGTCGCGGATGTGCAGGGTTGGCTGAACACGCCGACCAACAACTTCGGCTGGTGTGTCTTGGGCAATGAGACGGTTGACCAGTCGGTCAAGCGCTTCGATAGCCACGAGGCGAGCGTGGCGACCGTTCGTCCCCAACTGACGGTGATTTTTACGCCCCCATCCTCCAATCCATACGACCTCAACAATGACAATAAAGTCAATGCCGCAGATCTCGCGGTATTGCTCGGCAATTGGGGCACCAACGGCCGTGGTGATTTCAATTCATCCGGAACAGTCGATGCGGCTGACCTCGCGTCGATGCTCTCGGTGTGGACAGGCTGACGGTCACTTCAGATTCGTCGGCGCAGTTCCGATTGAAGCCATCCGATGAATGCTGCAGTTCCAGCAGTTCGATCTCCCTCCGCCTGCGCCGTTGTTGCGGTGAAGAAGGCAGCCGAGAGGTCACCTCGCGCCGCTTGACTTGCAGCGATCACAAGCAGCGCGTCTACGGATGGGGGGCTTGCGTTGGCGAGCGGTGAAAGCGAACGTTCAAGCGCGTCGAGTCGAGCGAGATAGCGACCGTCACCAGAGGTGCGCGTCACGCCAGAAGCATCAGTGAGGAACGCGGTCCGCAGCATGTCGGATGCCCATGAGGTCTCACCGCGGAATGCGCGCGCGAATCCCTTTCCGATGAGCCAAGAACTTTCGCCGGGATCAACCGCAGCAAGCGCCGCAAAGCCATTTTCAGCTTCCGTGTCATACCCCTCGGCAAGAAATGTCCACAACGCTGTGGGATTCGGAAGCGGCTGAGGCGCAGGGACCACGACTGGTGCGGCGACCATGAGGACTGGCGCCGCGACGACGACTGGTGCCGCGTACACAACGCTCGAGCAGAGAATCGGCGAGTAAGCGAAGCACGGCGTATAAGCCGGGATCGGACACGGCCCGCAGGAGTAGTACGCGCTCCACCACGGAACACACGGGTTCCAGCAATTGTTCCAACACGACGCGTAAGGCTGCCAGTAAGGCGCGCGCCACGGCGTGGGCCCCCAAGAGTACGTCGGCGCGCAAGTCCAACTCGTTGCGTAGCCATCCCACCACGGGTTGGACCAACTCGAGCAGAGCGGAGCACAACTCGAGCCGTAGAAGAATCCGAAACTGAAGCCGCCGTTGCCAAAGCCAACTGAGATCGAGAGGCCATCGGAACAGTCGTACGGCTGCCAGATGTCGCACGGCCCGCAACTCGACCAACTCGATCCAAATCCCCAACCGTTGCAGCGGGACACGTTGTTGACGTACTGCGTGTAGGTGCGATTGTCGTTGTAGATCACCGTGTTGTTGCTGTTGACGACGACAGTGTTATTGCTTCCGCTGCCTGTGCTGCCAGCACCAGGGCCAAACGACGGGCCACCGGTTTGCGGTGAAAGTGGCACGCCAAACACTTCATTCGCGACGAATTGATTTGGTCGACGCGACAACACTGAAGTCGCATCCGCGTCTGCACTCGTGGAGATATCGCGGGTGATCGTGCCACTGCCGCGCGTGATTGGGGGTTCGGGTCGCGGCTTGACCGTTGCGTTGCCCTCGCTGCCCGGCGCTCGCGATGAACCCACGGGTTTGATGGTGTCAGGCCGGCGCGTGATTGGGGGATCGATAGGCTTTGGTGTTGGACGATTGACGGGCCGGTCGACGGGCCGATCCATTGGTTTCGACGGCGTGCGAACGGTGGGCGCGATTGGCGCGTCATCATCGATGATCGGCCGACGCGGGGGCTCAGGCTTTGTCGGTGAGGGCTTCGATGGAGCGGACGGCTTCGAGGTGGAGCCGGGTCGATCAACCGGCGCTCTCGGGTCGTTCGGTTTTTGGACGACAGGTCGCGGGCTTACCGGTTTCGCGTCCACCGGCCTGCTACCCACCGGCTTCCTGGCTATCGGCTCACTGTCCACCGGTTTGCGCGTTGGCGCTGGCAGTACATCCTCGGGCTTTCCAAGAGGCTTACGCTGAGGAATGGGCTTCTGCGGCACTGGTACGACGGCCTGTGGCTTCGCGGGCTGCCGCGCGGTTGGCGCTTGCGGCGCGGGTGTGGGTGCCTGCGGCTTCGCGGGCTGCCGCGCGGTTGGCGCTTGCGGCGCGGGTGTGGGTGCCGGACGCTGTGTCGGACCCTGGGACGGACCCTGTGTCGGACCCTGTGTCGGACCCTGTGTCGGACCCTGTGTCGGACCCTGTGTCGGACCCTGGGGGCGCGGTTGGGATACCGCTGGTTGCGAGATCGGCGGCAGCTTTCCTTCCTGTCGAGCGGCACTGCTTCGGCGGGAGTCCTTCGCCATTGGGGCGGTTACTTCTTTCCCGCGGCTTCCGGCATCTTGCCAAACCCCATGCGCCGGGGCGCCGAGCAACACCGTGCCGACAAGTGTCGCGCCAAAGAGGATTGCCGGGGTGAGCACCGCGAAGCGCAGTCGCTCAAGCGTCACATTGAGGGTCGGTGCGGGAGAAGTACGACCGGATTGCGTGCGCATCTGGATTCCTTCGCATCTTGGCAGGGGCGGATCGGCGTTTCGACGAAGGGAATCGAGAGTCCCGGTCGCGCGAGGTCGGAAGGAGGCGGCTGCTCCGACAGCGATTCCCTCGAAACCCGCAGATCCCGCTGAGATTCGCTCCAGAGTTGCGGCGGGTCCACTGAAGCTGCTGATTTGGTTCCGAATACAGGGAAATCCAATTTTCAAGGTTGGCAGGCCGCGTCGCAGCGGTCATCTTGGTTCGATGCACCTGACGATTGCTCCCGCGCTCTTTGCCGCCTTCATCCTCCTGGCCTCTCCGACAACCCTCATGAGGTCGGCTGCCGCGCAGTACTCCTCGGATCCAGCCACTCCGCTCGTGTTGCTTGCGACCAAGAGTGATGATGTCCAACCGAAACTCGCGCCCGCGCCTGAGGGGGGTCATTTCGTCAGCATGCTCAGCGGTAGTGGGTATGACGTGGTGCTCTCGCGGCTCAACGCGGATGGTTCGGCAGCGTGGACTTCGCAGCCGCGATTGGTCGAGGATCGCGCGCTCTCATCAACGACCGACTACGGCCTCGCAAGTGATGCGGCTGGCAACGCCTATGTCGCTTTTGACGCGCTCAATGGAACGACTCCGGCGATCAAACTCGTCTGCTTCAGCGCCGATGGTTCGGTCCGGTGGCGTGCAGTTGTCGCTGAGAGCGCGAGCGCGTATCTCGCAGTTGCCCGCGTAACCGTCGCGAGCGACGGTGCCGTTTGGGTTGTGCATATTCAAGATTCATCGTCGCGCGTGCAGCGATTTGATCCGGCGACTGGCGTGGCCAGTTTTGCGACCTCAGTCTCACTGGCCGAAACGGGAGCGACGCAATTTTCTGCGGACATCCAGCCCTCGGTGGATGGCGCAGTGATCGTTTCGTGCGTGCGATATGTCACGTTTAGTGGCGCGAAGATCCTTCGTGCACATCGCGTCAACGCCGACGGCACGCGACCGTGGGCTACGACGGGAACTTCTGTATTCACCACCGGGTCCTTGCAGTTCGGCAACTTCCCCTCGTTTATCTCCGATGGTTCCGGCGGCGCGTACTTCTCGTGGTACACCTCAAGCCCACTCCAATGCTCCGTGCAGCGTGTGAATGCTGCGGGTGCGGTGCAGTACGGTGCAAGTGGCATCGCTGTGACCACCACCACGACCAGCGCCTCGCGTGTTTCGCCATCGATCACGCTCGGTGCCGATGGTCGTCTTTACGCGTTTTGGAGCCAAAACACGCCGAATACTTCGATCTACGGAGTCTTCGGACAATGCTTTGCCAAGGGAGTTCGGCAATGGGGCGCGAATGGTGTCGCGGTCGAACCACTCGCCACTGTGTATTCGCGAAGTTTCGCGACTGCCGCTCGTACGGGTGACGGCGTGGCGTGCTTCTTCACCGACTCAAGTAGTGCAGTGCAGGACAAACTTGAGTGCGTGGGACTCAGCTCCGCGGGTGTAGAACTTTGGCACTCTGATGTTGCAACCAATGTCGGCGTGAAGTATCGACTTTCGTCGATGCAGGCGGCGGACAATGGCGCGATGATCACCTGGCAGGGCGGAACATCAACGGGCGCGAGCGACGTGTTTGCCGCGCGCATCGGAGCCGATGGCGTTGTTGGACCGAGTGCTGAGAGTGTCTTTGGCGATCTCGATGGCGATGGCATCGTGAGTGCGCCAGACTTGTCGATCATCCTTTCGACGTGGGGCGCAGCTGGCGGCGCTGCGGACCTCGACGGCGATGGCACGGTCGGTGCAGCCGATCTCGCGCTATTGCTTGGGGCATGGAGCGCCATGTAATCGCGCGACCATCGACGTCATCCGCCAAGTCCGCGACCTTCGCGCGCGCGGCGGAAAGTCGATGGCAGCAAGAAGCTCTTTCCTTCGAAGCCGAGTACGACGCCCGACAGCAGAACCACCGGCGGCGAGTCGCTCTCACGGGCCGCAATTTCAAGTTGCTCAAGGAGCAGGCAAGGCAAGATTTCAAGCGAGGAATCACCGCTGCTGCCACCGCTCATTTGCTCCGGAACAAATCGCCACGAACCCGCTTGTGGATCGCGCAGGAGCCGACCACGTCGAAGTGTGAAACGCGTGCCTGACGCGATCGGCGGTGTCTCTACAACTTTGGGTGGAGCAATTGTTGTTTGATCTGGCACGCGCCGGCTTGGTACGCGGCCGATGCGCTCTTCGAGGCGGCGTTCAATCTCCTCAACCGCAGCGTCGTCCGCATCGGCACCCGTTGACGGCGGCGCGACAAATTTCGCCTCACCACTCGGCGCAACCTTGGAACCGTCGGTCAACTTTGGCGTTTCCCCGGGCCGAGTGTCGAAGCGGACGATTGGCGTAGCGAGTTCAGGCAGTAGAAAATTTCGGCCTCGGTAGATGAAGACGCGGCCGGTCAGTTCAAACTCAACGGGAACAGCTGAGACGCGCACTGTCTGCAGCATGTCTTCGAATGTTGGCGACGGCATAAGCACAAACTCACGGCGAAGTCCTCCCGCCTCCGGCTTCGTTGGCCGGAAGAGCCACAACTTCTCGTCGGGGTCTTGCGCGAGATCACCCTCCACGCGCGCGATGATGCTCCCCTCGCGGAGGAGCGGAAGGCGATAACCGCCGAGGTCGGTGACAGGCTGCGAGGTCGCCGCGGCAGTTGTGCCCGTCTGCGCGGCAGAGGTCGACGCCAAGCAGGTGACCGAAACAACCGTGCCTGCAAAAACCTGGGCGGTGAGGACGGTGGCGGCGCGAATCTGAAGTGGTAGGGCCATGTTGCTCTCTCGGCAGTTTCGTTGTTCACACGCGAGAGGGCAAGTCATGAATCGATGGAGCGAGAGATTCCGCGCGTTCCGGCCAATCGACCTGCGTTCTCGTGTCTTTGGTTTGACGCGAAGCGGGATTGGTGCGAAGATGGACAGCCCGGTCGCGTACCCAAGTGGTCTAAGGGAACGGATTGCAAATCCGTGATTCGTGGGTTCGAATCCCACCGCGACCTTTCTCCAACGCCCTGCCTCGCGGCAGGGCGTTTGCGTTCGGCCGCGGTGGGATTGAGGCTCGCTTCGCTCGCGGGGTTCAAATCCCACCGCGACCTTTCCGACGACGCCCCCTTCTGTGGGGGCGTTGTTGTTCAGACCGTGATGGGTTTGCCTCTTGCTGAGGTGGGCTCAGATTCCGGATCTACTGCATCAATGAACGATCGTCTGAAGGTTCAGCGCCCGACGCTTCCCAGCGAGGTCATCATGTGCTCTTGCACCTCGGCGAACTCAGCGGAAGAGGGGCGGACGCGTGGGCGTTGCTGGGAAGGTTGGCTTCACTGGCTTCAGAGGAGGCGGCGTGATTGGGTTCGTTGGCTTCGCGGGTGCGGTCGGGCGTGCCGCAGGGGGGACGGTCGTTGGCGGATTTGAAGGCGCGACCGAAGGAGCACGGGATGGAGGAACGGCCAACGGCGTACCGCCCGGTGATCCAGACGGCGTGCCGCCGGGGCGGCCAAATCCTGGCGGCTTCGGCGGGGCGATCGGCCGACCGGGATCCTTTCGCCCTGGGTTCTGTCCAAACCCGGGCGGCTTGGGAGGCGCAACGGGTCGGCTTGGCTCTTTCTTGCCCGGAGCGGTCCCAAATCCTGGCGGCTTTGGGGGCGCAATAGGTTCGTTTGGCTCTTTCTTACCAGGCGCTGTACCAAATCCTGGCGGTTTCGGCGGCGCAATCGGCTCGCCGGGAGCGCGGCGGGCCGGACTCATTCCCGGAGTCACGCCAGGATTGAGACGCTCTGGCTGCTGGACAGGCTCGCCACCGGGGCGTCGACCAGGGACGCTTTGTGGGTCGGCCTCGCGCTCAGGAGTGATGGGGTCGCTGGGCTCCTGCTTGCCGGGAACAGAATCTGGAGCGGGCGCGGTAGGGTCGGCAGGCTCGTCTTCTGTGGGTTTCGGTGTTGGTTTCGGCGCCGGTGCGCGGCTTGGAACTGCGCTCGGCACCGAACTCGGGACGCGCGGAGGCGTTGCCTGTCCAAACGCAACGGAACCACACAACGCGGCGGCGAGCAAAGCGGCGGCGAGCACCGTGGCGGATGGCTGAGCGGTTGGAATGAGGTTCGGTCGCGGCATAAGGAAACTCGATGAAACTCTCGTGTGCGGCGGCAGAGTGACGCTGCGCGGGTCGCGCTTCGCACCCTCCCTTCACCCATCCTTCTACGCAACTTTCGGCCGAACCTGGGGTGGGCGCAAGGGCATTCTGTTCAAAACTGGCAATCGTTCGATCTTTCGGTGCGGGAAGGCGGCCATTGTCTCGCGGGTTTGTGCTTCAACGGACAGCGTTTCGGTCGCTTGTCTGAGCAAGTCTCGGTTGGCGACGGAGCCACGCAAACGCCACGGTTGCCATCACCAAGCAGGCCGCGCCGACAACCAAAAACACGCGGTTCGAAGGCATGTGAAGTACGCCGCGAAGCGCGAAGAAAAGGACGCCGCCAAGGAGGCCCGTCACGAAGCTCAGTCCATTTGCGGTGCCGAGCACGCGGCCACGTGAGTCGTCGGGCGCAAGCGTTTGGAGCATGGATTGAAGCGGGATGATGTAGAAGCCCGCCACGAGGCCCGTGAGGACGAGGAGTGCCAGCGTGATCGAAAAGTTGTTCGGCGCGAGGCCGAGGAGGACAAACGACAGTCCGAGGCCAGAAGCTCCCAGCGGCACGAACCACACGCGGCGCGCGGGAGTGTCGAGGTACGCGGCGACGACGCATCCGATGCCGATCGCTACGCCGAGAGCGGCCTTGAGCCACGCCGTTTCCTCGTCGCGAATCCCGAGAAAACTCGAGTAGTCCGGCAGAATCAGGAGGACCACGGATGCGACAAAGTAGAAAAAGGTCCATGCGCCGCAGACCGCGAGAAGTGGCGAGCGCGACATGTCGCGCAAGGTCGCGATGTAGGTTGAGAACGGGTTGAGATCCACCGGCAGTGTCGGATTCTGCGGTCGAAGCCGGGGCAGCGTGAGGCAGGTTGCGAAACCGAGGACTACTGCGATTGCCATGGCGATGCCAGGATCCCAGGCGGCGCTACCCGTTGGTACACCGTCGACGAAGCTCGCCTTCCAACGCGTGACCGCGATGCCAGCGACGATGCCGCCGACGATCACCGCGACGTTGGTCGCCATGTTGACGATGCCGTTCGCGCGCGCGAGGTGTCTTGGCTCCACGAGCTCCGCAATCATGCCGTACTTGACGGGGCCGAAAAACGAACTCACGATCGCGAAGGCAACAAGTCCGGAAACAGCTCCGTACGCGGAGCCGCGGGCAAACTCGAATGCACACAGTGCGCAGACTGCGAGCGAGAGCGTCTTCAAAAGTATGGTGATGCGTGATTTGGAGTAGCGGTCTGCGATGCGTCCACCAAATGCAGAGAGCAGAATGAATGGCGCAGAAAAGAGAATGGCAATAAGTCCGCTGCCGCCCTCACCGAAGATCGATTCCCACGGACCACCGACGGCGGCTGCGAAGACGATCGTGTCCTTCACGATGTTGTCACTCGCGGCTTCGAAAAATTGCGTGAGCAGTAACGAGACGAAGCCTCGGTTCCACAGTCCGCGCGGTTTGGTGACAGTCTCAGCGCTCATCGATCGTCGACGTCCTTCACTCCATTGGTCGCGGCAGGCGTCGCCGGACGCGTAACGCGCGCGTCGGGTCTTCCTTTACCGGGAGTCCAAGGCGGCGCATCCATCACAAATGCTCGGGTGACAGTCTCCGGAGCCACCGGTCGACCGGTCGCCGGATCAGCGATCTCTCCCGAGGCGATCTTCACGATGGCCTCGGAACCCTCGACTGCATGTCCGAATGCGCAGTACTGCCCATCAAGTCGAGCGGTGGCTTCGCGGGAGAGGCCGATGAACCACTGACTTCCCGCACTGTCGGGCCAGTCGTTGCGCGCCATCGATAAGACACCAAAATCGTGGGCGAGGCGTGATGGTTCTAACGCGATGTCATATCCCGGGCCGCCATCGCCAGTCCCCGTGGGGTCGCCGCCCTGGATGACGAACGGTACGCCATTCCGATCGGCAGGCACGATGCGGTGCACCATCGTCCCATCGTAAAAACCACTTGCTGCGAGTTCGACAAAGTTGCGCGCGGTGTTCGGTGCTTCATCCACACGCATCGCAAATCGGATGCGCCCAGCAGTAGTCTCGAAGACCACATCACGATCGCGCTCCACGCGGAATCCAGACATCGGTGTGGGATCAGTCTTTGGCCACGCGGTCGCGAGTTTCGCGTGCGCTGTGTTCGATGGATCAATCAGTGTGTCGCCCCAACCGATGATGCGCGTGAAGCTGGTTTTACCGTCGGGTCGCGTGTCGGTGGTGGTACGAATGGTCGCGCGCGACACAAGCGGGACGACGAGTAGCGGTGCGCCTTCGGGTGCGCCGCCCACGATCGCTTGCACGCGCACAGCGCGTTCCGCCGCTCGTATAGCAGGGAAAATCCCGGCAAGATCGATATCGCCCGGCGTCGCGGTCGCGCGCGCGAGTTCCTTCGCGTCACGGTCGAGAAGCACGAGTTCGCATGACCCCTCGACGCCGGAGAGCGTTGCGAGAATCGCACCATCGGGTCGCGCAAACGGAGCCTTCGGGGCGAGGTCCGCGACGACGAGTGCCGCGGAAGCGAGGAGAAGCGTGGCGTGCATCCACGCATTATGCCGCGAATCCCCATTACCATCCGCCCATGGAGTCCGTCGACCCGAAGACCGTGAAGATCGTTCGTTCCGCCCTCAAGGTTGGGCTCGAAATCCACATCGAGCTCGCAACCCGCACCAAGATGTTCACCCGCGTGCCGAACGCCGCGCATCCGGCGCACTTTGACGAGGCGCCCAACACGCTCATTGATCCGGTGGTCTGCGCGCTGCCTGGCGCGTTGCCGGTGATGAATCGCGCTGCGGTTGAGATGTCGATGAAGGTCGGCCTCGCCCTCGGCTGCTCGATTGCGCGGCACTCGAAGTGGGATCGTAAAAATTACTACTACCCTGACCTCCCCAAGGGATACCAGATCTCACAGTACGACCTGCCGCTTTGTCACGATGGGCGCGTCGAGATCCCCGGTCATGATGGCGCGACGCGCGCGATCGGCATCATCCGCGCGCATCTCGAAGAGGACACGGGAAAGCTTGGTCACGAACTTCCCGGTGGTCGTGCGTACGCCGGTTCGCTTGTCGACCTGAATCGCGCTGGTACACCGCTCCTTGAAGTGGTTACCGCGCCGGACTTCGATCACGTCGATGATGTTGTGACCTTCGCGCAAGAGCTTCGCAATATCTGTCGCTTCCTTGGCGTCACTGAGGGAATCATGCAGAAGGGCCACATGCGGTTTGAGCCCAACATCAACCTAGAACTCGTCCTCGCGGATGGTTCAATCGTGAAGACACCGATTGTTGAGGTGAAAAACCTCAACAGTTTCCGTGCGCTGCGTGGCGCGATTGAATACGAGTCGACGCGACAGATCGAGGAATGGCGCGAGACGGGACGCACGATGGGTCGCGGCATGAAGTCGACGCGCGGTTGGGATGATGTTGCGCTCAAGACGCTCTTGCAGCGCGAGAAAGAAGACGCCCACGATTACCGCTACTTTCCGGAGCCCGATCTCGTGCCAGTTGAGACCGATGATGCGTGGATTGCGCGCATCGCGGCAACGCTTCCTGAGCCACCGCTTGCTCGTCGTGCGCGCTACCGCGATGTGTATGGGTTGAGCGATATCGATGCGCGCAACCTTGTCGACGATCGTGATACCTGTTTCTACTACGAAGCGTGCGTTGCAGCGACGCTCGCGCTCGGTGTGTTCAAAGAGGAGAAGAGCGCGGGATACGCCGCAGGAAAAATCGTACTGAACGCAGGCGCGAAGCGCGCGAACGAGCGCGGTGTCGCCGTGCATGATTTGGGCATCGATGCCGCACAAGTCGCATCGGTGCTTGGACTGCGCGAGCAGGGGACGATCGGGCCACAGGCCGCGGACACGCTCTTCGGGTTGTTATGTGAGACGAAAGAGCCAGCGCTCGCGGTGGCGGAGCGCGGCGGCCTCGTCGTCGTGCGCGATGAAGGCAAACTCCTTGAGTGGGTCGATGCCGCGATCGCCGCGAATGCGCAGGCAGCGGATGATGTGCGTGCGGGCAAGATGTCGGCGATCGGTCGGCTCGTTGGCGCGGTGATGCGGCTCTCGGGCGGCAAGGCCGACGCAAAGGATGTCAATGACGCGCTGAAGTCGAGGCTCGGACAATGATGCGCAGTGAATCAAATGGTGCCGGAAGCTCGGGCGTAGATCCTGCGACCAATGATGTATCGCATGACGACCGACTTCATGAGGACATTGACCGCATCGTCGTCCCTCGCGCTGCGATCGCGAGTCGCGTGCGTGCGCTCGCTCAGACGATCGGCGATGACTATTCCCACGCTGATGGCCGACTGACGGTTGTCCCGATCATGACAGGGGGTTTGCTATTCGCAGCGGATCTCGTGCGCGCGCTTCCCCAGCGGCGTATGCGCATTCAACTCGCGACTGTGTCAAGTTATGGTGGCACCGCGACAGCGTCGCGCGGAAGCTCGATTGTGGGCACGCTTCCCAAACACCTTGAGGCACACCACGTTCTGATTGTCGATGACATTCTCGATTCAGGCGGGACGCTGCGGCTGCTTCGCGCAGAGTTCGAAGCGCGTGGCGCAACGAGTGTGCGCGCGTGCGTACTTCTTCGAAAGCGCATTGCGCCTGCGATGTCCACTCCGTGTGAATACGTCGGTTTTGATATTGATGATGAGTTCGTGGTTGGATACGGACTCGATTACGACGATCTCTATCGAAACCTTCCCTATGTCGGGACACTGCGACACGAGGCGCGTTCGTTGAGCGCGATGGGAGTTTGCGATGACGATTCCGACTTCAAGCGATCCGCGCGATAAGCAAACGATGTTTGCTGCTGCGCCGACAGCGGCTGCGTCGTTCTCGGTGCCACACGCGGTGCAGACCGCGCTCGCACCGAACGAAATCGTCATCCTTCTGCTGCGGCCAAGTATTCTCTATGTACCGCTTTCGTCGCTTGGGACGCTTGCCGCAAGTGTTGTGATCGCTACCACCCTTGCCTACGCAGCAACCTTGAACTGGTGTCCATGGAACGAGTCGAGCGCTATCGCAGTTGGCATCATCGTGGCCAGCGTTCGTCTCGCGTGGGCGTGGCTTGACTGGGTGACTCATGTCTTCGTGTTGACGGATCGCCGAGTCATCGCGCGGCGCGGCATCTTGCGTACCGCGCTCTACGAGGCACCACTCGTACGCATCCAAAACACCATCGTCGTGCAGAGTTTGCGCGAGAGAATCTTCGGGCTCGGAACGATCGGATTCGCCACAGCGGGTCGAGGCACATTCGACGCGTTTTGGGAGTCGGTGAGCGCGCCGTTTACGGTGCACGGCAAGGTGCTTGAGACGATTCAGCGCTATGGCCGCAAGTGAGCGATTCGTGCGCGTGGATTGTCGAGACTGCTTCCAATTTCTTTCAGGAGGCTCCGCGTGAGTTCATTGGGTTCCTTCGGTGGAACGATTTGAATCACCACGTAGAGGTCGCCGGCAGGACGGCCATCGACTGCTGGGAAGCCGCGTCCGCCGATGCGCATCTTCTTACCGCTCGCGGTGCCTGGAGGTATCTTGAGCGCAACGGTTCCGCCGACAGGAAGCGGCACATCGATGGTCGCACCGAGCGTGGCTTCGACGATTGAGATCGGTAGATCGAAGGAAAGATCGCGTTCGTTGCGCGTGAGCCATGGGTGGTCGGCGACATGCACGCGGACGACGGCGTCGAGTTTGCCGGGGATTGAGACGAGGTCTTCGTCGTCCATTCCGGCACGGATGTCGAGTTCAAAGCGTTCGCCCTCAATCGAAACTGGTTGCTTGCCGCCGCGGAGAACTGTTTCGAGTGGAACTTGAACGTCGTACTGCATTCGCTCGCGAGGTCGCGCGCGCGGCCCACGAGAGGCCCGACCGCCACCGGCTCGGCTGCCGCCAAACATGTCGCCAAAGATCGACTCGAAAGTTTGAGTATCGGCGGAGTTCCACGACCCGCCGCCCGCACCTGTTGCGCCCGCGCCAAATGGCCCCGAGTATCCGGATTGACCAGCGCCGCCTTGACCACCAGCGCCGCCTTGACCACCAGCGCCGGCAGTCGAGCCAAACGCGCCCGGCGAACCGCCGAGGCGAATGAACTCGTCGTACTGTCGACGCTTGTCGTCGTCCGACAGCACCTCGTAGGCTTGCTGGATTTCGGCGAATTTCGCAGGCGCATCCTTCGACTTGTTGCGGTCGGGATGGTGTTGCAGCGCGAGTTTCCGATGTGCGCTTCGGATCGCATCCGCGTTCGCGGAACGAGCGACGCCGAGAATGTCGTAGTAGTCGCGGGAAGCCATAAGCGGCCGCGAGTATAGGTCACCTCGCGAGCCGTCCGCGTAGGATGCGTTGCATGAACTGCGAAACGCGCGCAACAGGCCAAGGTGCCGGACTCTCTCTGCCCGTGATCGCTGCCGGTGGCAACGGTGGGGGGCATGTTCCAAAGGGTGCGCGCGCGCCGAAATCGCACATGGGTTGGCGGCGCGCAACCGTGCTTGGCGTGGTTCAGTTGTTGATGGTCATTCATGTCGTGCAGTGGCTCTGGACTGGCAACACGATCCGGCCAATCGAGCCGTCTGAGTCGATGGAAACCGTGAAAGACGGCATCATCACGGTCGGCGCGGTGTTTTTTGGCCTCGCGCTCCTCTCCACCGCGATCTTCGGTCGTTGGTTCTGCGGTTGGGGATGCCATGTGGTGATGCTGCAAGATCTTTGCGGCCACATGATGAAACGCATCGGCATTCGTCCGAAGCTCTTTCGCTCGCGGCTTTTGCTGTGGATGCCGCTCGCGCTTGCGATCTATATGTTTCTTTGGCCGCTGGTGTACCGCTTCGCGATTGCGCCTTACACCCGCCCCGAACTCGTGTGGCCCGGATTCACAACGTCATTTACGACAACCAATTTTTGGGCCACCTTTCCAGGATTGCTTCTCGGGATTCCGTTCCTTCTTATCTGCGGCTTTCTCACGGTCTACCTCCTCGGCGCGAAGGGATATTGCACCTATGCCTGCCCGTACGGCGGCTTCTTCGCGCCGCTTGATGAACTCGCGCCCGTGCGTATTCGGGTGACCGATGCCTGCACCGAATGCGGTCATTGCACAGCGGTCTGCACTTCCAATGTTCGCGTGCACGAAGAAGTGCGCGACTATCGCATGGTGGTCGACCAAGGCTGCATGAAGTGTCTCGACTGCGTGAGCGCATGCCCGGAGCAGGCGTTGTTCGTTGGATTTGGGACGCCAGCGTTTCTTGCGAAGGCTCGCACCGAAACGCCTGCGAAGCCACGCTTTGATCTCACTTGGAACGAGGAGCTCGCGCTTGCGGCTGTGGCCGTTGGGACTTTCTTCGCAATGCGCGGCGCGATCGGCGTGCCGCTCCTGTTTGCATCGGGAATTGCGGCGTGCGCCACGTATCTCGCATGGCTGCTCTGGCAGACGATCCGTGCGCGAGATGTGCGCCTCCACCAGATGCAACTCAAGCGCGATGGTCGTGTGCGCACGGCTGGCGTGGTGACGGCGTCGGCGTCAGCTCTGGTGCTCGCGTCGCTTGCGTACATCGGCATCCTCAATGCGGCAGTCGCGGTCGCGGATTTCGAACGCTCGCGCGTCGCGATGCCTCCAGAAATTGTCTTCAGCGGAACGAAGAACGAACCTGATGCGTCGGTCGCCACATCCGCCCGGCGCGCCATTGCGCTTTACCGATTTGCACAGGTCGCGCCGATCGGCTTCGGAATCCCCGGCCCCTGGCAGCGGGACAATGAGTCGAGCGTCGTGTGGCTTTCCGCTGTGCTTGGTGACTACGCCGGCGCAGAAGCGATCCTCCGCGCGGCGGCTGTTCGTGACGGGATGACGGAGTTCACGGCCGCATCTCTCTCGCGCGTGATGCGTGGCGACGGTCGATTTGAGGATGCGTTGGCATTTTCAGCAGCGCAGTGGGAGGCACATCCAGAGTGGGAGAATTTGCGCGAGGAACTCGTGACCTGGCTGCTCGCGGATGGCCGACGTGATGACGCACTCGCTCTCGCCCGCCGCGCGGTGGAGAAGCGTCCGGACGACCTCAACGCGATGCGTCGGCTTTCGCTCATTCTCGTCGAGTCACCTGTGCGTGAGGAGATCGAAGAAGGTCTCGCACTCGTCGATCGCACGCTGATCCTTGCGCCGGGAAATCCCTTTGCGATGCGTGCGCGCGCTGTCGCACTTCGTAGCCTCGATCGTTTCGCGGAGGCTGAGGCAGAACTCCTCCGCGCGATCGAACTCGCACCAAACGAGTGGCGACTTCAGCAGGATCTCGGCGAGTTACTGATGTCGACGGATCGTGTTCGCGAGGCAGCGCCGATTCTCAAGCGGGCCGGCGACATGCGACTTGGCAAGCACCGTTGATCGCAGCGTTCAACTCTCCGCTTCGCGAAAGAGGCCGAAGAGTTCGGCAGCATTCTGCGCGCCGTAGGCGCGCTGGCGAAACTCGGGACTTGTCATGATCTTCGAGATCTTCCCCAGTGCCTGAATGTGGTCGTCCTTCTTGTCGGGATTCGAGATCAAAAGAATGACGAGCTCGACGGGCTTCTTATCGAGCGAGCCGAACTCAATCGGCGCAGACGGCTTGCCAATCGCGAGGACGAGATTGGGGACACTCTGACATTTTCCGTGCGGAATCGCGAGGCCCATTCCGATGCCAGTGGTGCGAATCGATTCGCGTTCCCAGACTGCGCGCTTGACGCCATCGGGATCGGGGCAGAGTCCGTTGGCGGCGAGGATATCGACGAGTTCATCGAGGATCGCGTGCTTCTCCGTGGACTGGAGCGGCACTTTCACGGAACTCGGGGAGAGGATGTCGAGGATGCGCATGGCGCGGGGCCTTGGCGACCTGCGTGAAGGCAAGCCGCGGGTGAAGCTCATTTGAGCGGAAGCGGAAATGGTAGCAATGCCGCTGCGCTGTGGAAACGATTGCGCGTGCGTCAGGTAGTAACACGTCACAGCCAACCTCAGACGGTTGACGGGAAGCGCCGACGGATGGCTCACGGCAATGTTCCCTAGCCGATGGGGGCCTGGTGGCACTCGTATCGAGTCGTATCGAGTCGGCTCACACCAAGTTCAATCGCATCAAGTTTTGACAAGTAGCGCGTGGTATCCGCCGTCGCGGTAGCGCGAGGGTGGCTCGCCCGGCATACCGTCGGGCATAATCGAGCAATCAACCACAAGCGAGAGCCCAAAGCGCGATGCGAGGCGCTTCGACTGCGTTTCATTCTCGCCGCGTTCGATCGAGCAGGTCGCATAGATGATCGCGCCCCCTGGTGCGACGAGCCCGGTTGCGGGATCGGAGATGCGCTGTTGGAGTTCGACCACGCTTTGTGTGCGCGCCTTGCTGAATCGGTAACGCGCTTCTGGCCGACGAGCGAGGACGCCGGAATTGGAGCACGGCACATCAAGGAGGAGGAGATCCGCGCGGCCAGCAGCTTCTCGGAAGAGCGACTGCGGCGAAAGCGGCTTGATACCGGGGTGGCGTTCGCGCAGCCGGGCGAGTGCGGCGAAGCGCGTGTCATCCGGATCGGTGGCGTAAATCGTCGCGTTCGGAAACATCGTCGCAAGTTGGCGCGTCTTGGTTCCCCGCCCTGCGCAGAGATCGACGATGACCTTTGGTGCCTTTGGGAGCATCCCAGCGAGGTTTGCCACCGTCGCGCAGGAGGTTGGGTCTTGCACACGGAGATCAGGCATGGAGGCCATCGTCTCCGTGAGCTCGCTGTGCGACCCAGTCCACACGCCAAACGCCGGATCACTGTGGGCGCTCGCGCGGCCCGCGAAGCGCGGATCGGCCGCATCAAACGGCGTCACAATCATCGGAGCATCGACGAGATCATGCATCGCAATGCGCGTGGTCTCTTTGAAGCCGAAGGCGCCCACCCAGTGAAGGATGAGCTCGCGTGCGTGACTCGTTTTCTCAGCGAGGCACGCAGCAGCATCGACATTGAATGCTTCAATCGAGAGCCGAAGCGCAGATCCATCGGCGAGCGGAACGATGTCTCTTCGCGTGTGATCCGCGATCGCGGGATCACCAATAGGAAGTCGCTCCGCCACGCTCGCTGCGACCTTGCGGAGCACAGCGTTGACGAGCCCACCTGCTCCCGGTCGCAGGCGTCGCTTCGTCCATTCGACGCTCGCATCAACCGCCGCCGCCGCTGGCACGCGATCGAGAAAAAGAATCTGCGCCGCGCCGCCAAGCAGCGCAGCTTGGATCGGCTTCTCGAGCATCGGCCAGTTTTTCTGAAGATGCGGCTTCACACACGCAATTAGCGTGAGGTAGCGCCGAACGACAGCGTGCTCGATTGCACGCGCGAGCGCAACATCGCGCGGATCGATATCCGCATGACCCACACTTGTGCGCGGATCGAATGGCGCGATGTCAAGGTCAGGAAATCGCAGTGCCTGAGCGTGGATACGCTCGAGTGCGATTTCGCGTGCCGAGTAACCGACGGGCACCTCTCGATTCACGCTCGGCTCAGCTCAGCAGCGCGCTTGCCGCTCGCGCTTCTCTTCGGTGCACTCACAGCCTTGCCAGCCGATTTCTTCAGCGCAGCGGCGATGTCGGTCTTCTCCCAGGAGAAGGTTCCCTTGCCACCCTCGCCCGGCTCGCGGCCGAAGTGGCCGTGGCTTGCGGTCGTCGAATAGATCGGCGCACGAAGCTTGAGCATTTCAATCAAGCCGTACGGTGTGAGATCAAAATGTTCGCGAACGAGCTTCGAGAGAATCTCGTCGCCGATTGCGCCGGTTCCCTGCGAATCGACGAGCACCGACACCGGCTCAGCCACGCCGATCGCGTACGCCAACTGCACTTCACAGCAGCGTGCGAGCTTCGCGGCGACGATATTCTTTGCGATGTAGCGCGCCATATACGCAGCGCTTCGGTCGACCTTCGACGGGTCCTTACCGCTGAACGCGCCGCCGCCGTGACGACCACGACCGCCGTAGGTGTCCACGATGATCTTGCGACCGGTGAGACCACAGTCGCCGTGTGGGCCGCCGATCTCAAACTGCCCGGTGGGATTCACGAAGACCTTGACGCCGTCGTGCCACCACTTGCCAAGCACGGGCTTGAGGATCGAATCGGTGACAGCCTTCTTGAGTTCGGCCTGCTTCTTCTCGCCGTTCCACATCGGTGCGTGCTGCGTCGAAAGTACGACAGTCTCGACGCGCTTCGGCGTTAGGCCGTCATACTCGATTGTGACTTGGCTCTTCGCGTCTGGGCGGATTCCTTCGATGATTCCCTTCGCGCGGGCCTCAGCCTGACGCTCGACGAGTCGGTGGGCGAGGTGCACCGGAAGCGGCATCAGCCGGTCGGTTTCTTCGCAGGCAAAACCGAACATCATGCCCTGGTCGCCCGCGCCTTGCGCCTTCTTCGACTTGCGCACAACGCCGCGCGCGATGTCTGCCGATTGCTCGTGAAGGAGATTGATGACGCCGCAACCGTTGCCATCGAAGCCCATCGCAGCATCGTCGTAGCCGATCTTCAGGATCGTGTCGCGGATCGTCTGCTGGACATCGAACTTCTTCTTCGCGTTGTGGTTGAACTTGATCTCACCAGCCACAATCGCTTGCGCGGTGGTCACAAGCGTCTCACATGCGCAGCGCCCCTCAGAATCATGATCGAGGATCAGGTCGAGGACAGCGTCGGAAATTGCGTCGGCGACCTTGTCGGGGTGGCCCATCGAGACGCTTTCAGACGTGAAGAGGTGGCGGCTGGTGCTCATGGTGATCGGTGAGGTGGGGCGGGAGAACGGGGCGAGAGCAAATGCTCAAGGAGCCAGCGAAGGCCGACGTTGGCCCACGAGGAAGGGTCGGAATATAGCGACACGCGGCGTTGCCTCGCGGGATCGCGGCCGCACAGATGGAAAAACCGCGCCGACTCCGGGAAATCCCGGAACTCGGCGGGCGCATCGGTCGAAGCGAGGGGTAGATTGAAACACCGTCCGCGCATGAACCACAACTATCCCATCCTTCCCCAGCGCTCTGCACTCGCCGTTTCGACGCGAGCGTGGCTTACCGCAGCGATTTTCGCCGGAGCAGTTCTGGCGGAGGCGCACGAAGCAATCCACGCGGCAACCCACGCGGCAACCCACGCGGCGTCGCAAGTCGATCTCGCAGTCGGACATGATCGCCAACTCGCGGTCGCCGCGGTCGTGCCGGCCGGTGCTGCGTTCGCCTCGGATCACATTCTGGTGCAACTTGCGCCGGGTGTTCGCGTTGCCACCGACGCGAAGGGCCTCGCCGTGCTGCGTTCGAGCCACCCAAGCACCGAGCGGACTTCGCGGAAGGCCTTTGCCGAGGGAGGCGTCTCAGCGGTGCGCAGCGTCTTTGTGGCGCCGCCGAAGGACGCTGCCACAGCCTTCGCGATTGGCCTTGACCGTTGGTATCGATGCGAGCTCGCCGCCGGAAGCGATGCGCGAGCCGCGGTTGCGCGGATCGGTGCACTCAAAGGTGTCGTCGCGCACGCCGAACTTGACCCTGAGGGTGGGGTCGCCGAGATCCCCAATGACGCTGACTTCTGGATCCAGTATGCGCTTCGAAACACCGCGCAAACCGTCGGAGGTGTGGTCGGAATCGCGGGTGCCGACATCGGCATGGCGAATGCTTGGACATTCACTCACGGTGATCCGAACCTGGTGATTGCCGTGCTCGATTCGGGTATCGACCCGCATCCAGAACTCGCTGGCCGCATCCTTCCCGGTATCAACATTCCCGATGGCACCACCATCACCACAGACGAATGTGGCCACGGGACGCACGTCGCGGGCATCCTCGCAGCCACGGGCAACAACGGTGTGGGTATCGCCGGGGTGACTTGGAACGCGAAACTCTTGCCGGTGGTCGTCGTCAATGGTTGCTCGGGTTTCGAGGCGAATGTCGCGAGCGGCGTGACTTGGGCGGTTGACCAAGGTGCGAGGCTCCTGAACATGAGCCTGCAGTTTTACACGGGGAGCTTGCTGTTTCAGCAAGCGATTCAGTACGCGCACGCGCAGGGAGCGATTCTCGTTGCTGCAACCGGCAACAACAACAGTGCCACGATCGCCGCACCCGCGCGTTGGAACGAAGTCATCGCAGTGGCCTCGACCGACAACCGTGACCTTCGCTCGAGCTTCTCGAATTTTGGCGCCGAAACTGACATCTGCGCACCCGGCACCAATGTGTGGTCGCTCTCCGGCTCAAGCGGTTACACGCTCAAAAGCGGAACAAGCATGTCGACTCCTCATGTGACCGCGGTCGCCGCATTACTTTGGAGTTACAGCCCAAGTCTCACGCGCGACGAGGTACGCGGATATCTGGTCTCTACAGCCCGCGATCTCGGTACACCGGGGCTTGATCCCCTCTATGGCGCAGGGCGTCTCGACGCGGCAGCCGCACTTGCGGCCGTGCCCTTGCCTTATCCGCCCGAGGACATCAATCAGGACGGCGCAGTCAACGCTGCGGACCTTTCCCTGCTGCTCTCCGCATGGGGAGTTTGCGCCGATTGCGACGGGGGCTGCCCTGCGGATCTCAACGGGGACTGCGTTGTTGGCGGGCCGGATCTCTCGATACTCCTCGCCGCGTGGTGATGGCTGCCGGCGAAGTGGTTCATCGATCCGTCGCGCGCAAGTCGCGACGGTAACCCGCGCGAGCCGCTGCATACACCTCGATGCTTGATACGCCGCCATGCTCGATGCGCGAGGGGGTTCGTCGCGCTATCCTCGACTTCCCCCGGCGGTTGCCTTACATGACGATTTCGATGGAACTTTCCCGTGTGTTAATCCTTGACTCGAGTCCGGAGCAGTTCATCACGCTGTCCGAACGAGATGGGCCGCGCAGTTTCGCGATCAAAATCGGCACCGCCGAAGCGATCGCCATCGAAAGGCGTCTCCGCGGGCAAACACCGCTGCGCCCGCAAACGCACGAGTTACTCGAGAACACGATCCATGCGCTTGGTGGCGAACTTGAGTCGATCCGTATCCATCGCCTCGACGCTGGAACCTACTTCGCGAGCCTCATGATTCGCCGCGACGGTGAGCTCATCGAGGTTGATGCGCGACCAAGTGACGCCATCGCCCTCGGAGTTGGGGCTCGCACGCCGATCGAAGTCGCTGAGGAAGTACTCACCTTGAGTGCCGATGATCGCCCCGATGTCGAGCCTCCAATCGAGGCCGGCGAGGGTGACGACGATGAGTGACTCTGATTCGGCTGCGGGCGAAGGGATCGGTTCCAGCGAATCGACACCAGGTCGCAGCACCAACGGCCCAAGGCGGATGCACTCCGCCTGCGGTCTCGCGCTTCCATCAGACTGGATCACGCTCGGCGAACCGCGGTTGCGGCCCGATCCGCGCCCAGGGCCATCCGCCTCCAAGGTCGCTGGAATTGGCGGCATTTTGAAAGAGCGCGCCGAGGATTTCATCGTCGAGGAGCTCCCGCTCTATGACCCGTCCGGTACCGGCGAACACATTTATATCGGCGTGCAGAAATCGAATATGCCGCACACGGAGATGCTCGGCCTGATCTGTCGGCATTTCAAGGTCGAAGAGTCGGCGATCGGCTTTGCTGGCATGAAGGATCGCGTTGCGGTCACGCAGCAAACGCTATCGATCCACATGCCCGTCGATCGAACTGTCGGCGAGTTCCGTCATGACCGGCTCGCGGTGATGTGGGCGAAACGCCACACCAATAAACTCAGGCGCGGTCATCTGCGGGGCAATCGCTTCGTCATTCGTATCCGTGGCGTCGATCCGATGAAGGTTCGTACCGCGCACACGCGCATGAATGAACTCGCGAAGTTCGGAATCCCTGACTATTTCGGCGAGCAGCGGTTTGGGTATCGCGTCAACAACCATGTCATCGGCCTCTCTTGTGCCCGCGGCGAGTGGAAGGCCGCGCTTGATGAGATGCTTGGTGCGCATGGCACGCCGTTTCCGCCGCACCAGCGTGCGGTGCGCGAGTGTTACGACCGCGGTGATTTCGAAATTGGTGCTGAGATGTGGGGTCGCAACGATCAAGCTGAGCGCATCGCGATGCGTGCGCTCGCGCGCGGTCGCGATGCGCAGGGCGCCATCCGTGCGATCCCCGGTCATATCCGCAGTTTCTGGATGAGCGCGCTTCAGGGCGCGGTGTACAACGCGACGCTCGCCGCGCGCGTGGCCGATGGCTCGTTCAGCGACATCCTTCCAGGAGACGTTGCGATTCTCGCAGGGAAAAACTCGTTGTTTCCAGTGGCAATCGACGTAGCAGCAGACGAACTCGCCACGCTTCGCGCGCGCTGTGCGGCGCTTGATCTTTCTGCGGCCGGCCCAATCCATGGTCCAAGTTTGGTCGCTGCTGCGGGCGCGCCCCTCGCCTACGAGCGTGCCGCGCTCGCGCACTTCGGTGCTGAAGCATCACTCTTCGCGCCTCCCATCCTTGAGGCTGAGGGCGCACGTCGACCGTTCCGCATCACGATGCAGGATTGGGCGGTTGACGCAGGCGTTGATGAGCATGGGGGCTACATCCGGCTCGCGTTTGATCTTCCGAAGGGTGCATTCGCAACGGTGCTCTGCCGCGAATTGCTTGGCGATATGCCGGAATCGTCGACCGAACAGTGAACTTACAAACGATCGCTCAGCACGCCACGCCGTGTGCGCGCGCGGCTGCGATGAGTTGGCGTGCCGTGTCGCGCTCGTGATCGATCCGCACAGTGTTCCAGCCGCACGCACGTGCTGCTGCACAGTTCTCCTCGAGGTCGTCGAGGAAGAGAATGTCCTCAGGCTTGGTGCCGGTAGCGCGCTCGAATGCGCGGTAAATCTCGGCACCTGGCTTCTCAAGACCGAGTAGGTGCGACGCGTGTCGGTGTTCGATCGCTGCGAAACTCGGCAATTCGACGAGCACATCCCAATGTCGATCGTTCGTGTTGGACAAGCATGCTGTCGTCGCACCCGCGTGACGGATTGTGCCGAGCGCCATGGCAACGCCGGGATACTCGCCGACGAGCACGGCATCGTGTGCCTCAAGAATCGTCTCGCGATCGAATCGCCCTCCCAGAGCGCGGTGTGCGGCATCGATCCATGCATCGCAGTCGTGTTCGCC
Source organism: Candidatus Kuenenia stuttgartensis (assembly GCA_945902075.1). Taxonomy (GTDB): domain Bacteria; phylum Planctomycetota; class Phycisphaerae; order Phycisphaerales; family SM1A02; genus QWPT01. The sequence continues at coordinate 131,300 of CAMDMA010000001.1, read as the reverse complement.
GCGTTGGTGCCGCCCGACCGTCTCGCGGAAGGCGATGAGCTCCGGCTCAGAGATCGACTCGAGCGCGTAACCAGGGACGCCGACTGCGTGCAATGTCTCCGCGAGTGAGCGCCGAATGCGGACGACCACGCCACCGAGGTCGACGCAGACGAGTTTGATCGGGTGCCGTGAAGTCATGGGCGTCGGTGGGTCTAGGCTTCTGATTTTCGCACGATGCTGGGTACCGAATGATGCCAAGTACCGCGCGATGTCGAGTACCGCTCTAGGCCGAGCGGCGAACGGCATCAGCCGCGCGTGCGGTTTCCTTTGCCTTTTTCTGCATGGCGCGACGCTCGCGAAAGAACGCGCGAAGTAATTCCACGCACTGGTTGGCAAGCACGCCGCCAAACATCTCGACGCGGTGGTTGAGGCGCACGTCGCTTGGAATGCTGTAAAGCGTTTCGCAGGCTCCGGCCTTCGGATCCGTCGCGCCGTAGACGAGTCGTCCAAGCCGCGCATTCACCGCGGCGCCGGCACACATTGGGCAGGGCTCAAGCGTGACAGCCATTGAGCAGCCATCAAGACGCCACTCGCCGAGTTTCCTGCCAGCCTCGCGGATGGCGACAACTTCGGCGTGACCAGTTGGATCAGCGGCGCGTTCACGGTTGTTGGCGGCTTCGGCGAGGATTTCCTCACCGCGATACACAATCGCTGCGATCGGCACTTCGCCGTCGAGAGCTGCTTGGCGGGCGAGTCGGATAGCGCGCTCCATCATGCGCACGTCGACATCACTCACGCCCGAGTGCGCGCTGCGCACAAGGCGAAGAGAGTTCATCGTTCGTCTCCGTCTCCGGCGGATTCGGGCAAGCGCGATGCCTGCCCCTCCGTCCTTCGACGCCCCTCTGTTGGAACCTCGGAAGGTTCCTGTTCGATCACGCGGCAGGCGGATCACGACGATCCGCTCCCGGTGCGTTCGTCATCGTCCTGCGAACCGTGCGAAGGGAAATCACGATCCTCGGAATCGCGGTATTGACCGAAGCCGCGGTCGGTCTGTGCGGCTTGTGCGGACTCGCCACCGCGACCGCGGACCGAGAACACCCGGCCTTGCGCCACCTTGTGGGCGGGAACGATGACAAGCAGCACGATGCCGAACTCGTAGAGCAGCCAAAGTGGTCCGAGAAGGAGCACCATCGACATCACATCGGGCGGAGTCACGATTGCAGCCACGATCGCCATGATCAAAACGGCCCAGCGGCGCTTCTCGCGAAGAAACTTGGGGCTGATGAACCCCACCCAGCCAAGCAGCAGAATCACGACCGGCATCTGAAACGCGATCACCGAGCCGAGGAGCAGCATGAGGGTGAACGACACATACTCGCTGAGTCGGTAGACCTGCGAGATACCACCGAGCACCGTCAGCGGGATCTCGAGAATCGACAGGAGTGGATTGCTCGGATCGTCCTGCGGGCCGACGACCGCGTCAGAGAGATCGTCCGAGAGTTGCACAAGCGCGTTTGGAGAAAACTTTCTCGTCGGTACGGCGATGCGCAGCACTTGATCGGCCGTCGAGATCCATGCGTCGCCGGGTTTCGGCGTCGTTGGATCTTCCTCAAGTACGGGGAACGAGATCGGTGCCGCGGGATCGTTTGGCGCATCAACGGCCGTGACTGCGCCTGTTGCGCTGGCATCCGGGAGCGGCACCTTACGCGGCTGCGATGCGCCGAAACCCACGAGAAACATGAGTGTGAACGGCAGCAGAACCCAATAGAAGAGCCCGATTCCGAGCAGGGTCAGCACCGACGAAAGCGGCACGAGAAAGTACACATAACGGCGCTCGTGGCGGTACAGCCCCGGCTCTATAAATGTCCAGAGCTGGTAGAGCACCCACGGTGCCGAGATCGACAGCGCCGCGATGATCGCCAGCTTCATGTCGGTTGAGATGGTCTCGGCAGGGGAGAGCGCCTGAATCTGTACGGTTTGCCCATTCGAGCGCAGCGCTGCGAACAGCGGGCGAATCAGGATGTCGCGAATTTCCGGCGCGAAGAAAAACAGCGCGATTGCGAGCGGCAATGGCACGATCGCGGCCTTGAAGACCCGCGTTCGGAGCTCTTGGAGGTGGTCTCCAAAGCTCATCGCACCGAGGTCGGATTCTGGCTGGTCGCGGGGAGACATGAAGGGGCGAGTGTACGACAGTCGCACCCGTACGCCGCGCGTGTACGCTCCACGGGTGGTCGACACGCACTGCCATCTCACGTTTCCAGAGTACGAGGGTCGGGTTGGCGAGATCCTTGCGGCGGCTCGGAGTCAGGGGGTCGTCGGTGCGATCACCATCTCAACAACCACCAGTGACGCTGTCCGTGCGCTCGCGTTGGCGAAGCAGCATGCGAACCTTTGGTCAAGTGCGGGCGTCCATCCGCTGTATTCGGATCGGCCCACTGATTGGGCCGAAATGCGCGCGACTGGCCTTGATCCGAAGTGCGTGGCGTGGGGCGAACTCGGTCTCGACCGCCACCACACGGAGCCACCCGAGCATGTGCAACGGCCTCTTCTCGAGGCGCAACTTGAGATGCTCGCGCGCTGGCACCGCGAAGATCCCCGTCTTGATAAGCCGATCGTCGTGCATTGCCGAGAGGCGTTTGATGAACTGATTCCGCTTCTCGCGGCCAGCGGATTGCCACCGGAGCGGTTCGTCTTCCACTGTTTCACCGCAGGCCCACGCGAAATGCGACTCTTGCTTGATTTCGGAGCGTCGGTCTCATTCACCGGGGTTGTGACCTTCCGCACGGCACGGGAGACGCACGAGGCGGCGCGTATCGCCCCCATAGAGCGGGTCATGGTGGAAACGGACGCGCCGTTCCTCACGCCTGAACCTTACCGGACCATTCGGCCCAATGAACCACGCTTCGTGGTGCATGTTGCCGACGCCCTTGCTGCGATCTGGTCCCGCCCGCCCAACGAGGTTCGACACGCGCTCTTCAACAACGCCCGTCGATTCTTTGCGATCGATCCGGTTCCCGACCTCTGACCAGCTCGAAGTCGGGCAGGGATGCGCATTCACGCGTTTCGAACTCCCTGCCGATAACGTCGGCGAAGTCTTCAAGCATTTGACGACTTTCCCGTCAGGATCTACGATGTCCAGTTCGACTTCGTGAAATTTTGCACAAAGTTACGGTCTGTCTTTTTCGGGCGTGTACGCCCGTCCCATGGAGCTCCTCCAAAGATGAGCAGGTTTCTCTTCCCGCGGTGGTCGAACCTTCTGCTTCCGACCATCATTGTTGCTGCGCTGACGATCCCGCTCTACGCGGTCTTCTTCGTGGCCTATGGCTTCAGTCCGGAGACACTCGCGGTCGGCTATCAGCCGCCGCAACCCGTTCCATTTAGCCACGCGGTACACGCGGGCCAACTTGGAATGGACTGTCGGTACTGCCACACGTCTGTTGAGAAAGCCGCGCACGCATCAGTGCCGCCAACGCAGACTTGCATGAATTGCCACACGCAGATTCGCCCGGAGAGCCCAAAGCTCGCCAAGGTGAAGGAGAGCTACGCGACCGGCCTTCCAGTGGAGTGGACTCGCGTGCACAAGTTGCCTGATTACTCGTACTTCGACCACAGCGCGCACGTGAATCGCGGCATCGGCTGTGTCTCTTGCCACGGGCGCATCGACAAGATGGAAGTCGTCTACCAGAAGTCGCCGCTTTCGATGGGCTGGTGCCTGGAATGCCACCGCAATCCTGAGATCAATTTGCGTCCGACGAGCGAGATCACCAATCTTGCGTTTGATTCGGCCACGGATCTGAGCGTTGAGCAGCGCGATGCGCTGAAGAAGAAGTATCACATCAATCCGAGCGAAGACTGCTCAACCTGCCACCGCTGATCGCGACGAACGCTCCGACAGGCAAATGCGGCGCTGGCCGCTTCAAGGGAACACGATGCACGAATCACGCACGAGCTGTGACAACGCGAGCAACGAGACGGGCCTCAAGATCGCGCGCGCCGAGTACTGGCGCAGCGCCGAAGATCTCGAGAAAACGCAGGAATTCCGCGAGCTGATGGCGCGCGAGTTTGGACCAAACGCCCAGGACCTCGCCTCGGGCGAGGAGCGTCGTACGTTCATCAAGTTGATGGGTGCGGGCTTCGCGCTCGCCGGTCTCGCGGCGTGCCGTCGCTGGCCTGAGTCGAAGATCGTGGCCTTTTCACAAGCGCAGAGCGGCCGCACCGCGGGTGTGCCGGTTGGGTACGCGACCTGCGTCGAGGTCGGTGGCTGCGCGTGGCCGGTGATCGCCAAGAGCTACGACGGTCGTCCGATCAAGCTCGAGGGAAACCCTGCGCTGCCTTTCGCCGCTGGCACCAATTCGATCATCCAATCGCGCGTTCTTGAGCTCTACGATCCAGATCGAAGTCGCGCGCTCACCAAGAGTGGTCAGCCGAGCACGTGGACAGATTTCACTGCTTGGTGCGGCGAAATTGCCACCAAGTACAAGGCGAACGCTGGCGCAGGCCTTGCAGTGCTTGTGGACGATTCCCGGAGCCCCACGCTCGACGATATGAAGTCGCGTTTCCTCGCGGCTTATCCCAAGGCGTGGTGGGGTGCGTGGAACGCGATGTGCGCAGACAACCAAGTAATCGCGAGCACAACGGCGTTCGGCGCAAGCCAGATCGCGATGCCGCTGCTCGATAAAGCGAAGATCATTCTAGTTCTCGATGCAGATCTTTTCGGCTGCCCCGTCAGCGGTGTCGCACACTCGCATGCATGGGCGAAGGGTCGGCGCATCGAGGAAACCGATGCATCGAAACAGACTGTTTCGCGCATGTATGTCGCGGAGCCTTCCGTCACGATCACCGGTATGAGCGCCGACGAGCGTTTCGCGTTGCGCCGCAGCGACGTGGCACTCTTCGCAGCGCTCGTCGCCAAGGAACTCGGTGTTGCCGGAACAGACGCGCTCACGACCCAACCACGCGCCGCTTCGATCCTCGACGAACATCAGAAGGAAATCTTCGCGCAACTTGTGGCCGATCTGAAGGCTGCCGGTCGCGAGGCAGTGGTGGTTGCGGGTGCTGGACAAGATCCAGCGGTCATCGCAATCGCCGCGGCGATCAACGAGAAACTTGGCGCGATCGGCACCACGGTTGTTCAGGTAGACGGCCCTGAGGCTGGCGGTGCTGCACAACTCAAGCAACTCGCGGACGCGCTCGCGGCGGGCTCGATCGAAACGCTCGTGATTTGCGGCGGAAACCCGCTGTATGACGCGCCAGCCGATCTTGGGTTTGCTGCGAAGATGTCAAAGGCGAAGGAAGTCGCACATCTCTCTTTCTACGCCAACGAAACAAGCAAGTCCCCCGCGTGCACGTGGAGCGTGCCTGCCGCCCATAGCCTTGAGTGCTGGGGCGATGGACGCGCCGTCGATGGCACCATCACAACGCAGCAGCCGCTCATCCTCCCGATCATCGACAACGAGCAGGGTGGTCGCTGCGCACTTGAGGTCCTTGCAGCGCTGACGGCCGACGAGCAGTCATCGAGCTATGAAATCGTGCGCCGCGCGCACATGAAGGTGAGTGGTCTTTCGGGCGCTGCGTTCGAATCGTGGTGGAGGCAGAACCTTGATCGCGGCTATGTCGAAGCTACTGCGACGAAGGCATCCAAGATGGCTTCTGCGAACGCATCGGGCATCGCGACACTTTGCACCGTCGCCGCCGCCACTGTTGGTGCGGAGATGGAGGTCGGCCTGATCTTCGATGCGAAGGTTGCCGACGGCTACTTCGCAAATCTCGGCTGGCTCCAAGAGCTTCCTGATCCCGCAACGAAGATCACCTGGGACAACGCGCTGTTGCTCGCACCCGCCACCGCGCGCAAGCTCGGCGTCAAGTCGGGCGACATGATGCGGGTCACCGTTGGCGCAGCCACCATCGAGGCTGCGGCGTGGAAGCTTCCCGGTCATGCCGAGGACTGCGCCACGATCGCTCTCGGGTACGGGCGCGCTGAGGCCGGTGGGCGTATCGCAAACGGCGCAGGATTTAACGCCTATCCGCTGCGAACGACCACATCGCTTGGCGGCGGTAAGGCGACGATTGCGCTCACTGGAACTCGGTATGAGTTCGCCCACACGCAAGATCACGGCGCAGCTGATGCTCTCATCGAGAGTGTGCCGCTCGATGGCATTCAAGCACGACTCCCAAGTCTCGTGCGCTCATCGAGCCTCACGCACTACAAGGAACATCCCGACTTCGCGCGTCACGTCACCCACGTTGCGCACAAGCTTTCGCTTTGGGAGGAGAACAACCTCGACGGCGCGAAGTACCGCTGGGCGATGTCGATCGACCTGTCGACTTGCACGGGCTGCAGCGCGTGCGTTGTCGCGTGCCAAGCGGAGAACAATGTGCCCATCGTCGGGAAGGCGATGGTTGCGCGCGGCCGCGAGATGCACTGGATTCGCGTCGATCGGTACTTCCGCGGCGCGAACGCGGACAGCCCCGTAGGTTTCGCGGTCCAGCCGCTGACATGCATGCAGTGCGAGAACGCTCCCTGCGAGCAGGTTTGCCCCGTCGCCGCGACCGTGCATGACGAGCAGGGCATCAACGTAATGATTTACAACCGCTGCATTGGCACGCGCTACTGCAGCAACAACTGCCCGTACAAGGTGCGGCGGTTCAACTTCTTCGATTACCAGCGACGCGAGCCCTCCCGCGAGGAAGGCTTCCTCAAGGTCGAGCCCGAGTACTACAAGTCGATTGCCGAAGACCACTATCCGATCACGGACAAGCCAGCCGCGTGGTCGCGAATGCAGTTCAACCCCGAGGTCACGGTGCGTTCGCGCGGCGTGATGGAGAAGTGCTCGTTCTGCATGCAACGCATCCAGGAGGCAAAGATTCGTGCCAAGAACGCTTGGGCGCAAGCAGGGGGCGTGGATGGCGGCCGAGAAACTTGGTCGATTGAAGATGGCGCTGTTGTCACCGCATGCCAACAAGCGTGCCCGACGCAGGCAATTGTCTTCGGCGACCTCAACGACTCGAAGAGCCGCGTTGCGGCACTCGTCAAGAGCAAGCTCAGCTACGACTTGCTTGAGGAACTCAACACCAAGCCGCGCGTGAAGTATCTCGCGCGGGTTAACAATCCCGGCGTCGAGCATTCGCACGACGATCACGGGCACGATCACGATCACGATCACGATCACGGTCACGATCACGATCACGGGGCGCACTCATGACGACCCTCTCACCAGACTCTCACATCGGTCGCGTCAGCGACAACACCATCGATCGTCCTGGCGAGCGCGCTCCGCTCGTCCTCAACATGGACACTTTTGGACAGGTCACAGCGACCGTGTGCCGTGTGAGCGAGGCCGAGAAGGCTCCGTTTGCGTGGTACGTCGCGTTCGGAGCGTCGCTTGGGCTTCTTAGTCTGCTCGGCCTCTGCATCACCTACCTGATCTTCACCGGCGTTGGCGTGTGGGGTCTCAACAACCCCGTCATGTGGGCGTACGACATCACGAACTTCGTGTTCTGGGTCGGTATCGGTCACGCCGGAACACTCATCAGCGCGATTCTCTTCCTGTTCCGTCAGAAGTGGCGAACAGGAATCAATCGATTCGCCGAAGCAATGACCATCTTCGCAGTCATCTGCGCTGGCACGTTCCCGGGTATCCACGTCGGTCGCGTGTGGTTTGCGTACTGGCTCTTCCCAATCCCCAACCAGATGGAGATGTGGCCTCAGTTCCGCTCACCGCTTCTGTGGGACGTCTTCGCAGTTTCGACGTACTTCACCGTGTCGCTCCTGTTCTGGTACACGGGCATGGTTCCTGATCTTGCGACGCTTCGCGATCGTGCAAAGGGCAAGGTTCAGCAGCTGGGATATGGCCTCTTCGCGCTCGGCTGGCGCGGCTCGAATCGTCACTGGCACCGCTACGAGCGTGCGTACCTCTTGCTTGCAGCGCTCTCTACGCCGCTGGTTCTCTCGGTGCACTCGGTCGTGTCGTTTGACTTCGCGACATCGCAACTCCCCGGTTGGCACACCACGATCTTCCCCCCGTACTTCGTTGCGGGTGCGATTTTCTCCGGCTTCGCCATGGTGGTCACGCTCGCCGTTCCGGCGCGCGAACTCTTCGGTCTTAAAGACCTCATCACGCTCCGCCATCTCGACAACATGAACAAGGTCATTCTCGTGACCGGCTGCATGGTTGGCTATGCCTACTCGATGGAGTTCTTCATCGCGTGGTACTCCGGCGCGATGTACGAGAAGTTTGCGTTTATCAATCGCGCGTTCGGTCAGTATTGGTGGGCCTATCTGTTGATGGTGAGTTGCAACGTGATCACGCCGCAACTCTTCTGGTCGAAGCGCATTCGCACCAGCATCCCGATCATGTTTGTCCTCTCAATCATCGTGAATGTCGGCATGTGGTTTGAGCGCTTCGTGATCATCGTGTCGAGTCTTGCGAACGACTTCCTTCCAAGCTCGTGGGATCTCTTCACCCCAACCTGGGTCGACATCGGCACGATGGTGGGCGCGTTTGGTCTCTTCTTCACGCTGTTCCTCCTGTTCTGCCGCTACCTCCCGATGATCGCGATGGCCGAAGTGAAGGCCGTCATGCCACAAGCAGATCCGCATGGAGCGGGTGCAGGGAAGCATGGTCATGGCCATGCGCAGGGTCATGATCACGCGCACGGAAATCACTAAGTCACGGCGACAATTCGAAGGTTTAACACCATGGCGACCATCGTCACCACACCCTCTGAAACACAGGCTCGCGAGCCCGCCCCCAAGGCGACTCGTATGTACGGCCTTCTCGCCGAATTTGAGACGCCAGGCGACCTGATGGCCGCTGCGGAGAAGTGCCGCGATGCGGGCTTCAAGTGGTGGGATTGCCACACGCCGTTTCCCGTGCACGGGCTTGACGGCGCGATGGGAATCAAGCGCACCATTCTTCCGCTCCTCGTATTCGGTGCAGGTGCCACCGGAACCGCGGCGGCGTTCCTGCTGCAGACTTTTACCAACTCGGTTGGTTGGACGATCTGGGCAGGCGTGTGGGTGACGGGTTATCCATTCCTGATTTCCGGCAAGCCAGCGATGAGTCTCCCGGCGTTCATTCCGGTCATATTTGAGTTGACCATCCTCTTCTCCGCGCTCGCGTGCGTGAAGTTGATGTTCCTCTTCAACGGCCTCCCCCAGCTGTATCACCCGTTGTTCAAGTCGAACCGGTTCCGCCGCGCCTCAAACGATCGCTTCTTCATCGTGATCGAAGCGCGCGACCCCAAGTTTCTGCCCAAGAAGACAGAGGAGTTCCTCAAGACCCTCGGACCGATTTCGGTCGAGATGGTGGAGGACTGACCCATGATTCCGCTCCCCCCACGCTGGATGCTCTTTACGGGTGCGCTCGCTGCGCTTGCCCTCGCAATTCCGCCGGTGGTCATCGCGCGTGTTCGCGCAACACCCGATCCCGAGCGAGCTGTACACATCTTCTTCGACATGGACTTCCAACCGAAGTTCAAGCCGCAGGGGCAAAACCCGCTGTTCGCCGACGGTCGCGCGCAGCGCTACGACGTTGCCGGGACTGTCGCAAAGGGCGAGACGAAGCTCGATGCGCATCTCTTCGAGGGCGTGGTCGATGGCAAGTGGGCTGAGGCGCTTCCCGCGGGTCTTGCGATGAGCGACGAGTTCCTCGCTCGCGGGCAGCAGCGTTACAACATTTACTGCAGCGTCTGCCACGGCTATGCCGGATTTGGCGACGGTGCGGTGAATAAGCGCGCGATGGAACTGATGTCGAATAGCGAGGGGCCGGTCAACGGCACGAGCTGGGTACAGGCGAAGAGCTTGCACGACCCGCTGGTGCGCGAGCACTCGTTGGGCATGCTCTACAACGTGGTCACCAATGGAATCCGCAACATGGCGGGCTACGGTGCGCAAATCGATCTCGAGGACCGTTGGGCGATCGCCGCGTATGTGAAGGCACTTCAGCTTTCGCAGAACGCGTCGCTACAGGATGTTCCGCCGGAACTCCGCGATAACCTGAAGAAGGGTGAGGTGAAGTGATGGGCCACGCCTCGACGCATGCCGCCGACCTCGGCGCAAGCAACGTGCAGCTCCCGGCGTTCGCGCTTGGATTCCGAAACATCGCTCTTGGCCTCGCGGTCGTGGGCCTCGGCGGTGGAGCTGCGATCGGTTACACCGGCGCATTCGATACGACTCCGGGCCACTTTTGGCGCGCGTATCTCATCGCGTTCCTGTACGGCCTTTCGATGTGCCTTGGTGGATTGTTTTTCGTCTTCATCCAGCATCTCACGCGCGCAGGCTGGTCCGTCGCAGTCCGTCGCCCGGCCGAGGCGATCGCCGCCAACCTTCGTTGGATCTGGGTTCTCTTCCTGCCGTTTGCTGTGCTGTGGGCGCTTGGAAAGGCCGGCATCGTGTGGACGTGGGCTGACCTTGAAACGATGCGTGCGAACGCGCCAGCTGAGTACGACATCGTCGTGCAGAAGACCGCGTTTCTGAACCCGACATTCTTCTGGATTCGCGCCGCAGTGTACTTCGTGGTGTGGGCGGTACTGGCGTCCTTCTTCTTCAACAACAGTGTGCGGCAGGACGAGTCAGGAGACATTGCGATCAGTGAGCGCATGCAGAAGTTTGCTGCACCAACCGCCATCCTCTTTGGACTCACGACGACCTTCGCCGCGTTTGATTGGATCATGTCGATCTCGCCCGCGTGGTTCTCGACGATGTTTGGCGTGTACTTCTTCTGCGGCTGCGCAACAGCTGGATTCTCGGGCATGATTTTGGTCACAGTCCGCCTGCGCACGCTGGGTGTACTCAAGGGCATCGTGACAAGCGAGCACTTTCAAGACATGGGCAAACTCATGTTCGCCTTTGGCATGGTGTTCTGGGCCTACATCGCGTTCAGCCAGTACATGCTGATTTGGTACGCAAACATCCCGGAAGAGACGGGGTGGTTCCTTGGTCGACAAATCGGCGGCTGGGCGCCGTTCAGTTTCGCGCTGCTCTTCGGTCACTTTGTCGTGCCCTTCGTCTTGATGATCAGCAAGTGGCCAAAGCGCATGCCGCTCGTCCTTGCTGCGGGTGCGGTGTGGATGCTCTGCTTTCACTACGTCGATCTCTACTGGCTCGTGATGCCAGAGATTCCGCACGACATTGGCGAGTTCAAGACATACGCTGAGGTCTCCGCGAAGTACGCGGACGAGCCGACGCACTTTGGAAACCCTGTCAATTTCCTGCTCGCCATCGGCGTGCTCGGCGCAGTCGCCGCAGGAACGATCGGAACTCTCTCGCGTGTCGCGCTCGTCGCCAAGAAGGACCCGCGCCTTGCAGAGAGTCTCCGCTTCGAGAACATGTAAACACGCTGCTCCAGCCGATTTCGACACACAAGCTGTGACAAAAACCATGTCTTCAACCGCATCAACTTCATCGGAAACCGCGCAACTCGACGACCCCGAGATGGGCGCGACGTGGTTCTATTCCATCGTCGGCATCATCGTATTCGTCGTGTTTGTTCTTGCAGTTTGCGTGCTCTTCTTTGGCGTGCAGAAGGGCTTCACGGAGGAGCGCGTTGTCGATGAGTTGCCAGTGCTCTCGACGGGGCTCCGCACCGAGCAGACACAACTGCTCGGTCAGTATGGGACCTACGAAGAAGACGTTGATGAGAAGAAGGTTGAACGAATTCGAATCCCGATCGACCGCGCGATGGAACTCATGACGCAGCCAACGCGCTGATTTCTTTGGCAGCGTCGGTGCTCCGAACGAACTCCCATGAAGCAAACAACCGCCATCCTCCAAACGAATCCTGCCGCGCGCGCGGTGAAGGTGATTCTTTCGGTGGTTCTGGCGGCGGTTCTCGCGCCTGGGTCCAACGCATCTGCACAACTGAACCTTGGTGTTCCTGAGGAACTGAAGGGCGTCGACATCGTCGAGCACCTCGAGGCTCCGCTCCCGCTTGATACGCGGTTCCTCGACGACTCCGGTGCGCAGGTTTCGTTGCGCGACTATTTCAAGGGCGATCGGCCCGTGCTTCTGCAGCTCGGCTACAACAAGTGCCCGATGCTCTGCAACCTTGTCTTGAACGGGGCATTTGACGGGCTGCGCGACATCGACTGGCTCCCCGGCAAGCAGTTTGAGGTGGTGTCGATTTCCATCGATCCAACCGAAACTCCGATGCTCGCGAAGGCCAAGAAAGACGCGTACCTCGCGGAGTTCGACCGCCCGGGTGCCGCGCCTGGCGTGCACTTCCTCACCGGGAGCGAGTTGATGTCGAAGGCCGTTGCCGACGCAGTAGGCTTCCAGTTCCGTCGACAGGTGGATGGCGAGTTTGCCCACGCGGCTGCGCTGTTCCTGATTACGCCCGACGGGAAGATCAGCCGGTACATGTACGGCACGAAGTTCTCTCCGACCGACCTCAGGATGGGCCTTCTTGAAGCGTCGCAGGGACGCATCGGGACGACCCTGGATCGATTCATTCTGTGGTGCCATATGTACGACCCAGACGCGCGCGGCTATGTGCTGCAGGCGCGGAGGGTCATGTCGATTGGCGGCCTGATCACCATGATCGTCCTGGCGGGCGGGCTTGGCATGTTCTGGCGCGTCGAACTAAACAAGAAGAAGAAGACCGCGTCGGCCTCCGCCGCCGCGAATTGAAGAGGCGATTGCACGTGCTGAACCAGATCCCCACCATCCTGTTGCAGTCCAGCTCCGATCCCGCGCTCGCGGAAGTGAAGAGCATTACGCCCAAGACCTTCTGGCTTCCAGAGGGAGCTTCGACACTTTCCAGCGAAATCGACTGGGTGTTCGACTTCATCAACTACATCAATTACTTCTTCTTCTTCCTCGTCGTGGGGATCATGTTCTACTTCATGTGGCGCTACCGCCAGAAGGGCCGTGAGGTTTATGCCCGCGGTCCGAGCCACAACACAGTGCTTGAACTCGGGTGGACTATTCTGCCGACGATCATCGTCGTCGTGATCTTCTTCATGGGTTTCAAGGGTTTTGTCAGTGCAAAGACGCCGCCGGAAAGCGCGTACCAGATTGATGTGACAGCCTCGAAGTGGAATTGGTCGTTCAAGTACCCCAACGGCGCGACAAGCACTGATCTCTACGTCCCTGCTGGCCGTCCTGTGAAGCTCGTCATGCGCAGCGACGACGTCCTTCACTCGCTCTATATCCGCGACTTCCGCGTCAAGCAGGACGTCGTCCCCGGGCGTTTCAGCAGCCTTTGGTTCCAGGCCGACAACCCCACTGAGGGTGAAGAATTCCACTGGCTCTTCTGCACCGAATTCTGCGGAACCGGTCACTCGGACATGAATCGCAAGGTGTTCGTACTCCCCGAAGCCGACTTCGGACGCTGGGTTGTCGAGCAGGGCCGCTGGCTCGACAAGATCAACGACGCAGATCTCTGGTGGAAGGCGGGGCCTCAGCTCTATCGCGCTTGTGCCAGCTGCCACACTCTCGATGGATCGATTGGCACTGGGCCTTCGTGGGGCAACTACGACGGCTCTGGTGACATCTGGTCGCGCACGTCGAGCCCGTCGTCGCAACACAAGATTGATGGGGGCAAGCCGATCTCCGACATCATCGGGCCGGGGAAGGAACATGAGGTTCCGGAGGGTTACCTTCGCGAATCAATTCTGAATCCTGGCAAGCATCTCGTCGATCCGTACGGCAATGTGATGCCCACCTTCAAGGGACAGTTGACCGATCGCGGCATCGATGCGCTGATCGGCATGATGAAGAACCTCGATAAGTTTGACGCGACAGGCAAACTGATCAGCCCACCGGACGGAGCCGCCGGCGCTCCCGCAGCGAAGTAATGCAGACGCGTTTCGGCACAAGCACCAACCCGACCATATACGAGCCTCGCCATGACGACACTTGATTCAAGACCTATCACTCCGGAAGTCCGGGACAACTATCTGACCTTCACCCGTGGGCTGCTTTCCTGGATCTTTACGCTCGATCACAAGCGGATCGGTGTGATGTATCTCTTCGCAGTGCTCTCGTCGTTTTTCGTGGGCGGCGTGATGGCGCTGCTTGTGCGGACGAAGTTGTTGTTTCCGGGCAAGGTCGAATGGATGACCGCGGACGAATACAACAAGGCCTTCACGCTGCACGGCGCGATCATGGTCTTCCTTGTCATCATCCCAAGTATTCCCGCCGCGCTCGGCAACTTCATCATGCCGATCATGCTCGGTGCGAAGGACGTTGCGTTCCCGCGACTCAATCTCTTCAGTTTCTACCTTTGGGTACTCGGCGCGACCTGCGCTGTTTGGTCGCTCCTCGCTGGTGGATTCGACACGGGTTGGACGTTCTACACCCCGTACAGCACGCAGTTTGGTGCAGGCGGAACGATCCCGGTTCTTGTCGGCGTGTTCATCCTCGGCTTCTCGTCGATCTTCACCGGTGTCAACTTCATCGTGACGATCCACAAGCTGCGTCCGCCGGGAATGACCTGGTTCCGTATGCCGCTGTTTCTTTGGGCGCTCTACGCGACAGCGATCATCCAGGTGTTGGCGACGCCGGTGCTTGGTATCACCGTTGCACTGCTTGTGGTTGAGCGCGCGTTCAACATCGGCATCTTCGACCCCTCGATGGGCGGAGACCCGGTTCTGTTCCAACACTTCTTCTGGTTCTACTCGCACCCCGCGGTTTACATCATGATTCTGCCTGGCATGGGAATCATCAGCGAGATCATCTCGGTTCACAGCCATCGCCACATCTTCGGCTTCCGTTTCATTGCGTTTAGTTCGATCGCCATCGCGATCTTCAGCTTCCTCGTCTGGGGCCACCACATGTTCACCAGCGGTCAGTCGCCGCTCATGAATGTCGTGTTCTCGGCGATCACCTTCTCGGTGGCGATCCCGTCAGCAGTCAAGGTGTTTAACTGGCTCGCGACGCTGTACAAGGGGTCGATCGCGCTGAACACGCCGATGTTGTACGGCCTGTCCTTCATCTTCCTGTTCACGATCGGCGGCCTGACAGGTATCCCGCTCGCAGTGCTTTCGACCGACATCCACCTGCATGACACCTATTACGTCGTCGCGCACTTCCACTACGTGATGATGGGATCGGCTCTGATCGCGATGATCGGCGGTTTGCACCACTGGTGGCCGAAGATGTTCGGCGTGATGTACAACGAGTTCTGGGGCAAGATCGCTTGCGGACTGGTGTTTGTCGGTTTCAATCTGACCTTCTTCACCCAGTTCATGCTCGGTTCGCAGGGCATGCCGCGTCGGTACTACATGTATCAGCCTGAGTTCAAGATCTACCACCACATCTCGACTGGTGGCGCGTACATCATGTCGATCGGCTTCCTCATCACCGCGATCTATCTGATTTACTCGCTGTTCGCGGGTAAGAAGGCTCCCGCGAATCCGTGGGGTGGCGCGAGCCTCGAGTGGCAGTGCACCTCGCCGCCGCCGCATGACAACTTCGCGACCACGCCGCGCGTTGGCGACTGCTATGACTTCAGCGCTGTGCGCTGGGACGAGAAGGAGCAGGGCTATGTCCTCGACACCGAGGCGCACCTCGCTGCTGCTGCAACCGGAAAGGGCCACTGAATCTTGTCACACTCCTCCGCACACGCTGATTCCCACGGTTCTGACGCGCACGGCCACGATGCGCACGGGGAGCACGCAAAGTATCCATTCCTCGCCCACCACTTCGACACGCCGGCGCAGCAGTTCGACTCCGGCAAGCTCGGCATGTGGGTTTTCCTCGCGACTGAGGTGCTGTTCTTCGGTGCGCTGTTCGTGATGTATGCGGTCATGCGCTTCCAGAGTCCGCAGGTCTTCTCGTACGCGAGTCAATACCTCGACACCATCATGGGCGGCATCAACACCTGCGTGTTGATCCTTTCGAGCCTTACGATGGCTGTTGGCGTTCGTGCCGCACAGACGAACAAGAAGGGTCTTCTCGTCACTTGCCTCGCGCTTACGCTTGCAGGCGCTATCGGCTTCCTTGTCATCAAATACTTCGAGTACACCCACAAGTTCCACCTCAATCTGAAGTGGGGGCAGGCTTTCTATCAGCCTGCGTCCGCGGAGGAGGCCCAACTGGTGATGGTTGAGCCGAAGCCGTCGGTGAACCCGGTTCTTGCAATCACGGCACCGAATCCTTCGGCTGGCGCGTCGTCGGCTGCACTGGTCTCGCTTCCCGCTGTTGATAAGACTGCCATTGCACCACCGAAGGCAGGTCCTGATGGCGTTTCCACCGTGAGCATGGTGGAGGCCGTCGATGCGGGGAGTCATGTCGCTCACTCTGAGGAGCCCCACCTCCTCGATCCCGCGATGCCGGTCAACACGCACCGATTCTTCGCGATTTATTACATCATGACCGGGCTCCACGGAATCCACGTCGTCATTGGCGTCGGCGTCATTGGTTGGCTGCTCGTCGGTGCGATGCGGGGTAGGTTCAACAGTGACTATTACGCACCTGTCGATTTCGTAGGCCTCTACTGGCACGTCGTCGACCTCGTGTGGATTTTCCTCTTCCCGCTCTTCTACCTCATCCACTGACCGGGTTCGAATGGAACACGGACGAATAGGAACTTCACCATGGCAAGCGGATCACACGCAACACATTCGGCCCACGGACACGGCAGCAGCGGGGAGGTTCAGCCTCTTGTTGGCCACCTTGTGTCGTACTCGACGCTCTTCGCAACAGGCTTTGCGCTTCTCGTGTTGACAATCATCACCGTTGCGGCGCGCTATGTCGACCTCGGGGAGGCCAACATCTATCTAGCGATCGGCATCGCAGTTGTGAAGGCCACGCTCGTCTCGCTGTTCTTTATGCATCTTCGCTGGGATCGGCCGTTCAACCTGATGGTGCTGATCGGTTCGATGCTGTTTGTGGTCCTCATGATGGTGTTCTGCATGATGGATGTCGGGCAATACGAGAGTTCGTTTGTGAATGGTAACCCCTCAAAGGTTCAGACCTACCTCGACGCGAACGCGCCCTTCGCACCGATCACGAAGAAGTGACGCGGACGATGTCCGTGGCCGATCCGTGAAACAACGCGACACACCATTCGACGACCCGACGGCCCGCTTTGAAGCGGGCCGTTTCGGCATGTGGCTGTTTCTCATCGCGCTTGGGATTGTGTTCGCGGCAACGATCCTTGGTTACCTCGTCGTCCGCATCGACAACGGCGCAGCATTCGTGCCAGCCGACGCGCCTCGGCCGCCGGGAATGTTGCTCGCAAGCACGGTCGCGCTGTTGCTCTCAAGCGTCACGATGCAGAAAGCGCTGCGTGCTGGTCGCACGGGGGATCCGCGGCAAGGCGGACTGATGGTGGCGACACTCGCACTCGCGCTCATCTTTCTCGTCGCGCAGCTCATGGCGTGGCGCTCGCTCTACGCGCAAAATCTCACCATCAGCGACAACCTGTACGGATGGACCTTTTACGTCCTCACCGGCCTGCACGCGGCCCATGTCATCGGTGGCCTTCCGCCGATGGCAATCACCACTTGGCGTGCATCGCGCGGTGCATACGGGCCGGAGGATTTTCGCGGAGTGACCTACTGCGCGATGTATTGGCACTTCCTTGATGCGGTCTGGCTCGTGCTCTACGCGACGCTCTGGATCGGTTCGATGGGTTGAGTGGGCAACCTTCCAGAAGAACCACGCCGAAGGCAGGCTCAAAGGGTTAAAAAACACAGCCGCCGCCTGCGGTTTCCCGAGGCGGCGGTGCGCGCCGATCTAGCCGTATAGATCTCTCCACCCGGAAGGGATCGGAAGATCCCAGACCCCCACTTGATCCCGATGCGGGCTCACACATCACGCACGCACGCACCAAAGGAGCAGGTCGAATCTGCATTTCACCATGGTCTCGTCATGATCTCGTCACGATCTCGTCACGGTCTCGTCACGATCTCGTCACCAGAGCCGAAGCTGGTGACACTTGTCAGCATTCCCTAGACGGCATGCCGTAGACGGCATTCCATAACTGGCGCCTCTCGTTTCAGATGACGCGCAGTGCCGGGTTCATCTCTCGCAAGCGTCTTCCCCAAGTGATCATCGACGTAGCCGTGATCGAACGCCTGCGTACGAGAGAAAGCATCCCGACAACGATCCATGCGACAATCAGGGAAAAGTTGGCACAAGATTCTCGCTTTTTTGAGAATCGGCTGCGCGAAGCGGAAACTACTCGGGCCTGGCGGTCACGAATTGGCAGCGATCTCTCGGAATCACCACTGAGTACGCCGCGAAGTAAAGGCAAGGTACGGTTCGAATCGGTTGGCCATCAGCTCGCTCGATGCGGGCAACGGCCGGACCCTTTGGAAGGTGCACGAGAAGTTCGGTTTCAGCCAACTTGAGCCGCACTGTTCGATCCGCCGTCGTTGCGTCTGACTGCAGGTTCTCAAGGAACGGCTCAAATGCAAGCAGCCACCAGACGCCACTGAGCTCTATGGCAATCAGCGGACTCTTGAGTCGGAGACCCGTGCTTTCAAGGTCGGCGTCAGTTGGAAGCGGAGCAGTGGAGGATTCAAGCTTCGGTCCCAAGAAGTATCTCGCGTACGAGATCTCCTTCATGCGTCGGATCATGGCCGGATCACGTTCGGCGACGGTTGTGTCCGGATGGGCGTCGAGCCAATCCGCCCAGGTCGTGATGCAGACATCGGGGAGTGCGTTGAGCGTTGTTGCACTCGCAGCGAGCGGCCCCGCGATGGCGCGGCGCTCAAGTTGGAGGAAGAGGCTCGGGACATGCGCGTCCACGGCCACGCCCTCGGCGGACTTATCGCAGAAGACCAGATTCGAGTTGACGAGTAGGCCGCTGACCTCGAACGAACGCGTCACACCGCCAACGCGCCTGTCGAAGGCAATCACCGCGTCACAGAGAGGCGAGTAGGTCACCGCGACGGGTACGCCCGCGACGGTGTCGTTGACAACTTCATGAACATTGAGCATCGAGAGCGGCCATGCATGTGCCTGCCCGTTGATCACGATTCCCGCCACTCGATCCGAGGTCACAACGTACTTCGGTCGATTGCGCTCGTTGAAGATGACCATGTCGCGACCAAGGATGTGCGAGGGCTCGTCGCGCGAAGGAAGAAATCCGCGGGGGTAACCCGAAGCGACAAGCGCCGTCGGCTCAATCAAGAGCGATGAGAGGTCGTAGCCGTAACTCTCCACCGTGCGCCCGTCGCCGATGGGATGCCGACCCAGGAGGGGGCCGAGCAGACTCCATCCGAGCACGAGCACGACAAGCAGTCCGGCGAGCGCAATGACCCAGCCGCCGCCGCGAAAGGTTAGCGTCGGCGAACCTTGCTGCCTTGTGGGAGCCATCGTCGTAGGGCGCTCGCTCGGAGTTTCAGACTCACTCATGGCGTCGACTCCACTCCCGGCGATTGGGCCGGCTGTGCATTCGATTCCGGTTTCGTTGGTGCTCGCGTTCCTTGTTCAAGCGTCACTTCGCTCCGGCCGCGAAAGAGCGAAGGCATGTCCGTTGGGCCGCGATCAAGCGTCATCGCACCAAGAACCACGGGGAGATACGTGATGCTCGCAAGAAACACCCGGCGTGCGCTGCGATCGTCACGTTGTCGAAAAAACGAGAGCGAGAGCCACGAGAAGCAGAGGCCAGCGAGAAGCGAGATCGTCGCGCTCCAGATGCCGGCAAGTCCGAGGAGCGTCGCTGTGAGCCCAAGCGGAATCAATGGAAGTGTCGTGAGTAAAACCACCTGCGCGGTGATTTCGCCATCGTGGTCGCGAACCGGAAGCATCGCATGGCCACCGCGTGCATAGTCCTCGCGATAGAGCCACGCGAGCGCGAGGAAATGCGGGATCTGCCACACGAAAAGCAGTCCGCCGAGTAGCCAAGCCCCCGGATCGAGTCGCCCGGTCGCTGCGGTCCAACCGATCACGGGAGGAATTGCGCCACAAACCGCGCCGATCAGCGTGTTGAAGGTCGTCCGCGGTTTCAGCGGCGTGTAAAGCACGGCGTAGAGCAGGATGTTGATGGCTGCGAGGGCCGCGGGAAGCAACCCGACGAAGAGTGCGAGGAACGCCGATCCTGCGTAGCCGGTCACGATGGCCGCAGTGAACACGGTGGCCGGTCCAACCTGTTGCGCGGGAAGTGGCCGACCTCGCGTTCGCAGCATTAGTGCGTCACGGCGTCGCTCAAACAACTGATTGAACAGTGACGCGCTCGCGGCCGCGAGCGCTGTACCTCCGCAAGTCCAACCGAGTGCGGACCAGTCGATAGCACCCGGATTCCCGAGCGCGTAACCAACCGCAGTGGTCGCAAGAACCAACGCATTGAGCCGCACTTTTGTGAGTTCGGCCCAGATACCAAGCACGCTTCGTGCGCGGGGGGTTGGAAGTCCGCGGGGGTCGGACGCAACCGCGTCGGCAAGGGGAATTTCTGCGGCTTCGGTTGTCATAGGAGCAAGGGACCAATCCTACCATAGCGACCTCCATGGAAACGGTCCTGATTCCTTCCGTTGCGCTCGCAAGAGCACTGCCTCACTCACTTCTCACCGCCGTGGCGGATGTTGACCCCGCGGTCACCAGCTCCATGTCGTTTGGAGTTCTGATCGTGATCTTCATCGTGGGCGCACTGGGCGTGCTCGGCGTTGCATCGCTCATCAAACCGATGCACCTCGCGTTAGGCTTCGCGACGACTGCTGCGATGTGGGCGATCGGCTATGTCGCAATGGTCGCACCAGGTCGTTGGATTGGCGAGGCACTCTTTCTCTGCACACTCGCGATGCCTGTACTCTTCGGCGTCATCGCCCAGCGCGCGGGTGTTTCAGCGCTTCGGACCGGTCTCGTGTCAGCGTTCGCAAACCTCCTCATCATCGGCGCCTTTCTCCGCGATGAACAGGGCGGCTCGCGCTGGACTCCTGCGTTCTACGTCGGCGGTCTTTTTGCATCGAGCGCAGTGTTGGCGTGGATCGGCGGATTTGTCGCACGACGCGCGCGGCCGATCGAACTACCGACACCTGCCAGCCTCTTCGCACGCGTCGCAGCCATCACGGTTTTTATCCTTCTCGTCACGGGTGGGCTCGTCACCGGACTTGAGAGCGGACTCGCTGTTCCCGATTGGCCGAACTCCTTCGGTCACAACATGCTGCTCTACCCAATCAGTGAGATGAAGGGCGGCATCTATTACGAGCACGCGCACAGGCTTTTCGGCATGCTCGTCGGTACGACGGCGCTCGTACTTTTGAGCGTCGTGCTTCGCGATGAGCGTCGCTCGATCGCATCGGTCGTCATTGCGACGGTGTTTCTTGGAATGGTCTGTGTGCAAGGCATTTTCGGAGGTTTGCGTGTGACAGGCACGCTCACAACCGCAACCAGCGGAACGGAACTTTCACCGAGCACGCTGCTTGCAATCGTGCACGGGATGTTCGGGCAGATTGTCTTTGCAACAGCATGCGTCATCGCGTGCATCACGAGTGCATCGTGGCGCAGTGCTGTGGCTTCGCGCGAGATCGCGGACGCAGGACGACTTCGTGCGCTTCCCGTGGCGCTCGTGTTGTTGATGCTCGTGCAGCTCTTTCTCGGCGCGAGCTACCGGCATCTTCAGATTCCACCACACGATGGCGTGGCGGCAGTTCATCCTGCCTGGCCAATTTGGGGGCACATCGCAGGCGCGTTCGCTGTGCTTGTGCTCACGGTCATCACCGGTGCACATGCTTCAAGCCGGGCACGCGAGCTCAAGCCAGTGCGGGTTTTCGGGAAGGGCTTGATTCATGCAGTAGGGCTGCAGTTTGCGCTCGGTATCGGCGCGTTGGTTGTCGTGTTGATTCGTGTTGATGAGCAGATCCCCGCCTATGAGGTGCTTGTCACTTCTGCTCACCAAGCGCTTGGTGCAATCTTGCTCGCGACCGCCGCCATGCTTGCTGCATGGAGTTTGAAGCTAGTCGTGCGCCCGGTTTACGAGAATGGCGTGGTCCTCACTCCGTCGAAATCTGCGGCTTGAGTGCTTCTTCAAGCGCGAGCACCGCATAAATAGTCGCGAGTGCCTCGTTGGATTCCTCCCAACGCTCGCTTTCATTTTTCCATGTCCCGTCTTCACGCTGCCGACTCGAGAGCGCATCAATCAACTCGCTGCGCCACGCGTGGTCTGTGCCGTTGGCGGCAGTGATTCGCTCTACGCCCGCAGCATGAAGTGCGCGCGACATTGCGTGAACGTAGTAGAAGTACCCTTGCTGGCCGAGGCCTGGGTTCTCCGCAAAGGTAAAGTTCGCGGCGATCCATGCGAGCGCATCGCGCACCCTCGGATCGTCTTTGGAGAGACCGGCATAGAGCATGCTCTTGAAACCGGCGTATGTCATAGAGCCGTAACTGCGAAGGCTCTTCGTCGCGAGCTTCTCGCCGTAGCGGCCTTCTCCCGCGTGGTCACTTGCGAAACTCTCGCCGCCATTGGCAGGCGAGTACACAAAGCCTCCGTCGCCCGTGCCATTTTTCGCCCATTCCGCGGGATTTGAAGCCTTCCGATTCTGCGCGCGCGCGACGAACGCCAGCGCGCGCTGCATCGCAGGATCGTCGGCGGAAACACCTGCGTCGTGCATCGCGTCCAACATCATCTGCGTGTTCGAAAGATCCGGCCGCTTCCCGTTTCCATAGCCTGCGCCACCGTACCAGTCCATGTTCGCGTCGAGACCCTCCGCGGCGTCCCATTGATTGTCGCGCAGCCAGGCGATCGCCCGAAGCGAGGCAGCCTTCGCGTCTTCATCGCCAATTGCCGCGAATGCGCTCGCGACCGAACTCATCACATAGTTGCCGATGCCACCATCGATGACCGTCGCGAGCACATTCGGATCGACAAGTACCCCGTCGATCGCGTTCCGTGCGCGTGTGAGCGTGTCGCCACGTACCAGGCCGCCCGCTTGCACGAATGCCTTCAGCGCCATCGCAGTGACCGCAACACTCGCGGCGCGCTTGCGTGGTTCCATACCGGTGGGTTCGACCTCTTCAGTCTCGAACCAGGTTCCGCGCGTGGTCTGCATGCTGGCGAGGGCGGCGAGTCCGCGAGTGATCGTGCGTTCTGCTTTTGCGAATGTTTCCGGATCAAGCCGCGCGTTTGCGGGGTTTGTGGCGATTCGGTGCACCACTTGGGGCGGCTGTGTTCGAGCGACTTCTGGCTCTGTCGCGACGATCGGCGTCGGAAGTCTCGTCACCTTGGCAGGGTCGACACGCGGATCGAGTGGCGGCGTGGATATCAGGAGGAAAGGAGCGGAAAAAAGCAAACTGCAGAGCATGGTTCCAGTGTACGCGGCAAAAGCGACGCAGCGCCCGCATGGCGCAGGAGCACGCCGCAGACGCTGCCTCGAGGTTGGAGAACTGATTTCGTTGAGAGCTCTTCGCGGTCAGCGAATGCGCGGGAATCCAACGGAGGTCGAAGGCGACGACGGCGGGGTCGCAGAGCTGACCGGGGCAGCCTCTGACCCATTGGCGAGGCCCACGCGAAGCGCCTCGGTCAACTGGGCAAAGGCCGTCGATTCACCACCAACGGTATCGGGCGTCGAGCGCGCCAAGGCATGGAGCGTTTGCGTCGGGAGGGCGGAGACAAGCGCCGGATCACGCGCGACGAGAATCTGAAGCAACACCTCGTTGGTGATGTCCGCCTCAGACCGACTGTCGCTGATCTGAACACGATTCCCGCGACGCACGATGGCGAGCACTTCATCGTGCGTGAGATGAGTCGACCGGCTCGTGTCGTAGAGACGCCGATTCGGGTACTTGCGAATACGGATGAGATCGGTGTTGGCGGCAGAAAGAATCATGGGTCCGACGCTTCGCGGCCTCGTCCGTCCCGGTTTCGCCCGTTGATGCACGAATTTCGATTCGAACCGACAGAACTGATCCCTGAGCATGCACGCGCAAGAACTCCAACCTTGCATCGTTCAGCGAATGACGCCGTAGAGCAGGAAGTCCGCGGTCTTTACCCCTGACTCAAACCGGCAGGGGAACAGAAACATCCCTTTCGGAAGCCCAAGGTCTTCGAAACGGACCTTCACAAGCAGCGAATCTCCGTCCGACTTCTGCTCGAGTAGTTCCGTCTTGGCCGCGGCATTCAGGCTGGAGACTCGGCTGACGCGCGCGGCACCCATGTGCTTGATTTCAAGTTCGAATTCGCCGTTTCCTTTCGGCGCGAGCACGCCGAGGTTCGCGCGATACTCCGCGAATCCGAGGGCAGGGGTGATACGCGTTGACTCGTGACGGACGCGCAGATCAAGCAGGGGGCATTTCGGGTGATCTGTTTCGACAATCAGAAACGGCGGAACCTTCGCGGTGGGATCTCGGGTGAAGTCGTAGCGAACGATGTGTCGCGGCGCAGGGGCCATCGGCTTTCCGTCGGGAGATTCCGGCGGCTTTCCATCAACCGCGCGCACAGTGAAGGGCACACCGTCGGTAGAGATCAGTTCGAAAAACCCTTTCATGCGTTCCGCCGCGAGCGCGTCGATAAACGGCGGGTTGGCGCGTACGGCGTACGCTGTCTCGGCGTCAATTCGAACGCCGAGAACTTGGTTGATGCCCTCGAAGACAAGATTGATTTGTGCCGAGCGCTTTCCCACAGAGTGTGCGGTCTTCATCGACATCGGCATGTCGATCGTCCCCATTGCGGGAATGACCTTGCCCACCATGTCGACGGTCGTGCAGGTACAACTCGGCTTTGCCATCTTGATGGTCACGGGTCGGTCGAGTGGATTCACGAGTTTGATCGTCGCGGATACGGTCGTGCCGGGCTCGACGACACCGAAATCAACTCCCGGCGGGTCGGCTTTCATCGGACCCGGAATTGCTTGGCCGGCTGGGGCCGGGGGAGGTAGGCCGGGGGTCGTTGGCGAGGTCGCCGGGATCGTCGCTGGCGGCGTTTGAGCGAATGAAGGGTCGGAGAATCCCAGCGCAGCGACTCCACACCAAGTGACGGCGATCCAGAGAGTGGCTTGCGTCGCTCGGCGCGCTTCGAAGCAGAGGAGCGATCTCGCGAGACGCGGCAGTTGGCGGATTTCGGCGTGATGCATGCGGCGGATCGTGGGGCGAATCGTGGGGCGAATCATGGGGCGAATCATACGGTTCCGAAGCAGTTCGGCTGCGTCCCGTACACTCATCACCATGCGCGCAATCACCATCGAGCGTCAAGGTTCGCCAGTCCTCCCCAATGTTGCCTATGTGCACGATTTCGCCGAGCCGACTGCGAGTGCGGGTGAGGTCGTGGTTCGCACCGAGGCGGCCGCGCTTAACCACCTTGATCTCTGGGTTGGCCGCGGGCTGCCAGGAATCGACATTGCGTATCCCGCCATTTCCGGCTCCGACGGCGCCGGCATCATCGAAAAAGTTGGTTCTGGAGTCGATCCGGGTTGGATCGGTCGTCGAGTGCTCCTGAATGCTGCGGTCCCGAAGCCCGATCCGACGCGGCCGGGTGTTCGGCCGTCGCCGCACGACATCACCATGATCGGCGAACATGGGCCAGGTTGCCTTGCCGAGCTGTTCGTTGCGCCAATCGACAATCTTCTCGATATCGGCGACGCGGATCCGGTCATGGCCACCGCGTTCGGACTCACCCACCTCACCGCGTGGCGGATGATGGTGTCCCAGGCGGATTTGCGGGCCGGTTCGTTGGTGCTCATCACCGGAATTGGTGGCGGAGTGGCACTCGCCGCGCTCGGAATTGCCCGGCATTTCGGCTGCGAAACGATTGTCACCAGCCGTCACCAGTGGAAACTCGATCGCGCGAAGGCACTTGGTGCCACACATATGGTGCTCGATCAAGGGCAAGACTGGTCGAAGGAAGTTCGGCAACGGTCGAGTCGACGGGGGGTTGATCTCTGCGTTGATAGCGTCGGAAAGGCGGTTCACGGAGCGTGCATCAAGAGTCTTGCCCGCGGTGGGACTTTCGCCACATGCGGCGCTACCACAGGGCCGGATGCCACGACCGATCTCACGCGTATCTTTTGGAACCAACTCCGGCTCGTCGGCTCGACGATGGGTGATATGAGGGAGTTTCGCGAGGTGGTTGCGCTTTTCCGATCGGGTGCGATTCGTCCGATCGTCGATCAGGTCTTCGCGCCGAGAGAGGCAACGCAGGCATTCGCGCGGCTCGAGGCAGGTGAGCAGTTTGGGAAACTTGTGGTGGATTGGCGAAAGGACTAGAGGTCTTCATTGCTCTTTTAAGGAACTTTCGCGCCCACTCTCGAATCCAACAAGTTGAGCACGTATACTCGGCCCCCGAGGTGATGACCTGATGAGCCAAAACACAGTAGATGCACCTATTCGCCCGTCTCCCGCTCCGAGTCCTCGCACTCCGACCGAAACGCTTCCCCCATGGAATGTGTTGCTTCACAACGATGAAGTGAACGACATGGGCTTCGTGGTCGAGTCACTTTGTCGATTTGCGCGGCTGAGCGTGCCGACTGCGACCCGCTGCACGATGGAGGCCCATAAGAAAGGTCTGTCACTCGTGCTCGCGACGCATCGTGAGCATGCCGAACTGGTTGCGGAGCAGCTCACATCGCTTCGACTCACCGTCACGATTGAGCCAGCTCCCTAATCGGGCTCCCGGCTTTCGCAGAGGAGAACCCGCGCCTGAGTTGGACCTCGGCCACGGTCGTTCCCTGAGAGCAATGCCTGAGAGCAATGCCTGAGAGCAATGGTTGTGCGTTCAAATGCTCAACCTCTCGTAAAAGAGTTTGTCGCGTTCTTCTCATCGACGGTGGCCTCTTAGGGCCGCCGTTTTGGTTTTTTCCGACCATGAGGTCATTTTCATGGTTCTCGGTCCTGATTGGTTCAGATTTCGCCCCGAGTTCCGCGTTCTGTGAAACCCGGCTGGCGAAATGGTCCGGATTTCTCTGTTCCCAACAAGATTCCGTTTGGATCGTCCGATCACTGCATTAGAGTGAATCGGCGCTCTGCGATCGCTTGCTGTGTTTTCACAGCGCGTGATCAAGGTGCGAAGTGTGACGAACCCGGCCGTTTCGGTGTTCGTGGAGGAGTCCCAGCGCAGCCGAGGGCTGCGTTTCAACAGGCAAGGCCCGATTCTTCGGGCCGTTTCAAGGAGCGATGCGATGAAGAATGTCTACGGTACGAGCCTGCTCGTGACCACCGTCCTCGCGGCGGGTGGCTTCACGACCATGGCGATGGGTCAGGACGAGTGCGCGTCGGCAACGACCGCTGTCATCGGTGCGAACGCGTTCAACACCACCACGGCGACGATGAGCGCGCCAGCTGTTGACGACGCGCTCTGCCCCGGGACGTTCCTCAGCTACGGAACGAGCAACAAGGATATCTGGTTCAAGTTCACCGCGACCGATTCGGGTTACCTCGACCTCAGCACCTGCTTTGCAGGCAGCTTTGACACGTCGATGGTCGTCTACACCGGTACCTGCGGCGCGCTGACTGCGATCGCGTGCAACGGCGATGCTGCTGTAGACGCATCTTGCCAGCAGTACTACTCCTCGATCCAGAACATCGAGACCACTGCTGGTCAGGATTTTTTCATCCGCATCGGTGGCTATGACGACGCTGGTGTCGTTTCCTCGGGCGTTGGCCAACTCAACCTGACCTTCGAAGCGATTGCCGCTGGCTGCCTCGGTTCGACTGATGGCTGCGCGGTCGTCCATGCTGCCCCTGGTTGCGAAGACCCGACGTGCTGCGCTTCTGTTTGCGCGTTCAACGCCTTCTGCTGCGACACGACGTGGGACGCGGATTGCGTCCTCGCCGCTGTTGAGTTCTGTGGTCTCTTTGTCTACCAGTGCGTTGACGCGAACCCGGCCGTTTCTAACGATTGCGCGACCAATTCGAACCTCGTCTCGGGAGACTCGACCCGCGTCTTCAACCTGAACGGCTGCAACACCGACGGACCGGTACACCCAGCCGCGACATGCAATTCGGGTAACGACGTGTTCCTCAATGATGTGTGGTACCGCGCGCAGTCGACTGCGAACGGCATTCTTCGCGTCAACACATGCGGCGCTGTGACCTTCGACTCGAAGCTCGCGGTCTACGCAATGGGCTCCAACCCGGCTACTTTTGATTACAACACGCTCAACACCGCGCTCGTTGGTTGTAACGACGATGGTGATGCGACCGCTTGCCCGAATTTCTCGTCTGACCTTAGCGTCACCGTCGCGGCTGGACAGTGGTACCTCATCCGTGTGGCCACCTTCGACCTCCCGGGTAGCGGAACCGTGACATTCGACTTCCCCGAGCCATGCTTGCTTCCGGCGTTCACCGGTACCGAAGCTGAGGCTTGCGGTGACAGCACCAACTCTGGCTGCTTCGCTGGCGGTGCGGTCGAGCAGGTCGCCCTCGGTTCGTCGACCAAGGGTTCCTTCTGGCTCAACGTCGATGCTGTCACGGGTGACCAAACCCGCGACATCGACTTCTACTCGGTCGACGTTCCCGCGGATAAGACCGTGTCCCTCACCGTGAGCTCGGCGAGCTTCGTTCAGACACTCATCGTGTCAGGCGATATCGCTGCCGCTGACTGCGCGGGCATCACGATCCTCAATGATGGCATCGGTGCTTGCCCATCGACCAACCAGGTCTGCCTCTCGACTGGTACTTACTACCTCTTCGTGGCGATTCCTTTCGGCTCGGGGAACACCCCGTGCGGTAGCGGCGTTCTCAACGAGTATGTCATGCAGGTGACTGCTGTTGATGCGGATTGCCCGGAGATCCTCGCAGCCTCGTGCGCCGCTCCTGGTCCGGATTCGGCTTCGATCAACGTCGACCCGAACACCGTTCCGAACGGTCTCGTTGCATGCGCATTCGCTGGCTCAGCGTTCCCCGCTTGCCAGACTGGTGCAACTGGTCGCAACCGCTTCGCTCGTTCGTTCGCCGCCGGCACCGTCGGCGGAGAGATTAGCTGCTTGAACATGGGCGTCTACTCGGTCGCCCGCTTCCCGAATGCTGCCAACACGGCTTGCGCTCTGTTCTTCAGCGATATTCCGCTGCCTGCGACCGTTACCATCTACCGCGATATCGATAACGGCGCTCCGCGCAACGCGATCGTGACTGCGGGCGACGGCAACGACCTCGAGGCCATCGAGACTCGTGCGATCCTCATTCCTGGTGGCGTCTTCAAGGGCACCATCAACTTTGATCCGCCGCTTTGCATCGAGAGCGAGACCAACAACCTGGTTGTCGAAATCGACTACCCGGACATCCTCAACGCAGCCGTTGGCACCGTGGACCCGAACACGGGTCACTTCCTTCGCGCAGCGGGTAACGCCGCGGGTCCGGGCAGCAACACCTATTGCCGTCTCTCCTGCGCCGATGCTGCTGGCCAGTACGTCACGACCGAGACCCTCGGTGCGACGTTCACTGCCCAGTGGGTTGTCCAGATCAACGGTACGTTCGCGGGCTGCGCCTCGAACTGCCCGGCTGACTTCAACGGCGACGGCTTCGTCACCGCAGCTGACCTCTCGACGCTTCTTGGCGCGTGGGGTACCGCGGGTGGCGATATCGACGGCGATGGCACCACCACCGCTGCCGATCTGTCGGCCCTCCTCGGTTCGTGGGGCGCTTGCCAGTAAGCAAGTCCTCGCAATGGAAGCAGCTGTCGTCTGACAGCGGGCTTTCAGAGACAAGTTCATTCCACGCACCCCCGGCTTCGGCCGGGGGTGCGTGCGTTTTAGCGTGATACGGTTTGGCCCACATCATGGCGACTGTTGTCGTTTTGCCGCACTTTGCAACCCATCGAACCGGTTTCGGAATACGCTCGCCCCTCGCGGCTCGTGCCGTTCCGATCCTTTGGAGTCTCAATCGTGCGCACGTTCCTGGTTGTGATGGCGGTACTCCTCGGCGCGGCCGTCGTCGGGCTCGTCGTGGCGGGCCCTGCAGCACTCACGGTGCTTCCATCGTTTGGCGGTGGCGATGAAGCTCTCGCGGTTCGGATTGCTGCCGTATCGAAGCGCGAACTCCTCGAGACTGTTTCTGCTCCCGGCGAACTTGATCCTGAGGTCAAGGTCGATGTCTCTGCTGAAGTCAGTGCACGTGTCCTCGAGATTCCGTTTCGCGAGGGCGCGACCGTGCGGAAGGGTGAGTTGATTGTCAAACTTGATGATCGCGATCTCCAGGCGTCGCTGCAGGCGCAGATGGCGCGACGCGATGGCGAGCGGTTCCGATTGCGCAGCGAACAGGAGCGTTTGGCAAGCCCAAACTCGCAACTTGCGAATGCCCGTTCCGCGTTTGAGCGACAGGAGTCGTTGTTCAAGACCGGTGATGTGAGCCGGGCTTCGCTCGACGATGCGATCGCCCGTGTGCGCGACCTTGAGGCACAGATTGCGTCGGCCAAGGAAGGTCTTTCGGTGATTGAGAGCTCTCTTGCTGCAGCGGAGGCCGACATCCAGCGTGCGCGCGAGCTACTTAAAAAGACCACGATTTTTGCCCCAATCGATGGCCAGATCACGGAGTTGAATGCGGAGCCTGGCGAGTTGGTGGTTGTCGGAACCATGAACAACGCCGGAACCAAGATCCTCACGATTGCCGATCTCGGCTCTGTGCGGCTCAAGGCCAAGGTCGCCGAGAGCGACGTCGCCCGTGTCCGCGCTGGCCAGGACTCCACGGTGCGCGTGAATGCCTACCGCGACCGAGAGTTCAAGGGTGCGGTCGATCGCGTGGCACTCTCGCGTGGCACCGAGGCGTCTTTTGGCTCATCAAGCGGCGGGGCTGGCTCTGGCACTGGAGGGTGGTTTAAGTGTGAGGTCAAACTCGACTTGGTAGATGGAGAGACGCTGCTCTCTGGGCTTGCTGCGAATGTGGACATCATCGTCGCGCGCACCAACGGCCTGCTCGTGCCGAGCCAGGCTCTTCTGGAGCGGACACTCGACGATTTGCCAGCGGACCTCGTCGAATCTCCGTTAGTCGACAAGGAGCGAAAGAAAGCGACGATCGTCTTCCGCATGGTTGACGGGAAGGCGCAGATCGTGCCGGTCAAGACTGGCGCGTCGAATCTCTCTGACACAATGATCCTTGAGGGACTTGCGGAAGGTGATGTTGTGGTCACTGGCCCATACCGAGTGCTTGAGCGTTTGAAGTCTGGTGATGCGATTCGCGAGGAGACGGCGAAGGATGCTGCGGCAGGGTCGACGAATGGGTGATGAACGCCCCGGGCCAGCGGTGAACCCTGCTGCGCGCGTCGTGGAACCGTTGCCTCTGATCGACGTTCGCGCGTTGGAAAAAATCTATCGCGTCGGTGTTGAGACCATCCACGCGCTGCGCGGTCTTGACCTCACCATTGGACGCAACGAGATGGTCGCCATCATGGGCTCGTCCGGCTCTGGTAAGAGCACGCTCATGAATATGCTCGGATGCCTCGACCGCCCGACTTCAGGTGTGTATCTCCTCAATGGTCGCGATGTCAGCCGAATGGGCGCGAAGGAACTCGCGCAGGTCCGCAACGAGGAGATTGGCTTCGTCTTTCAAAGCTTTGAACTTCTTCCTCGGCAGACCGCGCTTGAGAATGTCGAGTTGCCGCTCATATACGCGCAAGGCGGATGGCGTGGTCGTCGACAGCGCGCGCTTGCTGCGCTGGACCGTGTCGGACTTGCAGACCGGGTGCATCACCGTCCGAACCAACTCTCTGGAGGTCAGCGTCAGCGTGTTGCGATCGCGCGCGCCATCCTCAATAGACCGTCGATCCTTCTCGCCGACGAGCCGACTGGAAATCTCGACAGTGCGACGACGATCGAGATCCTCGCGCTTTTTCGGCAGATTCATACCGAAGGACAAACGGTCATCATCGTGACCCACGAAGACGAAGTTGCCGCCCATTGCCAGCGTGTGGTGCGCTTGCGCGACGGCCGCGTGCTGAGCGATGTTCCGGTGGCGGAAGATATCGCGGGCCGTCATCTTGACATGATCGCGGCAAGGGGCACTGCCTCATGATGAACCCGCTCTTCTGGTTGCAGGCGATTTCTCTCGCGTTCTCGCAGATTTGGGCCAACAAGTCGCGGGCGTTTCTGACAGCACTCGGCATCATCGTCGGTGTGGCGAGCACGACCGCCGTGATTGCGGCACTCACCGGGCTCAAGGCGAAAGTACTCGATGAGTTTGAATCGGTTGGTGCGAGTAAGTTTTTCGTCTTTCCCGATCGGCCCGACAACGCGCCGCGCAACATGTATCCGTGGGAGAAGATTCTCATCAAGACCGCTGAGGTCGAAGCGATCCGCGACGAGTGCACGCTCGTCAAAGCAGTCACGCCGATTACCGAGGTCGGGCTCGATGTGGAGTCGGGTGATAAGCGGATCGAAGGCATCACAATTTCCGGCATCTGGCCCGAGTGGCATGATGTGCAGAATCGTTTCGTTCAGGAGGGGCGGCCGTTCTCATCGATCGATGTCGAGAGCGAACGACAAGTGTGCCTGATCAATGCAGACGCAATTGTCGAACTCGATTTGCCGTCGAACCCGGTGGGAGTCGCCATTCTCATCGGAGGTCGGCGATTCATGATCGTGGGTGTTGTTGAAACGACGCAGGCGCGGTTCTTTGGAATGAACACGTCGAGTGCGGAGATTTTTATTCCGTTTTCCGTGGCGGAGAAAATGCAGGATCGCAACTTCTTCATGCGCGTCGAGGGCCTCTTTGTGAGCCCAGAGACGGCGGTCGAAGGCGAGGATGAGGTTCGGTTCGTGCTTCGACGCATGCGCGGGCTCGGCCCCGGCGAGCCGCAGACCTTTCAGGTTGCGGCAATCGATAAGTTCATTGAACAGTTCAAGGCTTTGGCGGCGGGGATCACGGCGATTGCTGGTGGAATCGTCGGCATCAGCCTGCTCGTTGGCGGGATTGGCATCATGAACATTATGTTGGTTTCCGTGAGCGAACGCACACGCGAG
This sequence comes from Candidatus Kuenenia stuttgartensis, assembly GCA_945902075.1. Taxonomy (GTDB): domain Bacteria; phylum Planctomycetota; class Phycisphaerae; order Phycisphaerales; family SM1A02; genus QWPT01. The sequence goes on along the minus strand of CAMDMA010000001.1, from coordinate 98,552 downwards.
ATTGGCCTGCGCAAGGCGGTGGGCGCGACGCCGATGGCGATTTTGCTGCAGTTTCTCCTCGAGGCGGTCACGCTGTGTCTTGTCGGTGGATTCGTCGGCATCGCGTTTGGCCGACTTGCGGCCTTTGGGCTCACAAAGATTCCCGGCGCGCAACTCGACCAGGCCGACATTCCGTTCTGGGCAGTCGCGCTCAGCTTTGTCTTCAGCGCCGTGACGGGCGTTGTATTCGGCATGTTCCCGGCGATCAAGGCATCGCGGCTCGATCCGATCGAAGCGCTGAGGCACGAATGATGGAGACACCGACCGAATTCGTCCTCTGTACTCGCACCGTTCGCACACTCGTGCTTGCGGTCGCTGCGTGCTCCGCGGCGTCCTGCCGAACAGGAATTTTTGACAACGAGGATCCGCGTTGGCGCGTGCCCGAGGCCGAGTTGCGGCGGATCGATGGCACCGATCCAGTGGCTCGCGCTATTGAGCCACCGGTGTCGCTTGAGGAAGCGGCGAAACAGGCGCTCACAGATATTCAGGTCCCAGCGATTGCTGAGGACGCTGTCGAGCTGACGATCGCGGATGTGCGCTCGGCGGTGCTTGCGAACAATCTCGAGCTTCGGACGCTGTTGGTCGACCCTGCAATTGCGCGGGCAAACTTGTCGGCAGAAGAAGCGAAGTTCGAGGGAACATTTTTCGCTTCGTACAACCGAAGTAACAACACAGTGTTCGCAGATCTCGCGACGGGTCAAACTCCCGATAGTGATTCATTCGACGCAGGCTTTAACATGCCGCTCGCGACGGGCGGCGCGATCAGTCTCTCATCGCCGCTCACGCGCGGCGCAAGCGGACTCACGTTCGGTGAAGACGACCAGGAATGGCTCGCTGCGGTTTCGCTGTCGATGAGTCAGCCGCTCCTCCGTGGTGCAGGCGTCGATGCCAACACGCATTCGATTCGCGTTGCGGAGTGGCAGGGGCAGATTGCCGATACGCGCACGAAACTTGAGGCGATTCGCGTGATTTCAAACGCCGACAAGGCGTATTGGAACGTCTACTCGGCGTATCGCGAACTCGGCGTGCGTCGCGCGCAGTACGACGTTGCGATCAAGCAACTCGAGCGCGCGCGTCGACGAGTCGCGCAGGGCGACGCGCCTGAAATCGAAGTCGTGCGCGCAGAGAGTGGTATCGGGCGCACGCTTGAGCAGATCATCGTCGCAGACGCAAACCTTCGGATTCGGCAGCGCTCGCTCAAGCGATTGATGAACCGCGCAGATCTACCTGTCTCGACGGGTACAGCGCTCAAGCCAGGGAGTGACCCGAATCCGGTGAGCCTCAAACTCGATGGCGAATCACTCGCGACGCAGGCAGTTGCGAATCGGATGGAGATGATCGAGCTCGAGATTCAGTTGGCGATTGACCAGAGCGAGATTGGTTTCCGTCGAAACGCGGCACTCCCACTGTTCGTGCTTGACTACGGCTACAACCTCCAGGGAACTGGTGCGGAGGCGAATGAGGCCTACGGATCACTCGGAAACGCGGATAGTTTCAATGTCGGTGTTCGCGCGGAGATACCGCTTGGCAACGAGGCGGCAGAATCGCGGGTAAACGCGGCGATTTTGCAGCGTGTGCAGCGACTTGGAACGCGCGAGGCGCGTCGGCAGTCGATTCGCACGGAGGTCTTCGACGCGCTCGATGGGCTGACGCAAAGTTGGCAGCGGATTCTTGCGGCGCGGCTTGAGACGATTCTCGCCGCGCGAACGCTTGCCGCAGAGGAACGGCAGTTTGACGTCGGACTGCGTACGAGCACCGATGTACTCGATGCCTCGGCAAGCCTTGCGGATGCGCAGAGCCGCGAGGTTGCGGCACTCGCGAGCTACCAGATTTCGCTCGTTGACATCGCTTTTGCAACGGGCACGTCGCTCGGCGCTGCGCGAATTCGCTGGGAACCATTCTCAAGTGAAGAATTGTCGGCCCTTGAGAACATCCCGAATGCGCCGGATTCCCCTTCGAAGAGTGGGTTTTTCGATGAATCCGCGGGCAAGTAGTGGTTAAGTGATGCTGCGCGCAGCGTCGAGAGCACGGCTTGCAAGCGCGCGAATAGGCTCCGGCATCGACGGATCGCTTTGTAACTCAGTGAAGGCGCGATGGAGTGATTCTCCGCGCTGCGTGGTGATGAGCGTTGCGTGACGCACGAGAGCTGCGCCAATAGTTGCAGCGTAGAGTCGAGCGGCCAGACTCCGCTCAGCGCTCGTGGTTCCGGTCGTTCGAAGCATCTTGAACGCGCCCTTCAACTCTTCCAGTGCGCCAAGCGTGGTGGACTCAGCGAGGATCGCTTCAAATGGATCTCGTGCAGACGGCACGATCTCGCATGCGAGCCAAGTTGCGCCCGCGAGTGCCGGTGACGAATCGAGTTCGAAAGCCCATCGGAGCGTGTCGCCGAGCGAACGGCTCGATTCAGGGTGTGACTGCGCGGATGGTTCTTCGTGATGGGTCATGATCGGTGTGGATTCATGTGCAGAATGTCATGTGTGAAACAGCATATACCAGCATGTTTGTGCGGTTTTTCTCGCGGTCAACGGCTTCCAAGGAGTGACAGCAACTCGTCAACTTCAGCGCTGAGATCGGATGGGTTTTCCACAGTGGCCCGCATTTCATCCATGAGAATGGAAGCAAAGCGACGCTTCGCGACCAGAAGCTTGGCCGCGCAGGTGCCCTTTGCGAGGCCAAATCGAGGGGCGATCTCCTCATAACCGACAGTCGTTCCATCGAACGCGTACTGCAGCACGCGGAGTCGGAAGATCTCCCACGAGGCCTCGTCGCCTTCGCTCAACAATTCTTGCTGGAGTCGCTCGGCCGCGGAGCGGATCAGTCCGGCCACGAAGCGCGCGTTGAATGCACGTTCTGGTGAATCGGCGCCATGCGCAACGGGGTCGATGCCAACGGTGATCAGCTGATCAAGCGGTGCAACACCGCCTCTCGGCATACGAGTCATGGCGGTCGTCCGACGATGTATATCCGCGAGGTAGTTGCGAACTGCGCCGAGTAACAGCGTGCGGAAACGACCACGATTGCGATCAGCTTTTTCAAGCAGCTTGCGCGCGAGAAAGACATCACAGAGGAATCCCTGCGTGAGTTCGGTGGCTTGTTCTGGTGGTCGGCCGGATGCGCGAATGAACGCATAGATGGCAGGCCATGAGCGCCGGGTGACCCTCTCGAGGCTCGACTTGGCAGTGGTTGAGTCACTCGCAGCGTCGCGGATGAGATCCCAGTTGGTCTGGGTGAGGGCCGATTTTGAGGTCGCCGCCATGAAACTACTCCAATTCGCTGGGGTCGTGCTGAGCCGATCTCTGGAGTGAAATAGTCACAGCGATCGGTACTGGGTGATACGCAATCACGCAGCGCATCGTCGCGAATGGGAGACGGTTTGTCATGGCACTGGCTGAAAACCGATGTGCACGATCGATTTCACGCAGAGTGCGGTCGATCGCATCTCAAGCGCGACGGAGCGCGTCCGTCGGACTGTCGTGGTGCCATGGTGACATGGTGTCGTGAGAGGGGTTTCCTCGAACAATTCTCACCACGACAGTCGTCGCTGTTCACGGCAGGTGCCGTGCAAAAGTGGAGCCGGGGGGATTCGCACCCCCGTGCCGAAACGTCTCACCCACCGCGTCTACGAGCGTTTCTGTCATTTCAATCTCGCCGAGGCCATCCGCTGACAGCGGGCGCCAAACCTCAGCCAGCCTGACTGTTGTCTCGTTCCGCGGCGGTAAGGCATCGCTTTGGAACCAGCCCAGTTTTTTGCGCGGGCAAACCCTACCGGGCGTCGGGTCTACTCCGCGTCACCGCGAATTAGGCGGCGAGAGCGTACTGCGTGTTGGCAGTTCTAGTTTTGCATCCTTTTTACGTGGCCTGGATGCTCCACGGCTCGCAACGATGGACAAGGTGCGTCCGGTCGATGCTGGTCGGCCCCTGATGTAAAAGACAGCCTGAGTATACGCGTTTCGACTTGCGAAGTCGCTGACAATATTTGAGGTCGCACTCAAACGCGATATGCGCGCCTTCGTTGGGTGACTATCTCGAGCCAGCCGTCCGTTCGACGCGCATGTGGTTCGCCGCATTAAACGCTGCGACCTTGTAGCACTCCGCAAGCGTTGGATAGTTGAAGACGGCTTCGAGGAAATAATCGAGACCTCCCCCAAGCGTCAGTACCGCTTGACCAATATGCACAAGTTCAGTTGCCTGCGTGCCCATGCAGTGGACGCCGAGGAGCGCGCGGGTTTCGCGATGGAAGATCATTTTGAAGAGTCCGCTGTCGTCTCCGAGGATCTGTCCGCGCGCGATTTCCGCGTAGCGTGCGACGCCGACTTCGTAGGGAATCTTTTTCTGCGTGAGTTCCTGCTCCGTCGCGCCGATCATTGAGATCTCCGGAATCGCATAGATCCCGTACGGAAATCCGGCGGGTGCTGGCTTCGCTTCGATTCCAAACATGCTGCACACGGCCAATCGACCTTGCTCCGAACTCGTCGAGGCAAGCGCAGGAAAGCCGATGATGTCACCGGCGGCAGAAATGTGCGGCACCGTGGTTTGGAAGTTGGCATTGACGGTGAGGCGGCCGCGATCGTCCGCTTTCAGTCCGACCTTGTCGAGATCGAGCGACGCAGTTGCGCCGATGCGACCAATTGAGAAAAGCACAGCGTCGACTGCCACGAGTTTCCCGCTCTCGAGTTCGATGGTGGCAGACTTTTGAGTTGGCCCCGACTGACCTTGAATCGTCTTCACCGCTTCGCCGAGGCGAAAGGTGACGCGCTTCTTGCGCATTTGATGAATGAGTTCGTCGACGATCTCAGAGTCACAAAATTCGAGCAGCCGATCATGGCGATCAATGAGGGTGACCTCGATGCCGAGTTCCGCGAACATCGATGCGTACTCCACGCCGATGACGCCACCACCGATGACGGCGAGTGATCGTGGCAGGCGAGGAAGTTTGAGGATGTCGTCGCTGGTGAGGATCGATTCGTGGTCGGCGGGAATGGGCGGCGCTGCGGGCGTGCTTCCACAGGCGATCAGGATGTGCTCGGCGCTCGCGTGGCGGTCGAGTGCTGCGCCATCGATTTGCACGGTGTGCGGGTCGAGAAACTTGGCATTTCCGCTCAGTAGATCAACGCCGTTGCGCGAAAGTTGCTTCGCGACAACCTCAAGTTCACGCTCAATCACATCGTTCACGCGGTGGAGCAGGTCTTCGATTGACGGCCGCGGTCGGTCGACCGGAGTCCCAGCGGCGAGCGTCGGTACATGCGTGAGCGAGAGCACCGCTTCACGAAAGGTCTTGCTCGGTACGGTGCCGGTATGGAGTGACACTCCGCCGACCATCCGCTGACGCTCGACGATCGCAACACGCTTGCCGAGTTTGGCGGCCTGCACTGCCGCGCGCTGTCCTGCCGGGCCGCTGCCAATGACGAGAAGGTCGTAGTCGTACACCATCGCGCCAGTGTAGCGACGAAGAATCACACCTCGACAGGGGTACACTCGCGTCATGATCAACGGGCGCGCGCCGTTTCAAATCGTTTTTGTCTGCACAGGAAACATTTGTCGCAGTCCCGCTGCCGAAAACATTTTCCGTGAGTATGCGCGCCGCGCTGGGATTCTTCCGCGGGTCAAGATCGACTCTGCTGGCACGGGCGACTGGCATGAGGGCGCCAGCCCGGATCCCCGAACAGTGACGGCCTTGCGCGACGCTGGCTACGAGGCGGTAGGAACCGCGCGCAGCCTCCGCGACCGTGATTTTCTTGAATGTGATCTCTTCGTGTGCATGGATCGTTCGCACGTGATGGCTGTACTCTCGCGCGGGGCGTTGCCGAATCGGGTGTTGCTCGTGCGCGAGTTCGATGCACGACGCTCGCACGAGGATGTGCCAGACCCGTATTACGGTGGGCAATCCGGTTTTGTCGAAATGGTTGACATGCTCGAGGCGGCGATGGATGGCCTTGTCTTGCATGTTGGCAGCGCGTTGGAGGGGAGAAATCACCGTGCAATTTGATCCATCAGAGCTCACGGCGGCGCGGCGTTATGGTCTGCTTATTGGCGCGATTGTTCCGCGGCCCATCGCGGTCGTCGGTACGGTGGATCTCGCGGGGCGTCCGAATCTTGCGCCGTTTTCCTTCTTCAACGGAGTCTCGAGCGAGCCTTTTCTCGTGATGTTTTGTCCAGCCAATCGCGAGGATGGTGGCGAGAAGGACACGCTCGCCAACGCGAAGTTGTTGGGCGATGGAGGGACCGGTTGTTTCTCGATCGGCTTGGCGACGGAGGCATCCGTTCGTCGGGTCGTTGCGTGTTCAGAGCGTCTTGCGCCGGGGGACAGCGAATTTGCCCTCTCCGGGCTCACGCCCTTGCCCTGCGTGCGCATCGCTGCGCCCCGATTTGCCGAGAGTCCGGTGACATTCGAGTGCGAGACTGTCGAGATCAAGCGATTCGCGCCGGGGATTCCCGATGGCGGCAACATGGTCATCGGTCGCGTGGTGTACATGCACATCGAAGACGCCGTACTTGATGGGAAGCGGATCGACCCGACAAAACTAAACGCCATCGGCCGCATGGGCGGCGCGAGTTATGTTCGAACTGGAACTTGTTTTGATCTACCTCGCGGCCGCGCTGCACTCGACAGACTTGACGCCTAAGCGCAATCTGTGGCTGCGAGATCGACAAGACGACGAAATCTCAGCCGTTTCGCCGGGCAAATTCGCCCATGAAGTCAGCCAGGATCTCGCAGCCCTTTACGGGGAAAGCGTTGTAACTCGACGCGCGCATACCGCCTGCCTCGCGATGGCCGAGGAGCCCGAAGAGACCATGCTGCTCAGCTTCGGAGACAAACTTCGCATCGAGTTCCGGCTTCGCCGTTTTGAAACAAATGTTGAGGTGCGAGCGGCACCACTTTTCTGCGGGCCATGAATAGAAGCCACCGGAGTTGTCGACAGCGTTCCAGATCAGATTGGCTTTGAGAGCGTTGTTTTTCGCAATCGCTTCGGGACCGCCCACCTTGAGCGACCACTCAGCCATCAGGCCCATGACGCGAACGGCGAATGTAGGCGGGGTGTTGAGCCGCGATCCAGCGTTCGCATGGTCTTCAAAGCGGAGAATTTGCGGGAGCTTCTGCGTGGCACGTGCGATGAAGTCTTTGCGCGCGACCACGAGGCTCGCGCCGGATGCACCAAGGTTTTTCTGTCCGGCGGCAAGCACCATCGCATGCTTCGTGAAGTCCCAAGGACGCGAGAAGATGTCGCTCGTCGCATCACCGATGAGCGGCAGCGAAGTTTCGGGCGGCGCCCAGAATGTCGTGCCCTCCACCGTGTTGTTCTGGCAGTAAAGCAGGTACGCGGCATTCGATGGCTCTGTGAACTCGCCCTGCTTTGGTACTCGCGAGTACTTCGCGGAGAGCGATCGGCCATCGAAGGCGATCGTCACATTGCGGCAGCGAAGGGCCTCGGTGTATGCCTTGTATGACCAAATCGACGTGTCGATGTATGCGGCGGTACCTGTATCTGGAACGAAGTTCAGCGGAAGCAAACCAAATTGGAGCGTTGCACCGCCGGGCATGAAAAAGACCGCGTAGTCACTTCCGACATTCGCCGCCTTTCGACACATCGCTTCGGCCTCATTGTTGAGGTCCTCGTACAGCGCGCCGCGGTGAGAGAGTTCGAGTAGTCCGATCCCGCCCCCGCGACAATCGAAGATTTCTTCGCGAATCTGTTCCAGCACAGATTCGGGCATGCATGCTGGCCCTGCGGAGAAGTTGTACACGCGCCCCTTCGAGGGAGCCTGAGGAAAGAGCGTGTGAGCGACGGCGGCGGCGGCGGGGGTCAGTGCGGTCATGGCGGTCATGGCGGTGAGGGCAGTCATGGAGGTCCTTGCGGTCGCGTCGGTCGCGTCGGTCATGAGAGGCCGAGTTTAGCAGCGCATCTTGTCGGGACGATTTCAAAGTTCGAGGACGAGTCCTGCGGGAACGATGGCCTCGATACCAGCGAAAACCGCCCAAACACCGGGCTGACGCAGCTGCACCGGGAAGAGCGTTTCAAGCGCCGCAATGAGCGCTGGTTCGTCGTCCGCCTCGAAACCAGAGAGGGTGATGCCATCAGGGGTCGAGCCGTGGAAGACCGGCCGCTGTTTGGTGGAGAAATCGAGCAGTGTGCCGAGTGCGCCGGAGGGGTCCGTTATCGAAATCGTTTGCGTGATCGGATGGATTCCCGGACGCGCAGGTTGCGTGTCCTCAACGGACACGATGGCGGCAATTGCGCGCGTCTCTGCTTGGAGAATGCGGAGTACGAGGATTCGCCGTTCAAGGATCACATAGACGCCACTTGCGACAAGCGCTTCAAATGCCGCGTGCATCTCAGGAGCTGGCAGCGCGGCAAATCGCGCGTACCGACGCGAGTCGAGCAGCGGATCCGTAGACGGAGAGGTCGCGATGACGATGGCCGCCGCGGTGCCAGCAGGGACGCCGATCCTGGGCGCGGGTGCGAACTTCATGCTGGTTTTATACAGCGATTCTTGCCGGATCGGCCGCAGGAACTGCGGTGTCCGCAGAATCTCAAGCGCACGCGCAGTCGTTGCCGAAATGCTTTCGTCCCAATGCACACCATGACCGCGACGCACTCTTCCTTCGAGCGGATCCTCAGCAACGTTGACTGGCCTGGCCGTGGGCGTCTTCGCTCAGAGTTTCGGCTCGATCGCCGGACTTCGCCGCGTTGGCGCATTCCGGGCAACGCGACGATTCTCTCGCTTGGACACGAGCTCGGTTTGGTTGTCGAGCTTCACGGGCTCGATGGTTCGCCGTGGTGGCTCGCTGGAAATTCGATAACGCCGGTCGCAGAAAACATGCGCGTCAGCGTGGGATTCAGCGATCCCAACGGGCGCCCCGCGACGGGAATCGTCATGCGCTGCGATAACTTCGGTGAAGGTCGCTTTCGTATCGCGATTCGCTTCGATGGCGCGCACTTTCTCTGACGCGAAGCCCAACGTCGTACTGCTGCGTTTTCCGCTCAATCGCGCGTGCGATGTGGCGGTTGGACGCTCGTGCGAGTCCCACGACGTCGATCTGTGACGGCCACGCGGGATACGCAAGGGGATCGACATCTTTCCTACAGGTGAATCGCGTCATGAGGTGATTTGAAAGCGCTCGTGCGCCGATCTTTCAGTGTTCAAATCCTTGGCTGCGTGCTTCGAGGGAGGGGCGCGGCCTCAGGGAGGGATTTCGAGCCTCGTCGTCGCGGGCGAATAGTCCGCGGCGGCATTTCCGAGGGGCCCGCGTGGGTCCACACGAAAGCTATAAGGCGACCGAGCGAATTCCTCGGGTCGGTTTGCCTATCACTGTCAGTCATCCGAGGTAAGGAGCATCGAACTATGCACGCAAAGCGCTCGATTCGCCGTGGATTTACGCTTATCGAAATTCTCATCGTCGTCGTGATTCTCGGCATTCTTGCCGCAATCGTGATCCCACAGTTCACGAACGCTTCGCAGGAAGCTGCCGAGAGCAGCGTGAAGAGTCAGCTGCAGACCGTTCGCAGCCAGATTGAGCTCTTCCGTGTTCGCAACAACGGCAATCTGCCCGTTGATTTCAACGATCTGCTGACGCCGCCGAATGGCGAAGACCCGTACCTCCAGAAGACTCCAACTCTTCCGACTGGTTACGAGTTCAGCTGGGGTGATCTCGCGTCATCGCCGAACATTGAGACGATCTACGTGACCTTCACCGGTGCCACCCTGCCTGAGGGCCTCACCGCTGCAGAGATCGAGAATTGGTGATTGGCTGAATCGAATTCACGAGCCGCGCGGAGAAATTCGCGCGGCCCGCTTGCTTGACTGGAGTGAGGACTCCTTAAACCGGCCGTGTCCCCGGCTGAAAAGACGAGCACATCGCATGACTCAAAAAGTTCGCCGCGGCTTCACGCTCATCGAGATTCTGACCGTCGTCATCATCCTCGGCATCCTTGCCGCGTTGGTGGTGCCCAACATGACGGGGTTCATGTCGGAAGCGACGACGAGTGCTGCGCGATCGCAGTTGTCGGCGGTCCGAGGCCAAATTGAGATGTACAGGCTTCGGCATGGAGGCGTGACGCCGATCGCGAGCGGTGCGGATGGAACCGATGCGCTCTGGGAAGCGATGACTTCTCCGGACGCCGGCCAGCAACCGCTTCTTCAGCGCGATCCAACACTTCCGAAGGGCTACTCCTGGAATTGGGATGGGTCAAGGCTGACCATTTTGTACGCCGGTGTCGATACCGATCTCATTGCTGAAGCACCAACATGGTGAGCGTGCGGATCGCAGCGCCTGCAGCAAGTGTTTCGATGAAGCAGGTCTCTTGACGCGGGATTCGTCGTATTCGCCATGACTCGCGGGAGTTTGACTTCGCGCGCGACGATAGAAGACGTGGGGAAAACCATGAAATTCAACGCGAACACTGATCGACCAATCCAACCGCCGAACCGCTCCGGGACCCGATTCCGCATCGTCGCCGCTGCGGCGTTTGGTGGACTCGGGGTTGCGGCGCTTCTTCTTACGGGAACGCCAATCCTTGGTCGAGCCGACGCGGGTCCACCAGCACCCAGCGCGCTCACCATGCAGCAGAGTGATATTGCCGATCGAACATCAGAAGCGCTTGATTCCGGCCGCCAGCGCGCGGAACTCGTGAATGAGTTGCGCGAGATTCGTCGCGAGATTGCAGACTTGCGCGCGCTGCTCACGAGTGGGCGTGTTCGTACCACGATCGGAAACTTTAATGAGATGCCAGTCGACAAGATCAAGCTCGAGATCGACTACAGCAAATTGCGCGACGCGATGCGAAACGAGTAAGTGTCGATACATATGACGCGACCATGCCACACTTCCATTCATGCGATTCGCCGCGCGTATACGCTCATTGAGGTTCTAATTGTCGTCTCGATCCTTGGGCTCGCTGCGGCGATTCTCATTCCATCGATGAGTGGTCGTGGAGATTTCGACACGCAAGCCGCGGTGCGCGCGCTGATCTCTGATATTTCCTTTGCGCAGAGTGATGCGCTCGCGAATCAAGGATTCCGTCGTGTGCATTTCTTCGCGGATGGAAGCGGCTGGTGCCTGATTCGCGTGAGTGAGGATGCGCTCACTGAGCCATTTGACGCGGCAACCGCCGACTATCTCCATGATCCACTCGGTGGTGGTTCCACAGCTGGTGCGTATATGACGAATCTCTCCAACGACGGTCGCTACGCGAGCGTTCGTGTTGAGGGCGTGAGTATCGATAGCGGCGGGAGGAGCATTACTTTCGATGAACTCGGAGGCACGGTCGCACCGGGAGGTTTGCCAGGAACTGGCGGCACTTTGATCCTCCGCTCGCCGGATGCTGCCTATCGACTCCAACTTTCGCCGCTCACGGGAAAGGTTCGAGTCATGCGGCTCGCAAACGCGCAGTAACTGCGCATGGACGTGACGGAACACCTGTGAGATCCCGGTGAATTCCCGACGGTCCGCAGAACCGAGCCAAAGCGCGCCACTCGAAACGCCGACGACACCAAAGGCCGCACTTGTGCGACTCGGAGGTTTCCATGCCCTGTTGGCGAATGCCGTGGCAGAACAACATTGGTCCAATCGGTCTTGATCTCGGTGCTGACACGCCGCGCGCGATGCAGGTGCGTCTTGGGGTGGATGAACCGAGGATTCGCACAACTGCGCGTATCGAGCCTGCAGCAGATCTTGTCGAGCGTGCGCGAGCGGCTGCGAACGCGATGCGTCGCGAGCGATTCGTGGGTCGCGAGGTTGTTGTCGGACTACCGAGTCCATTTGCGCGGATGCACGTCGCGCGGCTTCCCGCACTCGTAGGGAACGACCTTCACGAGGCGGTCGCGTGGGAAGCATCCGAGCGAAGCGCGATGCCGCGCGAAACGATCGTGGCAGACTCTGTGCCGACTGGCGCTCCCCAAGCTGGGACGGATGGACGAGAAGAACAGCTTGTGGTTTCAGCAAACATTGTTGAGTTGGAGGCTGCGCTTGACGTACTGATTGATGCGGGCTTCGAGCCAATTTCGGTCGAACCACGCTTCGCAGCAATTGCCCGCGCGCTCGGACGTCGGACACGCCGCGATGCCGACCTAACAAACATTCGCGCCGTGCTTCACATCGAAAACTTTGGTTCCACAGTGCTTGTTCTTCGTGGCGATCGAATCGCCTTTTGCCGCGAAATCGCACTTGGTGGTGATGCGCTTGATCATGCAGTGTCGACTCGGCTTGCCATCCCCCTCGGCTCTGCGTCTGTGCTTCGAGCAAGGCGTATCGCGGCGATTCGCGGAGTTGCACCAACCGTCGATGCTGTCGCGGAGGAGGCTGCGCTCGCAGCGACGCGCCCGACAATCGATGCGATCGCCGGCGAACTCGCGCTCTGTCTTCGCTACTTCGGCGTGACGTTTCGTGGCGGCCAACCTTCGAGGGTCATTTTGTCCGGTCCGCATAGTTTCGAACCAAGGCTTGCCGGAATCATCGAGGAAACCTGCCGCGCCAGCGTCGGCGCGTTTGAAGCGGAATTACCAACGGCAACCGCAACGGATGCCAACTTTCAACGCGAAGGCGCAGCCACGTGGATCGCCGCGTACGGGCTGTCATGTCGCGGCCGTTATTCGCGTGGGAATGGAGTCGCCGCATGAGCAATCGATCGTTCGAACTTCTTCCTCAAGCGACAACATCACGTGTTTCCCGCGGTCGATCGACGCGCAGCATCTATCGCGCTGCATCGGGATTGTTCGCGGCAACGCTTGCGATGTACGTAGGAGCAAGATGGCTCGATGTGCATTCAACAGTTCTCTACGAGGGTGCGCAGCAGTCGGGTGCACCAGTTGTCGCCATTGAACAGGAGCTCACCCAACTCGCGAATGAGCAGTCTGACATTCAAGCCAAACTTGATGTTCAACGAAAGATCGGCGTACCGATCCCGGCGAGTGGCGTCGTACAGGCGATTGCTTCGAGTCTTCCGCGCGGCGCGCTTCTCGAGCGCATTGGTCTCGAATACGCAAATGTGCAGGGGACAAATCGGAAGGTGCGACGCAGCGGCAAAGAGAATGATGCGCCACGCGAACTACGCGGTGAAATATCCGGGATCGCGGCAGATGAGTCAGATGTTGGTGCGATTGTCGATGCGCTTGGTGGTCTTGCGCCGGTCTCAAAGGTCAGCCTTGAATCGAGCCGAAGTCGTGAGTTTCTTGGGCGAAATGCACGTGAATTCCGGGTGACTTTCACGGTCGACCTTGATCGGCGATGGAAGCTTCCCGTTATCGCAGGCGCATCTACGGACGAGCAAGCGGGAGGTACGAAGTGAAGAGTTTTATGCGTGGTCGACCATCAACTGCGTCACTCTCCGTCTTTGCGGCTGCGTTGATGATGTTCGGAGCGGTTGGTGGTTTCAGCGTATATCCCGCATGGACGCGTGCGGAGGTTCGCGCAGTCGAGTCAGGTCGGCTGCTTTCGCGCGCCTCCCAATTTGACACACTCACAAGAGAACGAGATGCGGTGCGAGCGGTGGTGGAGTCTGCGCGCGTCGCATCGCGCCAGGTGCTTCGCAATATTCCCTCGGAAGCAGATCAGGGCGCACTGATGCGCATGCTTGCAATTGGTGCTGGTCCTGATGTGGGGACGCAAACTATTGTGGCAGGCGATGTCGTCCCCGCGATGCCGTCGGCAAGCGGCTACAGCGCAGTTCCAGTCACTGTTGAAATGACAGCGAGTTTTGCGCGCGTTATGGAAATTCTCGCGCGTGCAGAGGGTGATCGAAAGCTTGTGCGCCCAATCAGGATCGAGATTTCGCGTGTGGCTGATCAAGCTCCCAATGCGAAGTCATCGAGCCCTGCGGGTTTCGTTGAGGCGCGAATCGAATTAGACGCTGTCTATGGATCGGCGAGTGCGCCGATCGGAGACGCTGCCACGGAGGAACCATGAAAACTGAAGCAGGCAATGCTCGAGTGACCGCAAAAGTAAGTTGGTTTCGCAGTCGGCGGAGCGCGATCGCGTTACTCACCGTCTTTGCGGTTGTCGCGTGGGTGAAGCCCGCGGGACTTCTTCTGTGGGCACGAATTCGCATCTTGACGAGCCTCCCGAAGACCGCGATTGCAGACGATCCAACGGAGACGTTGGTTGTCGATGCGCCACCAGTTGAGTTTGATTCAGGTTTCGTCGTCACCGACGACATTCGATCAGATCCGTTCCGGATTGACTCCTACACATTCCCCAATCCAACTCCGCAAGTACCAGTTCCAGTCGCTGCGGCGATAGAGCCGAAGGCACAGCTTCCAACGGCCGATGATCGACGGTTGGAAGTGATTGAAACGGTGCGGCGCGCAGCGGAGCGGTTCCGATTGCAGTCAGCCGGGCGTGGCCTGTCCATAGCTGTGATTGATGGGAGGACCTATCGGGTCGGCGACGCACTTGAAGGTGCGGACGGCGTCCGGTTCGTACTCATCGAGCTTCTCGAGAGTGCAGCGGTGATCGAGCATGACGGAGCGCGGTTTGAATTGAGGCTACGCGGATTTCCAACGAGTCCAAGATCGAGCGTCGAGTGAACTTCAGAGTGACGCGCGAATGAAGCGCGAATGCGGAACACGCCATGATGAATACCACGCCGAATGCCACGCCGAATCACACCATGACGAACAACACTCCACACACCACCGCCCCGCGCGCTATGTGCCGACGATTTAGGGTGCTCTCTCATCGAGCCACGTTCATTGCGACCCTCGCGGCCGCGAGCGTCGTTTTCGCCCAAGCTCCTACGCCTCCAACGCCTGCAGCGACGGGTGCGGCACAAATGAAGCCCACCGAAGGGCAGCCAGTTGCTGAAACATTCACGGTGCAATTTCAAGACACCGACATTCTGCAGGCCCTGCAAATGCTGTCGATGCAGAGTCGACGCAATATCGTTGCATCGAAGGGCGTCTCAGGAACGGTGACAGCCAATCTCTTTGATGTCACCGTTGTCGAGGCGCTCGACGTATTACTTCGCTCGAACGACCTCTTTCTCGAAGAGTCGGGAAACTTTGTCTACATTTACACTCGCGAGGAGTGGGATGACCTCACGCGCTCGCGTATGAAGAAGACGAGCCGAAATTTTCCTCTCGAGTATTTGAATGCCAAGGATGCAGGGGAGTTCATTGCGCCGATCCTCTCCGAGGCGGGCAAAGTTTCGTTCGTAGGTGATGTCGATAAGGGCTTTCAGGCTTCCGCGACTGACGGGGGAACAGACAGCTGGGCGTTTCAAGGAATGCTCGTGGTCAGTGACTATCCCGAGAATTTGAAGGCCATCGAGCAACTGCTGAAGGAAATTGATACGCCTCCAGCACAAGTTGTCGTCGAGGCAACGATCGTAAGCACTGACGTTGATCAAAAAGACGGCTTTGGTGTCGACGTATCGATCATCGGAAATCTTGACATGGCGAGCCTGACGAGTCCGTTGTCTGGTGCGCAGGACCTTTTCGACGGAAAAGTGAATCAGACGGAGGGCGTCGCCAATTCGACAAGCACGCAAGTCACCGATCTCAAGCAAGACTCAACAATCAAGGTTGGTGTTGTTTCAGATGATGTTGCCGTGTTTCTTCGGATGCTTGACAGCGTCACGGACACGACAGTTCTTGCCCGCCCACGCGTGATGGCTCTCAACCGCCAGCGTGCGCAAATTCTCATCGGCAAGCGCGTCGGATACCTCACGTCCACAACGACCCAGACCTCAACGACGCAGAGCGTCGAATTCCTTGACTCAGGTATCAAGCTCATCTTCCGGCCGTTCATCTCGTCAGATGGGTCAATCCGAATGGAACTTGCGCCGAGTCTGAGCGAGGCGAAGACCGAGCAGCTGACCGACTCGCAAGGATCGACGCTTCCTGTACCGAGCGAAGATACCAATGAAATCGTGACAAACGTCCGAGTGAAAAGTGGGCAGACACTTGTGCTCGGTGGTCTCTTCAAGGAAAAGACAACGATCGATCGACGCCAAGTTCCTGGACTTGGTGACGTCCCGATCATCGGCGACGCATTTAAGGGATATGACGACACACTAAAGCGGACTGAGATCATCTTCCTTGTGACACCGACGATCGTGAAGGATGACATCGCAAAGATCTGGTCCGACGAAGCCGAGCAGTTTGCATCGGCGGTGCGGATCGGTGCGCGTGAAGGGCTTCTCCCCTGGTCTCGTGACACCCTGACGACTGCGCAAAACCAGAAGGCACTCGATGCGCTTGCGAAAGGTGACCGCGCACTTGCGTTGCACCATGTCGAAAACTCCCTTCGGTTATCGCATGTTCAGCCAGAAATGGTGCGCATGCGCGAAGAACTCCGCTCGGGTGGAAGCGCGGCAGACATCAATTATGAACGCAGCATGATGCAGCGAATGCTCGACATGCCGCGGGACTCAGCGTTGCCGAACGATGGCGAAGGTGCGCCTTCGGATGCTCCAGCGGTAATGCCGGCGACCGGGCAAGGCTCTGCAGCCACGATTGATCGCGGCGCAGTCGAGAAAAATATTGGGGTCACAGTTCCCGAAATGCCGTCGAACACTGCGAGCAATTTGACTTCGACTGCCAATCGCGAACTTTCGCTCGAGTCGGCTGTTCCCACGCCACGTGCTGTCGCGAACGCGGAAGTATCGATCGAGTCACCGATAGTGACAGCCTCTTCAAATGATGAGGACGGCCCAGAGTCGGACAACGGTCCCGAGTTCGAGGCAATGTCCAAATCGACCGATTCAATCGGTGATCTGGCTCCAACTGAGATGGAATTTTCAGCTGTGTCTACTGCGACCAGTCCGTTCACGTGGTTCGCGTGGAGCATCGATTCAATAACCGAACAGTGTTGGTCGAGGTTCGCGATGATTTCGGAATCGCCCGCTGAATAACCCGCTGAAAAAAGCCGAAACACTATTGCACACGACGCCGCGCCCGAAGAGGGCGCGGTTTCGTTCGAGTCTCTGCACAAAGGAACACCATGCGCACGCAAACTGCAACTGCCTTGATTTCGACCATACTCCTTATTGGGGTTGGAACTGCATGTGCGCCGCGAACCAGTGGACTTGAGGCGCGGCGCGAGGCGGATGAGCGCTTTCGCCGCACGACGAGTGTTGTCAATTATGACCAAGCCCAGCAGGCATTCGAATCCGGCGAGATTGAAAAAGCTCGGAAAGAGATTGGGTCAGCAATTGCTCGTAGCGACAAGGAAGCACGGTATTGGTCGCTCCTTGGCCGAATTGAGCTTGAGGCGAAGCGGCTTGATCGATCTCTCGAAGCATTTGCAAAGGCGATCGAATGCGATCCGACACTTGCAGATCCGTATTACTACCGCGGCATTGTCCATCAGCGTTGGAGCGAGAGTGCGAAAGCCGTGGAGGACTACACCAAGGCGGCAGAACTAGCACCCGACCGAGTGGCATACTTTCTAGCCGCCGCGGAGGTGATGATCGCGGAGCGACGGCTTGATGATGCGCGAATGCTGCTTCTTCCCAAGCTTGCTCATTTCGAACATAACGCTGCGATGCACGAACTCCTCGGCGAGATCTCGATGCTCAATCAGGACTACCCATCGGCTGCTCGAAGTTACGAACGCGCCCTGGTGATTGATGCAGAGGCGCCACTTCTTGCGGAGAAGCTTGTTTCGGCATACTTCAGTGCGGGTGAATGGCAGGCTTGTCTCGATGCTGCGCGTCGACAACGATCGCTTGCTGCTCGAGATACCACGGGCCGAAGGCAAGAGATTCCGAATGATGTCTATCGAAACGAAGGTCGCTCTCTCGCGATGCTCGGTCGGATGAGCGAAGCTCGAATGGTATTTACCGATCAAACGCGCGCGTATCCGGAAGATGCAGAGGCGTGGCGTGATCTCGCCACATCTGCGGTCGCAAGCAATGATCTCCCGCGGGCCGAGCAGGCGGCTGACCGTTTGGTCGCACTACTCTCGAGCGACGCAGCTGGATACACGCTGCGTGGAATTGTTGCGGAGCGCAATGGACGATTCGACGAAGCTGTGCGCTGGCACCGGCTCGCAGTCGTGCGTGCACCAAAAAGTATCGAATCACTTGTTGCCCTTGGACTCGCACTGCAGTACGCCGGGAAGTCGAAAGAGGGCCTTGAGATCATGGCTGAGGCACTCAAACTTGATCCAAACTCGTCGATTGCCCGACGCGCTTTCGCAGTTGCGGAAGCGGAATGACTGGCTTCGCGCCTGAAACTGAGGCGTTCCATCATGACTCAAACTGAACGAAATCCTCGGGGTGATGCGGCCGCGTCTGCGGAACCGGAGATCGTTCGATCAGGTGTTCCGATTGTCGCTATTGGCGCGTCGATGGTCCTTGCAGGGATCGCTGCTGCGCTGAGCGACGGGGTGATCCAGCCGTGGCTCACGGCGGTGGCTGGGGCTGCAATCGGAGCTGCGAGCACCTTGATGTTTGGACCGACCGCGACCGCGAGGGGCGCAGCCGAATCGGACGGATTGCGAGCCGCATCAACATCTTCGTTGGCTCACGACGAGGTGTTGCGCTCGAAGGCGATTGAAATTCGTTCTGGCGAACGAACGAAATTGCTCGATGCGCTCGGCGACGCGGTCGTACTCGTTGATCTTCATGGCGAAACCCGCTTCGCGAATGCATCGGCGAGGGCCATGCTTGGCGAGCGCGCAGCAATCGCTGGCACCCGACATGCGATCGAATCCTTACCACCGATGGTCATGCGGGCCGTTACTGGTGTCGTCGCCGCCGGAGGAACCGAGCGACGCCGCATCGAGTGTGCGTTACGTGATCCCGGGCTCACGCCCGTCGTTATCCACATCGCAAACATCGGAGGGAGCGAAGAACGGCTCGCATCGATTGTTGTGCGCGATGTACGGGTCGAGCGAGAGACAGATCGCATCAAGGACGAATTCGTCGCCAAAGCAAATCACGAACTGCGCACACCACTGAGTTCCTTGCGCGCCTCCGCGGAAATGCTCGCTGACTGCGAAGTTTCAGATGATGCGCAACGCGTGGAGTTTGCGCGGATCATTCTTACGGAGACGGATCGGTTGGTCGCACTCGTTGATCAGATGCTTGATATCGAACGTATCGAAAGCGGCATGGCACGCGCGGACCTAGGAGATGTCGACCTTGCCGCGCTTTCTTCCGAATGCGTCGCGGAACAACAGAGTGAAGCCAATCGCCGACACATTGCCCTTTCGATTTCCCGCTCCGTGCGAGGCGCGACTGTCTCAGCGGATCGGGGGCTATTGAAGCAGGTCTTACTCAACCTTCTTTCCAATGCGTTGAAGTACACACCGGATGGCGGACGAGTCGCAGTCGAAATTGACATCGACAACCTTGCGAGATCTGTTGTCGTCTCTGTGCGCGATAACGGCCTTGGTGTGCCAGTCCACGCCATGCCGCGTTTGTTTGGCAAGTTCTATCGAGTCGATACCCACGAAAAGTTTGCGAAAGGTACCGGACTCGGTCTCAACCTCTGTCGCAATATTGTCGAAGCAATGCATGGCGGTCAAATTGGGGTTGATTCCGAAGTGGGTCAGGGATCGCGCTTTTGGTTCGCGATCCCGATGGAGCAGGTGGGTCGAAAGGCAGCGTGAAACATGCAGAATCAAACATTCAACACCGCACGCATCCTCGTCGTTGATGATGAGGCACACATCGTGCAGGTCGTTGCTTTGAAGCTGCGTAACGCTGGTTTCGAAGTTGAAGCCGCGAGCGATGGCGATGAAGCGTTCGCGATACTTAAGGACCATCCGGTCGATTTGGTCGTGACAGATCTTCAAATGCCCGCGATGTCGGGGCTCGAGTTGGCGACCGCGATGGCTGCCGATCCGCAGCTTTTGCACATTCCAATTCTCATGCTCACCGCGCGCGGGCATCTCCTTCGAGAAGGAGAGGCGGATAGTGCCAACATTGCTCGCGTCGTCCACAAACCATTCTCGCCGCGTGCACTCTTGTCAGAGGTCGAGGCGCTGCTGGAACGAAAGGTTCGTGTGGCATGACGATCGAAAGCACGGAGCATCGACTCGCTGGACTCGCGCTATCGCTCAGAGATGTCGGCGGTGTGCTGCTACCGGCGGATTCGGTGGCGAGTGATCCGTTCGAAACCGACACACTGTTTCTCATGCGCTCGTTGTGCGCGTCGCCTTACGCTCGCAGCTTTATTGCAAGGGCAGTTGCGCGCTTATCTGTTGGAAGCGAATCTGCGACGGAGCCCATGTTTGGGATGCTTGTTGTTCCTGTACGGCTCCCGAGGCTGCTCGCAGGTGGACGATTCGTTGCAGTGACGTTGCTTGACGAGGGAATCGAAGGCGAAACGCTGGATATCCTTGCGCAACGCGCAGGCATTGACGCACGTATCGCGCGAACGCTGTTGCGGTCATTGCCGCCATGGGATCGTCGCACCAGTGGCCGATTTGCCAATGTTGTGAGCGCACTTGCTCGCAGCGAAAGTGAGCGCCTCGCGGGTCTCGAGGCTGGTGCACAACTCAGTACGGCCTGGGAGGAACTTCACCTTCTCCACTCGCTTTCAAATGAGATGGCGGTCGGCACTTCTCCCCGCGAATTCGCACGTCGCACGCTTGATGAAGTGCGGCACACCCTCGGATGTCGATGGACGGCGCTGCGCGTCGATGGATCTGCTGCCGCAATACTCGATGTCGAACCAGGGTCACTCCTCGTGAGCGGTGCGGATATCACGCTTGCCGAGCAACTACTTGGCGCAGTGCAAACGCCTCAAAGCGCGGCGGTTGTGGGAACCGATCTTGTTCTTGCGCCCGTACGGCGCGAAGGCGAGTACTTCGGCGTCCTCGCGGCTGGTGACCGGAGGGTTGGTGACTGCGCGATGTCAAATTGCGAACGAACACTCGTCGAAACGGCAGCGGGAAACCTGTCCGTATTTATCGATAATGCGCGGCTCTATCGCGATCTTGATCGCATGTTCATTGGCGCCCTCTCCGCACTCGTCTCTGCCATTGACGCGAAGGATCCCTACACCCGTGGACATTCTCAGCGCGTCGCGCTTCTCTCCCGCCAGATTGCCATGGCAGCGGGTTTGTCTGCGGCTGATGTAAAGCATATTTACATCTCTGGACTCGTCCATGATGTTGGCAAGATTGGTGTGCCTGAAACAGCGCTTCGAAAGCAAGGAAAGCTGACGAATGAGGAGTACGGTCAGGTGAAGCAGCACCCGGTGATTGGGTGGCGCATTCTCCGCGATATTCCGCGATTTGAACCGGTTCTTGATGGAGTATTACATCACCATGAGCGGTTCGATGGCAGGGGGTACCCGCATGAATTGGCTGGCGACACAATTCCTGTCGCTGCACGCATCATTGCGATCGCGGACACATTTGACGCGATGAGTTCAAATCGAACCTACCGAGCGAAGCTCGGTCGCAGCGAGGTGTTGAACGAAATGTCAAAGCTCGGTGGCTCGCAGTTTGATCCAACTTTCTTGGCTCATTTTCTTCGACTTGATCTCTCGACCTATGACGTCGGTTTGGAAGATTGTGCTGCGTCTGGATCGGGTGATGCGTCGAGCCTGGATGCCGTTGATGCTTCGAGTCGTGAGCCCCTTTCGATCGACAGCATCGGTATTCGAAACCTCCGAAGACTCGGGGAGGCAGCATGAAGATCTCCTGGGAGGAACACGGACCCGTCGCACTGGTTATTGCGAGCGGAGAGTTTGCGTCGGACGGCGCCGATGCGCTCCGCCGAACAGTCAGCGATCGGTTTGTGCATGGCGCTCGAAGCATCGTGCTTGATGTCGCGAATGTCACGCTCGCCGACAGTGCTGCGCTCGAGTGTCTTCTTTGGCTTGCTGAGGAAACGACACGGCTCGGTGGCGCGCTTCGTCTCGTTGCGCCGCAGCATGCAGTGCGTGAAGCAATCCGACTGACGCGGCTCTCTGACCGTTTTGAATGCGCGGAGAGTGTGGAACTCGCAGCACGGAGTATGAGGTAACCGATGGGAGCACTCCCACGACATCAAGCAATTGTTGACCGCTTGCCGCGACTTCAGCTTGGCGAGATGCTCATCGGTCGCGGACTCATCACGCCAAAGCAACTCGGCGACGCGCTTGAGCACCAGAAGGAGAAAGGGCACCGCCGACTGCTCGGAGAGACGCTCGTAGAACTTGGTTTCGTCACGGATCACGATGTGATGGAAGCGGTCGCAGAGAGCTACGGTATTCCGTTTGCTCGCGACATTGCGCGCATTGCTGATCCAAAGGTGCTTGAAGTTCTTCCTCGGGAATATCTTCTTGAGCACCTGGTGTTGCCGCTGTTTCTTGTTCGCGACGTGCTCACCGTAGCGGTTGCGGAGCCTGCAAATCTCTATCTCTTCGAGGAAATCCGTCGCCGTACATCGAAGTCGGTACAGATCGTTGCGACAACGGCGTGCGAGATCCGAGCGGCGCTTGAGGCGTACGTGCCCGCGGCGAATGTGTTCGTGATCGACGACATCGTGGGAAATGTGGACGAGCAATCATTTAGTGTGGTGGAACGTGAGGTCGCAGAGATTGAAGACCTGCGTGATCTCGCGGGATATTCGCCAGTTGTGAAGACGGTCAATTGGCTTTTGTGGAGTGCAGTGCATGAGGGAGCAAGCGACATTCATGTCGAGCCTGGTGATCGGCGACTTCGGATCCGGTTTCGCATAGACGGTCGGCTGTTTGAGAAAGTCGATCCGCCTTGGAAAATGGCGGCTGCAATCGCGAGTCGCATCAAGATCATGGCTGGGCTTGATATTTCCGAGCGCCGACTTCCTCAAGACGGTGACATTCATGTGATGCTTGAGGGTCGTCCCATCGATTTGCGCGTTTCGACGATGCCAGGCCGCCACGGTGAAAAGGTTGTCATCCGAATCATCGACAGCCGTGCCTCACTTGTGCCGCTCGAGCGACTTGGCATGGGGACGCAGATCCTCGAACGTTGGAAGGATGTCATCGCGCGACCAAATGGAATCGCGCTCGTCACCGGACCGACTGGAAGCGGAAAGTCGACGACGCTGTACTCAGTACTCGCGAGCCTCAATGGTGCGGAGCGCAACATCTCGACCGTTGAGGATCCGATTGAAGCAACGCTTCCCGGAGTAAATCAGTTTCAAGTCAATGAGCGGGCGGGGTTCACCTTCGCAGCTGCACTCCGAGCTATGTTGCGTCAAGACCCAGATATTGTGATGGTTGGTGAGATTCGCGATAACGAGACAGCGACGACCGCGGTTCAGGCCGCGCTTACGGGGCATCTTGTATTTTCGACGCTTCACACCAACGACTCCATCAGTGCGATTACGCGACTCGTGAATGTCGGCGTTGAGCCGTATCTCGTTGCTGCTGTGGTTCGCGGTGTGTTGGCGCAGCGGCTTGTGCGGCGTATCTGTCCACATTGTCGTGAAAGTTTCGAGCCTGAATCCCATGTGCGCGCCGAAGTTGAGGCTGTCGCTGGAACATGCTCCGTGTTTTCGCGCGGCGCTGGTTGTGCTCGATGTCGTGGTAGCGGATTCGCCGGTCGAATTGGTGTCTTCGAGTTACTTATCCCAGACGAGTCTTTCACTGCCGCGGTTGCTCGCGGGGCTTCGCTTCAAGAACTGGCGCAGACCGCGCGTGCAGCTGGCCATCGTGCGATGCGCGCAGATGGATTTGAGAAGGTTCGAGAAGGGCAGACCACGTTTGAGGAAGTCGTGCTGGCGACTGCGTCCTAAGGGGCTTCGCACGCAGGGAGAGACTCCATGTCCACTGAAGTCCGAAACGAACCTCGTGCGACTTTCGCTTACCGCGCAATTGATGCGGATGGTCGCGAGTCGGTCGGTACGCTTTCGGCAGCATCCCCGCACGATGTGGCACGAAAGTTACGAAGTGAGGGAAAGACGGTACTTGCGATCGGACGCGACGAAGCCATCGCTGCCGACGCTCGCGTCGCATCGACATCGCGTGCGAACCGAGCACGGCGAGGGGATCTCGCCGCACTGTGTCGCCACCTCGGGACGATGTCGGACGCCGGAGTCCCGATTTCGGAAGCGCTCGCAGCCGCAGCCCAGGAGGGCGTACGCCCTGAGTTTCGACCTTTCGTCGCGGCACTTGCGGCAGATGTTGAGTCGGGAATTCCACTTTCAACAGCATTTACGCGGCGCGGACGAGAGGTTCCCACGATCGTTGTCGCGCTCGCGCGCGCGGCGGAGTCGACGGGTCAACTTGGTCCCATGCTCCTTCGCGCAGCGGAGCACCTTCAGCGCAGCGATCGGCTCACACGACAGTTGCGCGCGGCAGCCACCTATCCATTTTTCATGCTCGGTGCCGGAGTTGTCGTCGTGGTCGCACTCTTAGTGTTCGTACTGCCACGGTTTGCAAAGATTTATAGTGATCGCGGTGCTGAGCTTCCGCTTCCTACGAAGATCTTGCTTGGTGCGAGTGATGCAATTCGAACAAATGGCATTGCAATCGGGCTTGCGCTTGTGGTGGCATGCGTTGCGATCTCGTTCTTTGTGCGTTCATCGGCGTGGTCCGGATTCGTCGATCGTGTGCGCTTTGGCCTGCCAGTCATCGGGCGATTGGCACGACTGGCGTTCGTTGCGGTGTCGTGCCGGACATTGGGAACCTTGCTTGCGAGCGGGATTCATCTCCTCGACGCCATCGCGATCTGTCGAGGCCTCTCTCGAAGTCCGATTGCCTTGGCGTTTTGGGATGCGATTGATCTCAAACTTCGTGATGGCGGCTCGCTCGTCGAGGCACTCCGCGCGGAGACTCTTCTGCCGCCAACAGTGGTGTCGATGGTCGCGGCGGGCGAGCGCACTGGTCGCCTTGCCGAGGTGCTCGCGCGCGCGGCTGATTTCTCTGAGGAAGATCTCGAAACAGCGCTGAAACAGGCAACAAGTTTGATCGAGCCGGTGCTCATTCTCGTGTTCGGCTCGGTTCTTGGCGCAGTTGCCATTGCGCTCCTTCTACCGCTTTTCTCGGTTGCGAAGGTGATTGCCGGTTGATGTTCGCCGGGCACACGAAGTCTGTTCCGGTGTATGCTCCCCCTGTCGTCATGGATGACGGCAGAAGGGACGGGTTATGACGCGCAAGGATCCAGCGAAGGTCGCCCTAGGTCATGCGAGCGGAGTCGTCAGCGAGGCTTCGGCGATTCCTACCACTCGGCATGGCACAATCGTGAACGAACTCACCCGTGAACTCACGCGACGCGAGCGTCTCGTGCTCATGCTGCGATACACCGAGGAACTGACGGTGCATGAAATCGCCGCGGTACTTGAAATCGCAACGACGGAAGTTGAGCGGATGCTTGAGAGCATCGCAGAGCGAGTACGGCGTCGGCTCGCGCCGGTCTATGCTCGGCCAAGCCCTCGGCTCGGATAAGCGCCTGAGCTCACGCCTTCGAGGCGAGGTCAGGCCGTGGTGCCCCAGGCGGCCAACAGCAGCGAGAGATCCGCTGCGCCGACGAATCCATCGTCGTCGAGGTCGCCTGCACCGTTCATTCCCCAGGCGGAAAGCAGAAGTGAAAGGTCCGCCGCGCCAACTATCCCGTCGCAATCGAGGTCAGCTGCGCCGCACGAACCGATCGTTCCCTCAAGCGAGAGCGTTGCGTCGCCGATGCCCGTCGCGGTGACGATTGGGTTCTCGCGGCAATAAAACTGCGGATAGTTCCCGCCCTGTTGGACAACCTTCGTCAGCGAGCAAATCGTGAGGCGCAACTTTCCGCTCTCGACAGAATCGCGGAGAAACGACTGCACGTCTGCGCGTGCAACATCAAGCGTGAATCGCATGACCGATCCAGCCGCGATCAATGAGCCAGGCTTGAGCCCGTCGATTTCACCCACGGCAAACGGGGCGGGTGTCCAACGATCGCGTACCGAGTTTGAGACATCAACCCACGCGCCACCCGCGTCAACCACGATCGGAAACGCATTGCGCACGCGGGGATTCAGCGCATTCAAACCGCTCACCGTGAACGGACTCGTCTCGACCCAGTCGGCGCGAGAAAAGCCATTGCGGAAGCCGGTCCCGTAGAGTTCGATTGGTTGTCCGGGGTCGGAATCTTCAACATACGCCGGATCATCAGGCCGGAGAAACGCCGTGAAGGGATCGACCGTTCGGTCGTACTCGACGACGAAATCATTCGCGACAGTGATCTCGACCGTGCAGGCAGTAATGTTGTAGTTCGGAGCACCTTGCCCGACTGGGACCTCGGCGCCAGTATTGAAACCGACGATGAACTGACCGTCACGATTATCGAAGAGCGCGCTGCCGGCTTCATTCCCAAAAGTTGATGCAACGATGCGCGAGCCCGGCGTGGGATTGAAGGGGTAGTTCCAACGGTCGAGCGCGGGCGCGGATTGGTGCACGGAGAAGGAATCGGCGGCTGCACACAAAGTGAACTGCGCTGGGAGTAATACCGCGGTCGAAAGGAGGACGGCGAGCGTGTGATTTGACATGGATGCTTGTGTCGGATGCTTGTGTCGGAGGCTTGTGTCGGATGCTTGAACAGGGTGCGCGCCTGCGAGGCTTGCGCGAGGCTTGCGCGAGGGTCACCCCACTTGTTCGCGATTCAAGAGCGTTTGGATGTGAAACAGTTCTTCGTGTGAGACTAGTTCGCGAGATTACGAACACGGTGGAAAGTACGGCTTTCGGCAAGGATTTTCGTTTCGCATCGGGATTAATCGAGTTTTCGGGCGTAGACCTTATCCGGGGTGAGGTGGGAGCCATGCGAAGCCCTGCTACATTCCGTGCTCCGCTCGGCACTGAACTCGCGGGTTTCGCACTGGTTCAACGCTTATTCGCCGTTTCCACCTGACCGTTTTTTCGCGCATGTACCCCAACGATCACGTGTCCGTCCTGCGCACCGAAACACCTCTCACCGCTCCGGCGCGACGCGTCCGACGCTGTCCACTGCGGGGTTTGGTCGAGTTCGCGGGTTTCACGCTCGTCGAACTCCTTGTCGTACTCGCGATTCTTGCGTTGGTGCTCTCAGCGCTTCTCCCGGTACTTTCGCGTATGAGAACAGCGAGTGAGCGCGCTCGCGAGATTGCGGCCGCGCGCGAACTCGTTGGTGCGTGGCAGCAATATGCACAGGATTCGAACGGCGCGGTTCTTCCTGGCTACAAATCTGGGCTTCCTGCGTATGACGCGGATCGAAATCCGATCGCGACGCAGACAATTGGAGTGACGGCAAATCGCTGGGTTTGGCGGCTCGCGCCCTACATCGGCCATAACTTTGACGCGCTCTATCTCGGTGAACACGAGCGCGTCTTGCGTGAACTTGAGACAACCGATATCTCAAACTACCTCTACCAAACAAGCGTGTTTCCGAGTTTCGGGCTCAATAGCGTGTGGGTCGGCGGCGACGAAAACTATGGCGGGTTCAGCAGCGCGTTTCTCGGTCTCTATGGGAAGTTCTATGTGACCCGACTCTCTGAGATCGCGCAGCCGGCGTCGCTCGTCGTCTTCGGGAGTGCACGCGGGCAGGAGGGGACGCCCGGCGGAGATGCGAGTGCGGTTTCGGAGGGTTACTTCCGGGTTCGCTCGCCGTTCTTTGATACTCGGACTTGGGCCGCGTCGTACGACGAGGACGATCCCGCGTCGTGGGGAAATCTCAGCCGACGAAATGGAGGCGAGATCGTCGCAGGATTTGCGGACGGTCATGCGGAGGCTCGTGCGCCAGAGGCGTTTGACGACATGCGACTCTGGTCGAACACCGCAACCGCGAAGGATTCGCCCCTCACGCCCTCCGGCGGTTGAGCATACTCCGCGCGATATGTGAAAGCGGCACAGCGGCAGCAAGCGCGGCGGAGATCATTCCCGCAGCATTGAGCGCAGATCGCGCACCAAAGAGCTGTGGTGCGAATGCGGCGAGAAAATAGGCTCCAGTCGCAATCGCAGCGCCAGCTGCAAGACTCAGCGCGATCTGGCCGCGAACGCTTCGTGCGTGTGGGGCGGCGATGAGTGCCGGGCACGCGAGAAAAGCGATGACAAGCACGCTGCCTACGGCTTCGAAGCTGGCCACGACGCACGCGGACACAACGATGAGAAGCGCGCGCTCGAGTGCTCGTGGCGCGACGCCACTAAAGCGTGCGAATTCGCGGTCAAATGAAAGCAGCGTGAGTTCCTTGGCGAACATCGCGGTAAAGGTGAGCGCGACGCACGCCGCTGCCGCAAGTGACCAGATCGCCCGCGGAACACCTGCGATCCACGAGCCCTCTGCGGGCACCACATAAAACAGCGTTTCAAGCGAACCAAAGAGGACGCACTCGGGATCAAGGTCGACTTGTCGTGCGCCCCGCGTCTCGAGCAGTGCGACTCCAAGTGCGAAGCATGCTGTGAAGACAATACCGAGCGCGGCCGCAGCGCCAGTTTTCGTGCGAGCGCGCACCCAACCTGCAAGGAGAATTGCACCGACGCCTGCAAGTGCCGCACCAAGAAACATTGCCGCGACGGATCTCGTTCCTGTGACGAGAAAACCAGCGACAAGTCCAGGAAGCACCGCGTGCGCAATTGCATCGCCAGTCATCGCTTCCTTCCGAAGCACGAGCCAGTTTCCGAGCGTCCCACAGCCAACGAGAGCCAGGAGCGCAGCGGCCAGCGCCGGGAAATCGATGTGCAAGAAGGCGTTCATGCGACTTGCACCGGCGGTGTGTTGTTCCGGCGCGCGATGGTCAGTAGAAAAAACACTGTTGCGACCAAGGTCATCGCGCTCCCTGTTGGAAGGCCATCGACAACAAGCGAGAGCGCGACGCCAGCTGCTGCGCTTGCGGCACCGATGGTGGCAGCGATGACGGTGATCTTCGTGAGTGAGCCACGAAATCGACGCGCTGCGGCGGCTGGTGTAAGAATGAGTGCGACAACGAGCACAATTCCAGCGACTTGAAGCCCGGCCACGACGGTTGCAACCAACAGCGCTGTGAGTGCGAGGTCAAGCTTTCGTACCGGAACTCCCATGACTTTTGCAAACGGCTCGTCGAAACTTACGAGCGCGAACTCTTTGAAGAAGGTCGCAAGAACCGCGACGGTCGCTACCGCGAGCGTGGTAAGCGTGATGACGTCGGAGGAAGTCATCGCGGCGGCGCTTCCGAAGAGCAACTTCCGAATTCCGCCCTGCGCGCCCGATTCGTGGAGTTGAACAACCGACAACAGCACTGCGCCGATACCAAAGAAAAATGCGAGCGACACGGCGGTCGCACCGTCCGAACCGAGTCGACGAAGCTGCGCAAGCGTCGGAATGCTCCACGCGGCAAGCAATGCGGTGGAGGCGCCGCCGAGAAGGAGAAGCCAGGGCGTACGACCATTCAATCCGAACGCTTCCCCGGCGAGGAATGCCAGACAGACACCGGGAAGGGTTGCGTGTCCAGCGACATCGGCAACCAGTGCGCGCCGACGCGCCAATACGAAGGTTCCGACGGTTCCAGCAAGTGCACCAAACGCAGTGCAGCCCGCAAACACCAGCATTGAGTTCGCGCCGAGGTTCACGCGTTTCGCTCCAAGGGAAAGCCGTATGCCTCTGCGAGTACAGCATCGGTCATGACCTCTACCGCTGTACCTTTCGCAAGCAGGCTTCCGTTGAGAACCATGACATCGTGAAAGTGGCGCCGCACACTGCGAAGATCGTGATGAACGGCGAGGATTGTGCGATCACGATCACGTAATCCACGCAGTACTTCGGCGATACGCTCTTCGGTGAGAGCATCAACATTTGCGAATGGCTCATCCAGGATCAGCAGGTCTGCATCTTGCGCGAGCGCGCGAGCAATGAGCACGCGCTGTTGTTGACCACCGGAAAGTTCGCTGATCGGAGCAGTGCTCACTGCACCGAGGCCAACTGTCTCGAGCGCCGCACGGGCGGTCTCGCGCGCATCGCGTCCAACACGGCGAAAAAAGCCAAGTTTTCGGTAGAGCCCCATCGCAACGACATCGAGCGCGGACGCGGGAAAGTTCCAATCGATCGCGGAACGCTGCGGGATGTACGCGACGCGCGCGCGAGCGGCACTTAACTCGGTGCCGAAAAACGCGATGCGCTCCGCGTGACATTCTGGAAGCAACGCGAGAATCGCTTTGAGTAGCGTACTTTTTCCTGCGCCGTTCGGGCCGATGAGCGCTGTCATCGTTGATGGCGCGAGTGTAAATGCAATGTCGTGCACGACCGAACGCTCGCCGCCGTAACCAGCGGAAAGACCGCGCACTTCAAGCGGTAAAGTACTGTTCCGCTGCGGGGAATTGACCGGATCTCGCCCACCGCCTTTTTGCGCGCTGGTGATTTTTTTCATCCTCTCCCTCCCAGTCCATTGGCAATCGATTTCGCGTTGTGGCGCACCATGCCAATCCAGGTTCCTTCGGGGGAACCTCCGCGGCCGAGCGAATCAGAGTAGAGAGCGTCTCCGATTTGAACCTCGTGTCCGCGCGCCGCGCAGCCTTCAACAAGCGCCCGCACGGCACGATCGGTCACTGTGGTTTCGACGAATACAGTAGGTACACGTCGCTCGCAGATCTCGTTCACGAGTCGTTCGATGTCGGCGATCGATGCTTCACTTTCAGTCGAAATTCCCTGGATTCCGCGCACCTCAAGCCCATAGCGACGACCGAAGTAGCCAAACGCATCATGTGCAGTAACGAGCATGCGCTGGGCGAAGGGAATCGATCCGACAGCGAGCGCGCAAGCGCTGTCGAGTTTTGCAGCTTCGGCTTCGAATGCGGCGGTGTTCGTCGCGAACGTGTCTTTCCCGTCAGGATCGATGGTCGACAGTGCATCGCGAACCGAAGTGGCAGTTTTCGCCCAAAGAATGGGGTCCATCCAAACGTGCGGATCGAAGTGCGATGAGTTCGCGACATCAAGAAGGAGGTCTGATTTCGGCAATGACTCTGCAATGCGGACGACCGGACGGCCGCTCTGCCCTACGCGCGCGAACGAATCGCCCGCGCGACCCTCAAGCATGAGACCACTGAGAAAGACTGCGTCTGCCCCAAGAATCTGCAGGACATCGGAACGCGTTGGTGACCAAAGATGTGGATCGACTCCTGGCCCGAGCAGGGTCACGATTTCGGCGCGATCTCCAGCGACCGCGCGCACGACGTCACCGACCATCGGAGTCGTGCAGACAATCAACAACTTCTCGCGAGCTGGTCGGCTGTCCCCACCGGCGGTAGTCGTCGGTTGCGGGCTTGAGCCGCCGCAGCCAGCGACAAACACGAGAATGACCGCGGCGAAGATGCCGACAAAGGGGACCGTGCGAAGCATGGGTTGTAGCGTACGCTACATGTAGCGTTTGCTACACCGGTTTCGATTCGAAATACCGAGAATCACAGGGACACCGGATTGGGGATGCATGCGCAGCGAGCGAAACGTCATCATTTCGATGCAAAACGGGCCATTGCCCGGAGGGTGGCTGGTGAAACGTGGTGCTCAATGCCTTCCGCATCGGCGTGCGCGGTGCGTTCATCGACACCCAGTGCTCGTAGAAACGCAAGCACTACTTCATGACGCGCCCGGGCTTCCGCCGCGAGTGCTTCCCCGGTGCGTGTCAGGCGAAGTGGGCGGTGCGGCCGCGCATCGACAAAGCCTTCGCTCGCAAGGCGTCGGACGACTCGGCTGACGGTGACATGAGAGAGGCCGAAGCGTTCGGCGATGCGGCCGACGCGTGCTTCGACGCCTGAATCAAGTAGTTCCGCGATGACTTCGCAATAATCTTGTGCAGCCTCCGATTCGTGCTGCTTTCGAAGCGTTCGGTGGTGCTCCGCTGAAGTCGCGGTCTTGACGGCACGCACAGCCGGCGTCCTCGGGGCCTTTATCGGGGCCTTTGTCGGGGCCTTTGTCGTGGACTTTGTGGTGGCCTTCTTCGTTGCCTTCTTCGCGGCCATTGAGTTCATTCCTCATTTCCGCGGAGCGCGGCGAGCACATTCAAGTCCTCGAGCGTGGTGGTGTCTTGCTTTGAATCGCGACCTGCGGCGACGTCGCGCAGCAGGCGTCGCATGATTTTTCCTGAGCGCGTTTTCGGAAGCGCTTGGGTGAAGCGAATCATGTCTGGCTTTGCGATCGGACCAAGGACACCAGAAACATGTTCGCGTAGTGCTGCCTTTAGCTCGTCGCTCGGCGTTGCATGTGGCCCAAGCGAAACAAACGCGGCGATTCCCGTGCCCTTGATGTCGTGCGGCATACCAACGACCGCCGCCTCGACAACCGCTTCGTGCGAAACCAAGGCGCTTTCGACTTCCATGGTGCCGAGCCGGTGACCGGAGACATTGAGGACGTCGTCGATACGGCCCATGATCCAGAAGTAGCCGCGTTCGTCGCGCCGCGCGCCGTCGCCAGCGAGGTACATGCCTTTGACGCGCGACCAGTACGTTTCGATGAACCGCGCGCGATCGCCATGGATCCCGCGAAGCATTGCCGGCCAAGGTTTTCGAATGACGAGGAGCCCGCCGCAATTTGCCGGAACTTCGACACCGTTTTCATCGACAACTGCAGCATCAATCCCGAAGAACGGAAGCGTGCATGAGCCAGGTACGGTCGGCGTCGTACAGGCGAGTGGCGTGAGGACATGTCCGCCAGTTTCAGTTTGCCAGAAGGTGTCCACGATTGGACATTTCGAGCCACCGATGTTTTGGTGGTACCACATCCACGCCTCAGGGTTAATCGGTTCACCGACGGTACCGAGCACCTTGAGACTCGAAAGATCGTGCTTTGCGGGATGTTCGTCGCCCCACTTCATGAAGGCGCGGATTGCAGTCGGCGCGGTGTAGAAGTGCGTGACGTGATGACGCGAAACCATCTCCCAAAATCGATCATCGCCGGGGAAGTTTGGCGCGCCTTCGTACAT
The DNA here is from genome assembly GCA_945902075.1 of Candidatus Kuenenia stuttgartensis. GTDB lineage: Bacteria > Planctomycetota > Phycisphaerae > Phycisphaerales > SM1A02 > QWPT01. The sequence continues at coordinate 65,760 of CAMDMA010000001.1, read as the reverse complement.
AAGCGAGGGCACACGGTTTGGGAGAATTCCGTAGACGATATAGGAGTGACCAGTGACCCAGCCGATGTCGGCGGTGCACCAGTAGACTTGGCCTGCGCCAGCACGCAAACTGAATGTCTGCTGCGCGGTGTACGCGGTGTAGACCATGTAGCCGCCGATGGTGTGGCGAATTCCCTTCGGTTTTCCCGTCGAGCCTGAGGTGTAGAGGAGGAAGAGGAGGTCCTCTGAATCCATCGGCTCGCAGTCGCACTCGTCGCTCTGCGCGCCGACAAGCTCATGCCACGCGTGGTCGCGGCCGGCGTGCCAGTCGATTTGATTCTTCGTGCGATGCAGCACGATGCAGTGCTCAACCTTGTGATTCTGCGCGGAGAGGAGCGCAATGGCCTCGTCAACATTCTTCTTGAGAGGCACAACCTGCCCTCGTCGCCACGCACCATCGCAGGTCACAATCACGCCAGATTTTGCATCAAGCATGCGATCGACGATCGCGGGCGCAGGAAACCCGCCGAAGATCACGCTGTGCGCTGCGCCGATACGGGCACACGCAAGCATCGCGATCGCGAGCTCCGGCACCATGCCCATATAGAGTGTGACAACATCGCCTTTTTTCACGCCGAGTGATTTCAGTGCGTTTGAGCAGCGGCACACTTCTTCGAGTAGTTCGCCATAGGAGAGGTGCTTGACCTCGGGTGTGCCATTCTCCCGTTTCGGCTCGCCTTCCCAGATGATGCCGACCTCGTGACCGTGACCAGCAAGTACATGGCGGTCAAGCGCGTTATGACAGATGTTCGTTTTTGCGTCGACAAACCACTTGGCATCAGGGCAGTTCCACTCGAGCACCTTTGACCATGGCGTGAACCAATCCAAGTCCTGTGCGACCTCGCTCCAGAAACCCTCGGGATCTGCGATCGAACGCGCGTGGCGTGTGCGGTACTCGTCCATCGACGCACACCACGCGCCGCCGAGTGCGGTGGCTTGCGCTGCGGTGGGCGGGAAGATGCGGTCTTCCTTCAGAAGTGATTGAACAGGAGAGTTGGCATTCGAAGTGGTGTGCGGATCGGCCATCCGCGGAATGTATGCGAGGAGGCGGGGCCACCTTTCCTGCGCATGGGCCTCTGCGCGAGAAATCAGATTCCTCCCATCAAGCGGCGTTTGCAGGATGTCCGCCGCCACTGTCGCGCGCGAGCACTCCTCGCACGACGATGTTGGTGTTGTCTGTCGATGCCGGATTCGTTGAGCGCTCTACAACTTTGAGGGACTTCGAGGTGTTCAGAACCCCCTCAAAATCCCTCGAGACCCGCCTCACGCTGGCCGCACGCCCCACACCGACTCGATCTCGCCGCCGCCCGGCCAATCAAGCCCGGCGCGCTCGCGCGTGATGGCCGCGTCGATGAAATCGTTGCTGAGAAGCCGATCTGGCGCAGGCATGCGCTTCGGATCGGGGCGGAAGCCGACGCGCGAGAGATCAAGTCGATCGGCGACGAAGCACGCCGCGACCGACGGATCGTGGTGATGGAGCGCGCGCGTGTGCAGTTCGCACGCCGCGTGGAGCGCGTCAAACTCAGCGGCAGTGACTGCGCGAATCGTGTCGATGGTCGCAGCGCACGCGCCATGCGCAGTCGTGTCGCCCGCGCGCACGCGCTCAAGCCACGCGGCCGCGCGTGGGCCGTGCTCGGGATCTTCGTTGTCATCCGCGCGGTGCGAATCATGGAAGATCGCGAAAAGTTTCACGACGCGCGAGCTCGCACCCATCGCGTCGGCAACAAGCAATCCGTTGTGCCGCACGCGCCACCAGTGCGCGAGCCCGTGCAATCCCCACGGCTCCATCCCGTGCAGACGCACATTGGCGACTGCGGCAGCGAGGAGCGTGCGTTCGGGGAGCGTCGCCGCCTCGATCACACCTTCCCCGACGCGAATGCGATCGCCGCATCGAGCGCCTCGCGTGTCTTGCTTGGGTCTTTACCACCAGCTTGCGCCGTGTCTGGTCGTCCGCCGCCGGCGCCGCCGCAGGCTTGCGCCGCAGCCTTCACCCAATCGCCTGCTTTTAAGCCCTTTTCATTTGCACTCTTTGGGCAGGTGGCTGCGATTGCGACCTTTCCGCCTTCAAAATCGGGCGAGATGAGAAGGATCGGTGTTTCGGTGAGCTTCGCGCGGGCTGCATCAATCGCGGCGAGCAGTGCTGGCGCATCTGCTCCGTTGATCATGGCGACGAGTGGCGAACTTCCGCGCGCGGTGTGTGCCTCGACGAGCTCGCGCACCTGTGCAACGGCGAGTTCGCGTGCGGCACCCTCAGCTTGCTTGCGCGCAGACTTCGCCTTCTCTCGGAGCGGATCCATCGCCCGGTCAAGCTCCGCGCGCGCGACTGCGCCGATTTCGAGCGCTTCCATCAACTTTGCGATGTCCGTCATTTCCGAAACGAGTGCGTCACCTTCGAGCCGCATCGCGTCCTTCATGCGCGCTGCAAATCCGTCGGCCGCCATCTGCGCGGCAATTGCGCGCGCACCCGTGAGTGCGATCACGCGACGGACACCTGCGGCAAGACCACCTTCACTGACGAGTACGAAGCGTTTTGCTTCGCCCATCGATCCAACATGTGTGCCGCCACAAAATTCAATCGAAAGTTCTTTCCACTTCGCGTTGTCAGGCTTCGAGACCAATTCCGCGACGGTGGCGCCGATCGATACGACGCGAACTGGATCGGGGTAGCGCTCGCCAAATACAGCGCGTACACCATTGATTCCACGCGCCACGCCGAGCGGGACTTCGCGTGCATCGACCACATCGTTTGCGTGGATCGAGGCGTTGACGCGTCGCTCAACTTCGGCGATTTGTTCGAGAGAAAGCGCACTTTTCGCGGCATAGTCGAAGCGCAGCTTCTCGTCATCGACGAGCGAACCCTTCTGCTCAACATCTTCGCCTGCAACCGCGCGCAGCGCGAAGTTGAGTGCGTGCGTTGCGCTGTGGTTTGCGCGTATCGCATCACGACGATCGCGCGCGAGCATGAGCTGACCCATCTCGCCACACGCAAGTCGGCCGTGGGTGACGCGCCCGATGTGAAGCACATAGTTGCCCGCGCGCTGCACATCGGTGATTTCAAGCACAGCATTGCCACCACTTGAGCGCTCAATCTCGCTTCCATGCGAGTGGGCGCGGTCGGTGCGGAAGGAGCCATGATCGGCAACTTGTCCGCCCATCTCCGCGTACATCGGCGTGCGATCAAAGACGAACGCGAGCATGTTCGAACTGTCAGCCTCAACGTGTTGGTCGAAGTTGCGTCCATTCCAAATCGCCATGATGGTGGCGTTCGTCGGTTTGCCCGCAAACTTGCCGTGGTCGTCGGTTGGCTTGATCGAGAGTTCCTCGAGTTTCGCAATCGCATCGGGCGGGAAGTGCATGCCCTCTGCACCGCCGCCGACACTTCGGCTGCGCTCGCGCGCGGACTCCATCAACGCCTCGTAGCCGGCGACATCAACGGTCATGCCCGCCTCCTCAGCCATCACTTGCGTGAGGTCGATCGGGAAGCCCGAAGTGTCATGCAGCCGGAATGCATCCTCCGCAGAGATCGTGTTTCCGCCAACTTTTTTCACACGCAGAGCGGCGTCAGCAAACAGCGCGAGTCCACGCTCAAGGGTCTTTCCGAACTGAATCTCTTCGTCTTCGATCAGTTGCGCAACGCGCTTCGCTGCAGGTACCAACTCGGGGAACGCGCCACCAAGGCTTGACACCACCGCAGGCACGAGATCGCGGAGAAACGGCCCGCGCACACCGAGCGTCTGGTGACCGTGGCGCACGGCGCGGCGCAGGATGCGACGCAGCACGTAGCCGCGACCCTCGTTCGAGGGAGTCGCACCATCCGTGAGCGCCATTGTGAGGCAGCGGATGTGGTCGGCGATGACGCGATAGGCGATATCGACGTGGTCTTCGAGCTTGCCGGTGTACGCGCGCGCACCGGTGCGAACACGAATCGCCTCAAAAATCGGCGTCCACAAGTCGGTGTCGTAATTCGAACGCTTGTCTTGAATAACGGAGACGAGTCGCTCCAGTCCCATGCCGGTGTCGACATGCTTCGCCGGGAGCGGCTTCAGCGAGCGGTCGGGCTCGCGATTGAACTGGATGAAGACGTGGTTCCAAATCTCAAGCACATCAGGATCACCTGAGTTCACAAGATGCGCGGCGTTGCGCCCGCCGCCGATGCGATCGAAGTGGATCTCCGTGCACGGCCCGCACGGCCCGGTCTCGCCCATCTCCCAAAAGTTGTCCTTCATGTTGCCAGGAATGACATGGTCGGTGGGAAGCAGGGACTCCCAAATCGCTTTCGCCTCAAGGTCGGGCGCGAGGCCGGATGCGGGATGACCTTCAAACCACGTGGCGTACAGGCGATTTCGATCGAGGCCGTACACCTTGGTCAGCAGCTCAAAACCCCAGCGAATCGACTCCTCTTTGAAGTAGTCGCCGAAGGACCAGTTGCCCAGCATTTCGAAAAAGGTGTGGTGGTAGGTGTCCTTGCCCACATCCTCAAGGTCGTTGTGCTTGCCGCCCGCGCGAATGCACTTCTGCGTGTTCACGGCGCGGGTGTAGTCGCGCTTTCCGCGGCCAAGGAAGACATCCTTGAACTGGTTCATGCCTGCGTTTGTGAACAACAGCGTCGGATCGTCGTGGGGGACGACCGGGCTCGAAGGCGCGAATGTGTGCCCGGCCCTCTCAATGAAAAAGTTGATGAAGGCCTGGCGGATTTCCGCGGCGGTGGTGGGGCGGGTGGAGTGGCCGGACGCTGGCGCGGGCGTAGATGCGGACATTGGACGAGCAAGATAGGGGAGCCGGGGCGGTTTGGCGTGTGGAGGTTTTCGTTGGCCATCACGCCTGGTGATGGCGTCCTGCTCCGACGGCGGCGCTGTTGCGGGTAGGCTCCGCGCATGGCGCAGCGCACACCGTTTCTCGGCGGCAACTGGAAGATGAACACCACCCCGGCCACTGCGCTCGAACTCGCGGCAGCGGTGGCGACGAAAGCGCGTGCGTTTCCGCGCGTCGACGTTGCGATCTATCCGCCGTTTCCGTTTCTTCAGGCGACAGTGGCGGTCGTCGCTGGTGGCGCGCTGGTGGGTGGTCAGGACTGCTCGAGCGAGATTGCGGGTGCTTTCACGGGGCAGACTTCGGCGGGCATGCTCGCGGATCTCGGATGCACAAGCGTGCTTATTGGCCACTCGGAGCGTCGGCACGGCCTCGGCGAAACCGACGCCGTGCTCTCGAAGAAGCTCGGCCGAGCGATCGATGCGGGCCTTGTTCCCGTGCTCTGCGTCGGGGAAACATTGGTCGAGCGCGAAGCGGGAAACACACACGAAATCATCGGTTTGCAGCTTCGAGGCGCGCTCGCCGGGCACTCAGCCGAGGCCATGTCCCGGCTTGTGGTCGCCTACGAGCCAGTTTGGGCGATCGGCACCGGTCGCACCGCAACTCCGGATGACGCGGCCGAGGCCCACCGGACGGTTCATCGAACCCTCGGGGTTTTGTATGATGTCCGATTCTCCGAGCGCGTCCGTGTCATCTACGGGGGTTCGGTGAACGCGAAGAACGCGGCAGATCTCTTCTCACGCGAAGAGATTGATGGAGGTCTTGTCGGAGGTGCGTCGCTACAGGCGGCCGACTTCGCCGCGATCATCGACGCTGCGTCTTTGCGGGCCTGACTCCCTTGATTGGTCATCCAATGAACTATCTCTTCGCCATCCTCACGGTTCTCTTCATCATCGTCTCGGTCGCGCTTGTGTTGATTGTGCTTGTTCAGCGTCCGCAAGGCGGCGGCTTGACGGGTGCCTTTGGTGGCGGCGGCGGAACCGACACGGCCTTCGGTGGCCGAACGGGTGATGCGCTCACTGTTGCGACCATCACGGCGTTCGCGATCTATCTGCTCCTCGCGATCGGGCTGAACATCACCACGAACATTCAGAACAAGGCACTTGCGACGCCGGCTGCGGTCACCACGGAGACCCCTGCGCCGACCGATGGCGCGGCGACGCCCGCAGCAACCATCACGCCTGAGCCGATCTCCTTGACCGAAGAGCAGAAGCGTGCGTTGTTGAGCCCGACGAATGCGGGATCGACTACGGCGCCGACAGCGCCTGCAACCGAGCCAGCACCCGCAACCGAGCCAGCACCGGCAACCGAGCCGGCGCCGGCAACTGAGCCAGCGCCTGCAACCGAGCCGGCGCCCGCGCCGAGCGGCAGCTGATCGGACGAAACCCATGATTCGATCAATGACAGGCTTCGGGTCTGCGGCTGCCGACTCAGACGGCTGCCGCTATTCCGTTGAGATCAAGAGCGTCAACAACCGTTTCTTCAAGGCGACGATTCGCGTTCCCGACGAACTTTCGACGCTTGAAACGGAGATTGAGTCCGCCATTGCGAAGCGCCTCGGCCGGGGGAGCGTGCTGGTCCTGGTGCGGTTCGTTCCCGGTGGTGGCGTCGCGGCGGTAGAGGTGAACCCAGATGCTGCGCGCACCGCGCTGACAGCGCTTCTCGCGGCGTTGCCTGATGAATTGCGCGATCGCGCCACGGTTGATCTGGGCGCGTTGCTTGCTGTTCCCGGAGTACTTCGCACCGACGGTGTGGAGAAGCTGGTTGAACTCGCGCGTCCCGTCCTAACTCGACTCGTCGACGAGGCATGCACGCGCGTTCTCGAGATGCGCACCCGCGAAGGCGAGGGAATCGCGCGTGAACTCGCGCGGTTTGGCGAGACGATCCGAACTTCACTCATCGATGTCGCGGCGCGCGCGCCCCATGCGACCAATGCCTATCAGGATCGACTCCGTTTGCGGATGAATTCGCTGCTCGCCGAGGTTGGCGTCACCGCGGCGGAAACCGATCTGCTTCGAGAGGTGGCGGTGTTTGCTGAGCGCTCTGACGTTGCCGAAGAAGTTGCGCGATTGACTGGGCATCTGTCGCAGTTTGCGCAGGTGATTTCTTCGGCGCACACGGAACCTGCTGGGCGCACGCTCGACTTTCTCTCGCAGGAGATGCTCCGCGAGGCGAACACGATTGCAAGTAAGTCGCAAGATGTCGAGATCGCCCGCCGTGTGGTCGAGATGAAGACCGCGATTGATCGCATCAAAGAACAATCCGCAAACGCGGAGTGAGCTATGGCCGATCCGAATGCAGCTGAGGATTCGCACTTTGATCGCTCGATCGCAAGGGACGTGCAGTCGGAGAGCCCTGGATTTGTCCGAGAGAAGTTTCAAGCGCGCGAAATCGCCCAGGTTCTCTCGCACTATGACATTGGCGTCATCAACGAGATTCGCGAGTATCGGCGCGGTTCGCGCCGGGCTGCGAAACTGAAGATCAGTGCTGAGCATGGCGACTACCTGCTCAAGCGCCGCGCCCGCGGACGGACATTCGACCGTGATCGCGAGCGTGCTGCTGCGGGGCACGCGGTTCAGGCGCGTGCTTCGGGTGGTGGTGTGCCGGTTGCGCAACTGATAGCGCTGCGGAGCGGCGGCACGTTGCTCGAGTTTGGCGAACGCTTGTACGAACTCCACGCCTGGGTCGCAGGCGGCCGCTACGAACGTCGTGGCGAACAGGCGCGCTCGGCAGGCGCGGTGCTGGCGCGCATGCATGCGTCGTTCTCGAACCTTGAACTCCTTGAGGAACTTCCGCAAGGGGGCTTCTCCGATTTTCCCGGCGTGCGAGCTGCCCTCGCCCTCGCGGCGGAGCGCGCGCGTGAGCGGACGGCGGCATCTGCGCAGCCTAGGCTGAGCGCTTCGGTCGATTTCATCTCAGCGCACATGGATCGCATCGAGTCGAAACTCGTTCACAAGGGACTGCCACTTCAGCGCAGCTCCATCTGTCATGGTGATTTCCATCCGGGAAACACCCTTTGGAGCGGAGACGCACTCGTCGCGGTGATCGACTTCGACAGCGTGCGGCTTGAGGCGGTGGCGGCGGAGGTCGCGAACGCAATGTTGCAGTTCTCCGTGAAACATCGGGTGGGCGAGGATCCGTTGCTTTGGCCGATTGGGCTGGTCAGCGAAAATTTGCGGGGATTTTGCGAGGGATATCGAAGTGTGAATTCGATTGAAACTCGCGCAATGGCTCCGCTTGTTCCCTGGCTCATGCTCTCAGCGATCGTCGCGGAAGCGGCCTCGCCAATCGCTCGCGACGGGGATTTCGCCGGCATTCCTGCCGAGCCGTTTCTTCAGGCAACGGTGTCGATGATGGACTGGATCGCCGAGCGCACGCGCGCGATTTCCTCGATCCTTGAGGGCTAAGACTTCGACCGCTCATCCGTGCTCGCTCGCGGGCCTTTGCTACGCTTTCACCATGCCTTCCGTCGCAGTCGCTCTCGCGTTCGCCGCCGCGAATCTCTGCCAGATCGAGCTTGGGCCGCGACCCGGCGTGGGCGGTGTCTTTCTTCCGAAACAAGCCATCGGTCCGGCGGCGCTTCCGAGTGACGCGGACCTCGCGCGTGTTGAGGTATCGAACGAACTTCTCAAACTTGCTCGCGCACTTGAGTCCGATGCGTATGCCGACCGCGCTTCCGCGCAAGCGTCGATCATCGCGCGTCGTCCGACACCGGATGAACTGATGGCGCTGCTCCTTCGGAAAGACCTCAGCGATGAGGCGCGCAATGTGCTGGTTGCAATCCTCCGAGAGCGAATTCTCACTGCCCCGCGCGGCGCGCTTGGTATTCGAATGGAGGGGGTTGGACTCCGCGAGGGTGGCGTGCGAATCACGGGGCTCGTCGCAGGGATGCCCGCAGAAAAGCTGCTGCTTCCCGGTGACATCATCGTTTCGGTCAACCAAGTACAACTCGCGGATCGCAACGATCTCATTCGTGTGGTGCAGTCGCTTCCACCCGGCGGGAGTGTCAAACTCTTGGTGCGGCGGACGCTTCGTGATCCGAAGGGTCAGGTGCAGCTCGGTCCGGACGGCATGGAACTCACCGAAAACCTTGAGTTCGTCGTGCGGCTTGGCTCGACCGATGACCTCGTCGATCGTGGTGATCCGATCGCCCCACTCGCGATCAATCCCGCGACCCTTGAGCGACGGGCGACTGCAGAGGCCGCTGCAGCGCGGTTTCTCCCGAAGCCTGAGCGCGTCGATGTTCGCCGTAGCCTTGACGACGACGCGTCACCGCGCGGCCCGATCACGTTAGAGTCGGTGCGCGCGTTACTGATGAATTACCAGTTGGCTGGCGCGAACGAGGATGCGGTTCGACGGTTCCGCAAGCGGCTCGACGCACTTGAAGCGCAACTCGTGCAACTACGACGCATGCGCGACGCAGACGCGGGGCAACTCGCGCCGATTGAGGAAACGATGCAGCGAACGCTTGATGCGCTCGATGCGGAGATTCGTGAAGCACTGTAGGTGTTTGAAACGCGGCGTTACGCAAGCGGGTTTCGGAAGTGCTCATTCTGAATCGGGACGAGTACGCCGAGAACATGCTGCAGGACTTCGGCAGGCGAGCCCATCGCGTTGACCTCGTGGACGATCGACTTGGGGTAGAAGTCGAGAACGGGTCGAGTCTCGTTTGCGTACACATCAAAGCGACGGCGGATGACTTTCTCGTCCGCATCATCGATGCGATTTTCCTTCAGCGCGCGGCGACGCATGCGTGTCACCATCGCCTCAACATCCGGGCACATCAGGTGCAGTACCGTGAGAACTTCAAGGTACTGCTCAAGGTGCTTCGCTTGATTCACGTTGCGTGGGATTCCGTCGAGGACAAGCAGGTCAACATTCGGCTTGTAGATCGAAAGCACCGTCTGCGCGTGCATGTTCTGACGCCACATCTCGATGGTCAGCTCGTCAGGCACGAGTTCACCTCGCGAGGAGAACTCCATGAACTTCCTGCCAAGATCCGACGCCATATCGAGCGAGCGAAAGACATCGCCGCAGGCGAGGTGATAAAAGCCCGGCACGCTGCCGAGAATTTTGCCCTGCGTTCCCTTGCCCGCGCCGGGAGCGCCGAAGAGAAGGACGGTCTTGTAGCGTCGGGAGGGAACCGCGGGCGATTTGGTGGACATAGGTGGCTCCGGCATCATGGCGCCGCATGGCGCGGGCGGAGAGTAGATCGGTCGCTCGAATGCGGGGGTTGAGCGGGATCGGAAAATGAGAATTTCGAGCCGCAGAAGAGGCGAATGTCAAGGCTCGAACGCCTCGCGGTACACTCGCTCCATGCAGTTTCCCGTGAAGAGGTGGATCCGACCTGAGGCGCCCGTCGCGGCCGAAAGGGCGCATGGGGCAGACTTGGTTCGCACCCTGCTCGACGCGCGCGGCATCCGAACTGCCGCCGCGCGAGATACCTTTTGCCGCCCACAGCTGACCCATCTGCAACACCCTTCGGAGATGCACGGCACCATCGAGGCTGCCCGCGCGATTTGCGCTGCGCTCCGGACCGGTCGCCATATCGCGATTTACGGTGATTACGACGTCGACGGGATCATGGCCACAGCCATTCTCTGGCACATGATTCGGGCGCTCGCTCCCCAGGCGCCGATCCGCACCTACGTGCCGCATCGGATTGAGGAGGGATATGGCTTGAATGACGATGCCCTGCGCACGCTGCGTGCGGAGGGAGTCGACATGGTGATCACGGTTGATTGCGGCGTGTCCGCGATCGCCGAGGCGCGTGTCGCGGCTGAAATCGGCCTTGAGCTTGTCATCACGGATCACCACGAATTGCAGCCAACGGGAGAAGTGCCCGTCGCGCGCGCAGTTGTGCATCCGCGGCTGCCGTCTGCGCAGCGATTCGGGGAGCTCTGCGGGGCGGGCGTCGCGTGGAAGCTTGCGTGGATGATTGCTGAAGTTTGGTGTGGGGTGGATCGAGAGTCGCGCGATGCGGCGGAGAAGCGCGCGCCGCTTCCGGAAGTCTTGCGGAAGCGGCTACTTTCGCTGCTCCCGCTCGCATCGATCGGCACGGTTGCAGACGTCGTGCCAATGCTTGAAGAAAATCGCGTGATCGTCGCGCGGGGACTGACGGAGATTCATCACACCGGCGTGGTTGGGCTCAACGCGCTACTCGTCTCCGCGCGGCTCGACTCGGGGCCGGTGGACGCAGAAAAGGTCGCCTTCCGGCTGGCGCCGCGGATCAACGCCTGTGGCCGTATGGGCCATGCAGAGGATGCGATCGAACTCTTCACCACCGCCAATGCATCGCGCGCCGAAGAACTCTCAGCGCTTCTTGAAGAGCTGAATGAGCAACGTCGGACCGATGACCGCGCGATCTTCGATGAGGCGCTGGCGCAAGTGCGCGCACGTCACGGAGATGGGAAGCCACGCGGCATTGTGCTCGCTGATGAGAAGTGGAATCTCGGCATCGTCGGCATCGTGTGTTCAAAACTCGTGGACATCTATGCCTGCCCGGTGATTCTCCTCACACGCAACAAGGACGTGTACAAGGGATCCGGTCGGAGTGTGCCGGGGATTGAGTTGCACAAGGTGCTCGCCGACTGCAGCGAGCACCTGCTTGCATTTGGCGGGCATGCGATGGCTGCGGGGGTCAAACTCGATGGATCGCGTATTGCCGCGTTTACCGCGGCATTCGAGGCAGCAGTGGATGCGGTGCTTCCGCCGAGTGACCAGCAGAAGCCGCCGCTCTCGATCGACTGCGTCTGTGCGATCGACGATCTTGATCTCGCAACCATTCAACAGATCGACGCACTCGCCCCGTTTGGACGCGAGAATCGAAAGCCATCGATGCTTGTGGAAGGCGTGGAAATCACGCAGCTACGCGTGATGGGCCGAGCCGCCAATCATTTAGAAGTCAACGTGCGTCAGCGCTCGAATGGTCAGATGCGTTTTTTGAGAATGCACTGGTGGGACGGTGCGAAACATGCGCAGTTCCTCGCAAAGGGGACATACATCGATGTCGTCGTCGAGCCCGCGCTCAACAATTTTCGGGGCATTGCTGAGGTCGAGGCGAAGCTTGTTGATTTCTGCGTGCGTCCAACGTAGCCGAGGGGAGGTGCAATATGACTGGCGATGAGCGTGACGGCGGGTTTCCAACGAAACAAGCAACATGGATTCATACGCGGCTTGTAGAGGGCGCGAGTGGCCGCGAGGAGATCAACACGCATGTGATGAGTCGATACGCAACGCCGTTGCGAGCGTATGTACTTGGGAGTTCGATTTGTCGGATCGATGATGCGGATGCGCTTGTGAATGGCTTCTTTGCGTCGCGCCTCTCGCGCGAGGACTTTCTCACGGCATGGCGCGACAGTGGCTTGCCTCTGCGCCGTTGGCTTGTGAATGGGCTTCTCCTCCATGCACGCGAACGTGAACGCGAGTTGCGCCGCGCGGCGCGTGATGGAGCTGGTGCTGGCCCAGCATGTGTTGGTTGCGCGTGCGTTTCAAGTACATCATGTCGTGATGCGGAGGAGATCGGCCTCGAGCCAAGTGCCTTCGAGCAGTTTGAGCGTGCGTGGAGTCGTGCGCTCCTTACGGATGCGTGCACACTCGCCGAACATGAGCTTGTCGCCGAGCATGACGCCAATGCGTGGGAGATTTTTCGTCGACACCACCTCGACGGGCTCGAATACGCGGAGATCGCTCAGCAGTTGCGAATGACTTCAGCGGAGGCGCGCACACATGCGCGCCGCGCGGCGTATCGCTACGAGCGCGCGCTTGTGCGGCTCCTCCGAGACGAGGGAGTGGGCGACGATGACATGGATGCTGAGATCGCGTGGATCGTCGAGGTGTCGGGGAGATGAGTACGAGGAGATGAGTACGAGGAGATGAGTACGAGGAGATGAGTAATGAGGAGATGGGTCAGGCGACGAATCTTCGCAGCGTGCAGACGCCGCGTACGGCGCGCTCAGAACTCTCGCGCGAACAAGCGCAGCGCCTCGGCGGGGTGGTGCGCAACGGAGATGTACTCAAGTCGGACGCGCGTCGCGAATGCACATCGAATGCGCGAATCGCGACTTTGATCGTATTTTTAGCGGCGCTTTCGTCCGCCGAGGTTGTGACGGGTCTTTCTCTCAGCCAAGGATTCACGCTTTGTGCAGAGGAGATCTCGATGCATGATCGATCGAAGAAGACAGGGCGGAGTGCCCTGATAGCGGTGGTGGGTGAAACGCGCGTTTCCCCAATCCGATTCTTGTTTCGATCTTTGATCGAGCCCTAAATCACCACTTCTTCGCCAGGCTTGATCTCGCGCGGGAGTGCGCTGTTGGCGAGATCCGCTGCTTCGAGTGCGGTTTCAGGTGCGATCTCAATGCTCGCATCGGCGTCGCCATTCGGTCGTCGTGGCACCTTGACGCCGAAGCGCTCAAGCCACGCCGCGTTGCGGTTCGATTGAATCTGATGGCTTGATGCGGGGCTGTCATCACCAGCAGCGTTCTTGATTGGCGCAAACTCCTCGATGCGCGCGGTCTCCATCACGAGTGACTTCGCGGTGAGGGCGAGCGCGTCGAAGACGAACGCCTCAAACTTCGTTGCATTCGGCTCCGTCGGCTCAACCGTCCGTCCTTGCGCGTCGCACCAATAGGGGACTTTCTTTCTGGCACGGTGAAAAGGCAGCGCGAAATCGCCTGTAGACGAGCCGTGGGTCAGCCGGGTCATGAACTCGACCGAGATCGCATGGATCGCAATTGACCCAGCGTTGAAGCGAAGTCTTCCGTCGCTCTCCACCGCATTCGTCAGTTCGACGGGCATGTCGCTGTACTCGACGACGACGGTTTTTCCTGCGCTTTCGCAGAACACACCGACCTTCTCCGAGGCATCCCGCTTCGCAACCATCTTGCTCGACATCTCCGCACTCGATCCTGCCGAATGCGCGTGTAGGCCGAGGAAAATCGGATCGACGATTCGGACGAGCGGGTTGTCGACTTGGAAGTAACTCATGTGCGCGATGCCGCGCGCGTGCATGTCTTCAAGCGCGCCGCTGTGGTGCAGTGCGCGAATCGCGCCGCCGTGGCCATCGGGATTGACCGCGAGCGACCCGGGAGTTTCGAGCATGAGCTTTCCGTCGAACGTCACCGATGGCAGGGTTCCTTGTGGAAAGAGGAACGTATCCGCGGGATTCCGGCCGAACCAATTGTTGTCCTTGAAGAACGCGCGTGTATCGGCGTCATTCAGTGGGCTCGTCATGATGTACCACGGGATCGCGCAGATGAAGCGTTTTTCGGCAGCGGCGATCTGTTCTGCGAACACGCGAAAGAGTGGCTTTCCGGTGACGACCGTGGCGGGGTAGGTACCCTTCGGACCTCGCCATCCGAGCCGCGTACCTTGCCCGCCCGCAACCGTGAACGCTGCGATTTTCCCGTGGCGAAGCAACTGTTCACCATGCGCGCGCGCATCGGCTGCGTGGTTGCCGATCGCAACGTACGGTGCAGGAGCGAGCGTGGCGAAGTCGAGCTTTGCGTCTTCGCCGCCGTGAGCGAGCCGGGCAACGAGTGCGAGGTCAACCTCAGCGAGTTGCGTGAGAAAGCTCACGCGCGCGCTCGGCGTGAGCGAGCTGAGGTGGCGGAGGACATGCGATTGCCCGTGCGAGGCGAAAGTCTGCGCGAGCGCTGTTTCGGTGTCAACGAGGGACATGCTGTTTCCGTAATTGGACTGCTGACGGCGCGCGTGGTGGCGGCGGGATGATGTTCGGCGACTTACGGCGACGGCGGTAACGGCTTGGACCAACCCTCGGGTCGGTGCCGAACGATGAGACCGCTGTGCAGGTAGATCACCTGCTCACAAACATTGGTGCAGTGGTCGGCGATGCGTTCGATCGACTTGGTGATGGTGAGGAGTCGGAAGGCATAGTCGACTGGCAGCACGCCAGCGGCAACTTGCTCCTGCGCAGTGCGCATGAGTTCCTTTTTCAGCATGGCAACCGTGTCATCAAAGAGCAGGACTTGCTGCGCGAGACTCACGTTTCCGGCCGCAAGCGCGCGGTTCGAGTCGCGCAGCATGCCGATCACCGAATTGGCCATCACGCGGAAGACATCGGGGATTCGCGCGGGTAGGGCGACATCGGACAAGACGGCTTCTGCAACATCGACTGCGCAGTCTGCCACGCGTTCGAGTTCATTGTTGACCTTCACGATCGTGAGAACCGAACGAATCGATTTCTCGTCGGTCATTCCCATCCCAAGGAGCGGGATCGACGCGCGCTCGATCTCGACGTCGACCCGGTCAACCTCCTCGTCGGCGGCGACCACAGCGCGGGCTTTTTCGCGGTCGCCATCGAAGTAGCTCTCTACGGCCTTGAGCGTGAGATCGAGGACGCGGTCGCCCTGGGAGACGATGTCATTGCGGAGATGTGCGAGTCGTTCGTTGAAGGTCTGCACGGCGAGGCGAGTATACAGGTCGCGCGTATGCTGTCAGGCTGCGAACTTTCCGCGAATGAACTCTCGCCCCGCTCTCCCGGACCGCCGAAGCATGCCCGAACTTTGCGTCAACATCGACCATGTCGCGACCGTCCGCCAGGCCCGCCGCACGTATGAGCCCGATCCAGTCGAGGCGGCAGTCGAGGCCGAAGCGGGGGGAGCGGACGGAATCACCGTTCACTTACGCGAGGATCGTCGACACATTCAGGACGCCGATCTTCCCCGGCTCAAAGCGGTGGTGCGTACGAAACTCAATCTTGAGATGGCGGCGACCGATGAGATGATCGCAATTGCGATCGCGCTCCTGCCACAACTCTCGATGTTTGTCCCGGAAAAGCGTCAAGAAGTCACAACTGAGGGGGGGCTCGACGTCGCGTCGCAGGAGTTTCGGATTCGTGAGGCGGTCGCGCGGCTGAAGGGCGCAGGTATCCCGGTGAGCGCATTCATCGATGCGGACGAGCGCCAGATCGATGCGGCGGCACACGCCGGATTCGACTTTTGCGAGATCCACACCGGCCCGTACGCGCATGCGTTTCATGACCACGGTGCGGGGCATCCGGCGACTCTCAAGGAGCTCACGAAAATCGTACGCGCGGCTGCAGCTATTCGTGCGGCGGGTATGCGGGCAAACGCCGGGCACGCGCTCAATGAGGCGAATGTGCGCGCGGTAGCGGCGATTGAGGGACTTCATGAGCTTCACATCGGGCACGCAATTGTGTCGCGAGCCGTTTTCGTCGGCCTTCGGGAGGCCGTCGGACGGATGAAGCGGGCGATCGGTTCATGCTGAAGAGACCGCAACCAGTCGCAATCGAGCATGATGCTCGCGTGCGTCGTCCGAGTCGCCGCGGAGATTGAGTCGGATTTTTTTCCCGCGTTACACTGCCGCGATGATCGAATTCCGAGGCTGCTACACCGCGATCGTGACGCCCTTCACCGCCGATGGAATCGCCGTTGATGAGGCGCGCCTCGCTGAACAAATCGCATTTCAAGCTGACGGCGGAGTCCGCGGCATCGTCGCCTGCGGGACGACCGGTGAGTCGCCGACGCTTGAAGACGACGAGCATCGACTCGTTGTTGAGACAGCGATCGCATGCGGCAAACCGCGCGGCCTGCAAGTGCTCGCGGGCGCAGGCTCGAACTGCACGCGCCACGCGGTCGAACTGCAGAAGCTCGCCTACGAACTCGGCGCCGATGCGGGACTGCAGGTCAGCCCGTACTACAACAAGCCCTCGCAGGAAGGACTCTATCGTCACTTCATGACTGTTGCGGATTCATGCCCGCTTCCCGTGATGCTCTACAACATCCCCGGCCGATGTGGCGTCGCGATCAACCCTGAGACTGTTGCTCGACTTGCGAAGCACCCAAATATCCGTGCGATCAAGGAGGCGACTGGCTCGATGGATTCCGCGAGCGAGATCCGCCAGCGTTGCGATATCGCGATTCTCTCCGGCGATGACTCGCTCACACTCGCCTTTGCGGGCTGCGGCAGTTGCGGCGTGGTCAGCGTGGTGTCAAACCTGCTCCCGTCGCGCATTCAAGCACTCTGCGACGCATTCCTGAGCGACCGCTTCGACGACGCGCAAGCGATTCATCGCGAGATTTTCCCACTCGCAAGGGGCCTGCTCTCGCTTGATGTGAATCCGGTTCCGTTGAAGGCCGCGATGCGACTGCTCGGGCGTGATACCGGCGCGGTGCGGTTGCCGCTCACGGAAGCCTCAAAGGATGCGGTGGCAAAGATCGGCGAAATTCTCGCAAACTTCGGTTTGGCGAAACTTGAGACGGCTGCACGCGCGTGAGCTCCCCTGCGCCCAATCCACACGACGTGCGCGCGATGCCCTACAAGATCGCGGTGCTCTGCTACCTCTACGACGCAGAGGGGCGGCTCCTCCTTCTCCATCGGCGCAAGCCGCCAAACCGGGACATGTACTCCCCGATCGGCGGAAAGCTGGAGGTTGCAGATGGCGAGGGTCCGCACGACTGCGCACTCCGCGAGATTCGAGAAGAGGCTTCGATCACGCTCAGGCCGGATGAGATCAAGTTGATCTCGATCGTCAGTGAGCGTGCGTATCAAGGCGAGGAGCACTGGCTGATCTTCCTCTTCGAGGCGACCCGTGCGATCGATCCATCGGAAATCCCACACTCAGAGTTTGACGAGGGTCGACTTGAGTGGCACGCCGTCGAAGACGTGGCGAAGCTGTCTATTCCCATGACAGACCGAGAGGTCATGTGGCCGAATGTGTGCAAACATCGCGGTGGGTTTTTCATGGCCCACATCGACTGCGCGGAGGAACCGATGCAGCCGCGAGTCGTGGAGTCTTGGCCCCTCCCGCGGTCCTAGGCGATGTTCTCAAGCGGATTCAAAAGCGGCGCAACCAATCGCTCAAATTTGGAGGCAGCATGTCGCAGGGCGCAGTCGGTCGGGGCAGTCTCGCAAATATCGTGGCAGCGGTTTTCAGCCTCGTGATCCCAGGGCTTGGCCAGTTGGTTCAAGGTCGCCTCCTCGCGGCGGTGATTTGGTTTGTGCTCGCGGGCGTCGTGTGGGCGGTGAGCTTTGGAACGCTTGGGTGGATCGTGCACATCATCGCGTGCGTCGATGCGGCGCGATGGCGGCCGAACTGAGCCAGCTCAGCTTGTGCTTCGCGGAGCGAGTAGCCCCGAGAACACTCGCGTTTACCGAGTAAAGACTTCTATCGGCTCGCTTCGGACGGCGATTCGTCGTTCTTTCACGGTCGAAGTTTGCATCGAGTTCAACAGGTCGTATTGTCTTTCAAGAGATATGGGAAGGCCGACATTCCGTCGTCCTTTGGAGGTCTTGGGGACATGTACAACTCGAAAATCGTGGCGAACGCTCCTGTGGCGTGCGCCACTGTGGTTGTCTGCTTCTTCGCAACAGCCGCTGGTGCATCATTCACTGCGACGCTCGATGCATACGGGTCGGGCGAGTTTGCCGCGTGCGGCTACAACTCGCAACTCTCGTGGAACTCGACCGATTCGGTCGCGCTCTGGAACATCAAGGCGTTCCAGCACGACTTCTCTCGTTCTGCGGGCGAGGACATCCTCTCATGGTGCGCGGAGGTCTACCAAAGCGTGAATGTGGGCTCGTCCTATCTTTTCGACGAGGTCGCGGTAGAGCAAGTTCCAACAGGCGGGAATCCCGGGCCACTGGGCTCGCTCAAAGCGGTCGTCATTCGCGATCTGTTCGCTCGCTGGGTTGATCCAGCGACCGGCCTTGTGATCGGTTCCGTGACCGATCGCGATGCGAAGTCGGCCGCGTTTCAACTTGCGATCTGGGAAATCTCGCACGAGAACTTCGCTGCAACGGACGCGGCGAGCATGGTGAACGAGATGTCGCTCGGTCTCGGCGCGTTTCGATCGACGCCGTCCGGAGCGGCCTCGGGATGGTATGACGCGATCCGGAACTCACTCGGCGTCGGGGGATTTCAGTCCGCGGTTGTCTTGGGACTCTCGAGCCCAAGTGCGCAGGACCAACTCGTACTTGTGCCGATTCCTGCACCCGGTGCACTTGCGCTTCTCGCTCTCGTCGGAGTGAGTTCACGACGCAGACGCTAAGTCGTCGTATCCAAGCGCGCGATCGAATACCCTGAAGACGATGTCTGTTGAGTTGTCGCCACCGAACCTCCCGAATTACCCGATCACGCGCTCGGTTGCGGAAATCGCCCGTACATGGGTGATTGATCCGCGTATCCCCGCGACTGTGCCGGGTTTCGACGCGCCCTTTTTTCAAGCGGGTCTCGCCGGCTACTCCGACGGCGCGATGCGTTTGGTCGCCAGGCGTCACGGGGCGCCGTTTTGCGTGACGGAGGCACTTCTTGATCGCACGCTCATCAACGGCGGAAAGGGTCGGCGCAAGGAAGATCCTGATTTGCTCGCGACGGAGTGCGGGATGGGCGAGATTGAGGACAACGTGGCTGCCGGCCTCGACGACCATCCGATCGCGGGACAGGTGATGGGTACACACCCCGAAGAGATGGCGCGCGCGAGCGAGTTGCTCGTGAAAATGAATTACGACGTGATCGATGTCAACCTCGCATGTCCGGTGAAAAAGATTAAGAAGTCCAACCGCGGCGGGCATTTCCTCGCGCATCCGGATGATGCGATTGAGATTTTGCGAGCGGTCCGGGCGGTGGTCCCTTCGGAGATTCCCTGCACAGTGAAACTCCGTCGAGCGTTCGATGACACTCCAGCGATGGCCGATCGGTTCGAGCGAATTTTTGCGGCGTGCTATGAGCTCGGCTACGCCTGGGCGGTTGTGCACTGTCGCACCGTCGAACAGAAGTACCTCGGCCCCGGTAAGTGGGAGTTTCTGCGTGACCTCGTTGCGCGGTATCCCGATCGGGTCATCTTCGGCTCCGGTGACATCTGGACTGTGGACGACATCTTCCGAATGCACGAGTACACCGGCGTTCATGGGATCTCAGTCGCACGCGGCTGTATCGGAAATCCTTGGATCTTCACCCAAGCGCGTGCACTGATGCGAGGTGAGCCTGCACGGCAGCCGACGCTTGCGGAGCAACGACACGCGCTTGAGTCGCATTTTGAGCTCGCGATGCAACTGCACGGCGAGGCCGCGGGTGGCCGCCGAATGCGAAAGTTTGGCATCAAATTCGCGACGCACCATCCTCGTGGAGATGAGGTCAAGCGTGACTACATCGACTGCGAGACAGTCGCCGATTGGAAGCGAACGCTCGCCAAGTGGTACGCCTGAGCCGGGTGCTCCTCGCCTATGGAGCGCGGTAGATTGCGGCACCCGGGCTCGGGGCAGTCGCCTCCTCTTCTACATAGAGATGTCCTGCGATTGGGAAGATCGTTTTGTCGGCTCGTAGACCAGCAATCGCGCACGCGCTTCCAAAGAGTGCGGACGGATGGGTTGACGGAGCCGCGAGTTCGTAGACCCAATTCGGCGTGCTGAGATCAAACGCCCAGCATGCACCAACGTCTTCGATCATTTCGCCGTTCTGGTCGCGTTGGTCGAGTCCGGGGGATCCGGCGAGGAGCAAATTGTCTTGAAGGGCGAGAGATTGGCCAAAGCCAGCGCCGGATTGCGATTGTGGTGCGTCGAGTCGGAGTGGAGGCTCGCGGGGACGCACAAGTTCATAGACGAAGACCGCGCCGACACGATCGGTACCAACGCTTGCGCGTGGTGCTCCGACGGCGAGACGGGATCCATCGAGTGCGATGGTCGCGCCAAACCACATGGATGGTTCTGGAATCGGAGCGTGCAGTGTGGCGATGAGTTGATAGCCGTTGGGTAGCAGTCGATAGAGATGGACCGCGCCCGTTGCGTTGATCGGGGTGTGACCCGCGAGATCCTCGCCTGGCGCGCCGACAGCGAGCCAGTCCGCATCGAGTGCGACGGCACGTCCAAACCATGCGCTTGAGTGTGGCACGGGAGCGGTGATCGTCGCGCGATGGCTCCAAGGATTTTCTGGTGCACTGCGTCGTGCGACGCCTACATTCGGGCCGCGGTAGACCGAATCCTCGACGTCATCTCCGTCGATGCTGGGAACATACTCGCGACCGCCGTCACCAGAGGCCCGTTCAAAAATCTCGACGATTCCAGCAGCGAATTTCCCCGCAACGGAATGTCGTGCCGAGCCAATCGCGAGCTGGACGCGATATCCCGAGTCGAACGCCAATGCACCGCCAAACTCAGCGCCTGGCTCTGGCTCAGTGCTCGTAATCCGATCTTCGAGGATCCACGGATTCGAGCCTTCAGGCTGGCTCGGATCTGACCGTGATCGAAGGATTTCGACCGCACCTTCCGCCGTTCCGGGTGATGATTGACCAGTTGGAGCCGTGGCACTCGCGCGGTCCGCGCCGATGGCGAGGATTGAGAGTCGCCCAAGTCGGTCTCGCATGCGTGTCATTGCGAGCGCGCCGCCAAAGTGCTCGCCTTCCTCGCGCGAGAGAAATGTTGCGCACAAAATTGGTGTGAGTCCACTCGTACTCCCGTCTTCAAGACGAACGATGTGGACAGCCCCCGGCGAAAGCGCATCGTCGCCGGCGGTAGGCGCGCCAATCGCAACGAGTCGGCCATTCGCCGCGAGCACATCGCCAAAGCGTCGAACCTCGTCATGCGGTGGCCCGGCGAGAGCAGCGACGTGTAACCTCGGCGGCGCCCTTTCAACTCCCACCCTCTCGGCGACGACCCTCTCGACAACTACCCCGTGAACTCCCGCCCCATCGGCCTCGCCGCTCCAGAGCGCGGCAGCGAGTAGTGCAACCAGGACGGATACATACCAGCGCGGCGCGACGGAGCGTTCGGGCATTGACGGTCGCTGAAACGGTCGCGGAAACGGTTGCTGGGATGATCGCTGAAACGCTCGCTGGAGCGATCGATTGCGACCGACGACTGCCGCATCTATCTGCGAAGGAGCGCGCGCGGTCGTGCGCGCTCGCTGGTGACGCTCGGCGCCGTACACCGGGCAAACACGCTCGAGATCGCTGCTCATGTGCGTAGAAAAACCCATGCCGCGACATCGCGCGGCGGTCGGAGACCGCTTCATCGAAACCCCGCTTTCCAATGTGTCTGAACTCCGGCACCCTGCCGGCGGAGAGCAACCTAAGCCAGTGAAGATCACCCCCTCCAACTTCCGACACTTTTACGGAGAGATTTTCTGAGTAGACTCACTTCATGACCAAGGCTCCCACGACTGGCGCATTCAGCTACTTCGATGGCACAACCGAACTTGAGGGCTACCTCTCTGTGCCTGCGCAGTCGGCGGGAGCATCCCGCCCGGTTGTGCTCGTGATTCATGCATGGGGTGGACAGGATGACTTTGCGCGCTCGAAGGCCGACATGCTCGCGTCGCTTGGCTATTTGGGATTTGCGATCGATGTCTACGGGCTCGGTCGCCGCGGTCAGACGCCGGAAGAGAATTCGAAGTTGATGACTCCCTGGATCGAAGATCGCGCAGCACTTCGGCAGCGGCTGCTAGCCTCGGTGTCGATGGCGCGCGGCCTCGTTGGCTGCGACGCCGATCGCATCGCAGCCATCGGCTTCTGCTTCGGCGGACTTTGCGCACTTGATCTCGCCCGGGCCAACGCGCCCGGGCTGCGTGCGGCTGTGTCCTTTCACGGGCTCTTCATGCCGCCAAACCTTGGCGTGCAGCCACCGATCGAAGCAAAAGTTCTCGCCCTTCACGGTTACGACGATCCCATGGCAACTCCGCCGGCAATGATCGGGTTCGCGGACGAGATGACGCAGGCCAAAGCGGACTGGCAAATTGCGGCGTATGGCGCGACGGGCCATGCCTTCACCAATCCACACGCGCACGACCGCGCTGCAGGGATGTTCTACCGAGACATCATCGCGACGCGTGCATTCCGTTCGATGCAGAATCTCCTCGCCGAAACTCTCTAGGGGGGTTTCTTTCGCCATCGGCAGGGGTGATACTGCGAAACATGTTGAATTGCACGCTGTTCGCGCTTCTCTCGATCGGCATCGTTGCTGATTCTGCAGCGGGTGTCGACTTCGAGCGCTCGATCCGGCCGGTGCTCGCCGCGCGTTGCTTTTCCTGTCATGGACCCGATGGCGAGTCGCGCAAAGCAGGGCTCCGACTCGACACCTTTGAGGGCGCGACCGCTGCGCTGAGGTCGGGCAAACACGCGATTGTCGCCGGAGATCCGGACGCGAGCGAGATCCTCGTGAGAGTAGCCGCTTCCGATCCGGACGATCGCATGCCGCCGGAAGGTCACGAGCGATTGACTGACGCCGACGTCGCCTCGATTCGCGCGTGGATCGCTGCGGGAGCCGAGTACACCGCGCCGTGGGCGTTTCGTCCGATCATCGATGGTGCCGTTCCAGCCGTACGCGACACCTCATGGCCGCGCACGGACATCGACCGCTTTGCTCTTGCAAGTCGCGAAGCCTTGGGGGCGAAGGCGCCCGCGCGCGACGTCGCGCCGGCATCCCTCCTGCGTCGCGCGTCGTTCGACATCGTCGGTCTTCCCCCAAGTGAGGCCGATCTGAGGGCGTTCACAGCCGATCCAAGCGATACAAACTTTGCGGCCTACGTTGATCGTGCTCTGGCAAGCCCGCAGTTTGGTGAGCGCTGGGGCCGCCACTGGCTCGATCTTGCGCGATACGCCGAGACTCTCGCGCATGAGTTCGACTACGAGATTCCCGATGCGTGGCGCTACCGCGACTATGTGATCGATGCATTCAATCGCGATCTGCCGCCAGCGCGTTTCGTGGCGGAGCAGATCGCCGGTGACATGCTTGAGCCACGCGCTGCCCTCGGACTTACAAACGCCGCGCCGTTGGGCACCGCGTATTGGTTCCTCGGTCCTGCCACGCATTCGCCGGTTGACGTGCGGGTTGACGAGGCGGATCGCATCGCGGGGTCGCTCGATGTGCTCGGTCGCTCGTTACTCGGGCTCACCGTTGCTTGCGCGCGCTGCCACGACCACAAGTTCGACCCGATTCCGACGAAGGACTTCTACGCGCTTGCAGGTGTCGCCCGGAACACGCGACGAGTTGAGACTTTTCTTGATAGCGATATGCGCGCTGGAATGTTGGCGCAGGACGGTCGGATGGCGCTCGATGAAGCAGCCCTCGCCATTGGCGCAAAGCCGCAGTCGCGTGTCATCGTGCTTGAGGAGTTGAATGGCGCGATTTGCATCGATGATGCGTCAGAGGGTGGGGCGGCGTGGTCGCGCTCTGGTCATGCATTCGCCGCTTCGGCGGCACTGGTGGCCTGCGCGACCGACGGGTCGCTGCGCCTTGCCGAGACCGGCACCGTCGATAGTGCGCGTCTCGACACGCGACTGGTCGGAAGCGCGCGCTCTCCGAGCTTCGGCATTTCCAAGCGCTACCTCCATGTACGCGTGCGTGGAGCGTCGAGTTGGGTGCGCGTCCTGATCGACAACTACTGGCTCGACGCGAACAACGGATTGCTGTTCGAAGGCATGCGCCGACGGCTCGGCGATGCGGATGCCGTGCGCGCCGCGCGCGATCCACGGGAGTGGGAGTGGCACGTTGAGACCTTCGACCTCGCGCGCTTTCCTGACGAACGCGCGTACATCGAACTTACCGACGATGGCGCCGGTTGGATCGAAGTCGACGCCGTGCTCGCAAGCGACGACCCGGTTGCGCCGCCGATCGCCGCGTGGGACATCGACGAAACGGCGACGGCCGCGGATCCCGCCGAGCCTGGTTCGGATGCAGCGCGGAGTCGTGCGCTCGCGGCGCGCGATGCGCTGCTGGCGTGCAGTCCGCCGGTGCGCGCGTTGGTCGCCGAGGATTCCGGGTCCTTCGATGAACCGATCCATGTGCGCGGCTCGTCTCGCGCCTACGGCGATCCTGCCCCGCGCGCGCAACTCTCCATGCTTCGTCAAACTGTTTCTCCCGGCGAGATCTCGGGCAGTGGCCGGGCGTCACTCGCACGCGACATCACCAACCCTGACAATCCTTTCTTATGGCGAACGCTTGCGAATCGCGTGTGGCTCAAGCTGTTCGGGCGTGCGATCGTCGACACGCCAGATGACTTTGGTCAGCTCGGCGCTTCGCCGTGGAGCCCTGCGCTCCTTGACCATCTCGCAGCCAAGCTTGCTCGTGGCATCACATTCAAGCAACTCATCCGCGAAGTGGTCCTTTCGCGCGCCTATCGCGCGGAGGCAGATGCAGAGGAACCGCCATCGTTTATGTGGACGCCTCTTGCTGTGCGCAGACTTGACGCCGAGGCGATTCGCGATGCGATGCTCGCGGCTAGCGGTCGCATCGATCTCTCTGCTGGTGGTCCGAGCGTGCCTGCACGCTTGACCGAGCACATGCAAGGGCGCGGCCGTCCTGGTGGAAGCGGTCCTGTTGATGGAGCGGGGCGTCGGAGCATCTACATCGCTGTGCGCCGCAATTTCCTCGATCCCTTCATGCAAGCGTTTGATCAGCCCATTCCGGCAACAACCTGCGGAAAGCGGCACTCATCGAATGTTCCCGCCCAGGCGCTTGCACTTCTCAACAGCGAGCTTGCGCACAACCTCGCAGATTTTTGGGGAGGGCAGCTTGAGGCGCAGCAGACAACGGACGAAGTTCGTATCGCGGCAATGTGGATGCATGCCTACGCACGCGCGCCTGGCACCCAGGAGCTGCAGGCGGCACAGGAACTGCTTCGCGACGAGCGCGCTGCACGCCCAGACGCCGAGCCGGCCACCCGCGAAGCCGCGGCATTCGGCGCCCTTGCCCACGCGCTGTTCTCTACGAAGGAGTTTGTGTTTCTCCGATGAGCAATCAACCCCAACACTCCGCGCTCCAGCATCATTGCGGCCAGTTTCAACCCGGGCCGCTTTCTCGCCGCGCTGCGTTACGGTCGATGAGCGGCGGTTTCGGAATGCTCGCGTTCTCGGGACTCTTCGGTCGACATGCGCTTGCTGGCGACGCATCTGAAATGCTCGCCGAGCGCGCGCTTGCCGCCACGCATCTTCCTGCACGCGCGCGCAGCGTGATCTTCCTCTACATGGATGGTGGGCCTTCGCAGGTTGATACCTTTGATCCAAAGCCGCGACTGTTGGATCTCGATGGCAAGCCATTTCCGATGAAGACTGCGCCCACGCAGTTCAACAACAATGGCAACACGCTTGCATCGCCCTGGAAATTCCGTCAATACGGCGAGTCGGGTACTTGGGTGAGCGATCTCTTCCCGCATGTCGCCGGGGTATCCGATGAGCTCTGCGTCATCCGTTCGATGACGAGCGAGTTCAGCGAGCACACCAATGCGAACTATCTGCTGCATACAGGCGCAGGGATCCCCGGTCGTCCATCGATGGGCGCTTGGAGTTCCTACGGCCTCGGCGACGAGAACGACAACCTTCCCGGCTTCGTTGTACTCGAGGGCGGACTCATTCCACCCGGCGGGCTTGACTGCTTCACCGCGGGATTCCTTCCGGCCCGCCATCAGGGATCGATCATGCGTCCGCAAGGCGAGGCGATTGCCGATGCGACTCCGCGCGAATCACTCGGTGCACAGAACCGTAAGCGTCAGCTGATCGCGCGGCTTGACAGCGCATTCGCACATGACGCCGAAAGTGAAGCGATCGATAGCGCGATCAAGAACCATGAGCTCGCCTATCGCATGCAGGCCGCGGTTCCCGAGCTGGCTTCGCTCGATGGCGAAAGCAAGGAAACTCAAGCGCTTTACGGATTCGATGCACCCGACGCAAACACCCGCACCTACGCGCGTGAATGTTGTCTCGCGCGTCGTCTCGTCGAGCGCGGCGTGCGTTTCATTGAGGTCACCTGTCCGCGAACGATCGGCGATCGCTGGGATCAGCACGACAATCTTCGTGGCGGCCATGAAGCGAATGCGCGCGCGGTTGATCAGCCGATCGCAGCACTGATCATGGATCTCAAGCGCCGCGGACTCCTTGAGTCGACGCTTGTGGTGTGGGCGGGGGAGTTCGGGCGCACTCCATTTGCACAAGGCTCGAACGGCCGGGATCACAATCCATTTGGCTACACCGTCTGGATGGCCGGCGGCGGCGCGCGTGGTGGAACAGTCATTGGCGCAACGGACGAGTTTGGTTATCGCGCTGTGGAGAAGCCATACAAACTCCACGATTTGCACGCGACCATGATGCACCTCATGGGGATCGATCATCGTCGACTGACATTTCGTTCCGGTGGTCGCGACATGCGGCTGACCGATGTGCACGGTGTCCTCATCGACGACGCGATCGCATAACGAGAATTCAAACGCAGACGACGCGTGGGCTCATGGCCCATCCGTCGTCTCGCCGTTTTTAAGCTTTTAACCCGGCGAAGTATTTCGATCGCAGCGTGGCGCTCCTTTGTCGTGCGGCCAGGGGTGGTCGATCCTCAACACTGGAAGACCTCCATTGTTCGGGGCACGCAAGCGAACGTCCGCGGCCTTCGCCTCGGCATCAAAATGGAGCATACATGTCTACTCGCGCAACACTTTTCGTGTCTTCACTCTTCGCCATCGCTGGATCGGCCAACGCGGATATCGGATTCGCGGCGGCGGCCTCGCTCTGCCGCGACGCAGCGCCACTCGGCACGCTTCTCGGCATCGAACAGCGTGAACGGAACAATGTCTGGGTTTATGAGGGCGAGCTCTACGATGCCGCACTCACCACAGCGTGGGCTCCGCGGTTTGACCGAGAGACCGGTGCGTTCATTCGCCTCGATGTAGATGCGCCGAATAAGTCGGACCTGCCGACGCTTCAGACGATTCTCTCTCGTCTCAACGAAGCAGTGTTGGACTTCGCGGGCGCTATCCCTGTCGCAAACGAGGCTTCTGGTCGCGAGGACATTCAGAAAATCGCATTTGATCTCGAAGCGGGAATTCTCGCGTTTCAGGTCGAGTACTTCGATGGAGTCACCAAGATCTACGTCGACAGCGTCACCGGAGGCGTCATTCCGCACCACGGTGCCGACGATGACATTGAGACGACTGTGCCCGCAACCGCAGTCTCAACGGCGATTGCGCTTGCCGAGTCAACTCAGGGCGCGGGCTGGGTCGCGGTCGGTGCGGAATCGGAAAGCGAAGACATCGGCGTGCTCGTCGAAGTGCTGATGTTGAATCTCAAGTCAGGCATGCTGGCGGAGGTTGTCGTCGGTGGCGGCGCTGTGCTGTCTTCGACTGAGTTTGAGCCAATCGGAACTCAGGCAACAAAGCTCGCAGAGCTTCGCGCACAGTGGAACTTGGTGGTTGTTGGCCTAGGCGCAGCCGTTGCCGAAGCCGAGGTTGAGTATCCCGGCGCGGGCATCAACGAAGTTGAGTTCGAGGTCGAGGTTGAGAAGACCGGGACCACAGTCTTCTGGAAAGTTGGACTTGTCACCGTGGATCTCATCGAGGTTGATTTCTTCATCGACGCTACACAGCCGATTGGTGGTGGATTCCGCTTCGCGACCGCGCCAGTCAACCTCACTCCCGGCGATTTCAATGCGGATGGAGCCGTCAACGCAGCGGACTTGGCCGAGTTGCTCTCAGGATGGGGCGCGGTGAACCCACCGATGGACCTCGACGCGAGTGGCGCGATCGACGCAGGCGACCTCTCACTCCTGCTCCAGAACTGGCGCTGAGTTTCGACTCTCGCTATCCATAACGAAACCCCTGTCCGTCCCCGGAGTGATGCAATGTGCATCGCTCCGGGGCGGTTTCGTGAATGGTTGGTGATTGCTTGAACTCACGCTAAACAGAACGCGCGACCGTTCGCGTCAGCCCTTGCGTCCACGCCGGCCCTTTTTGAAACCGGGCTTGTGGCCGAACTTATCTCGGCCCGTGCGGCCGGTTCCGCCGTCGCGGGGACGGGGGACGAAGTGCTTGGATTCCTCGCCGATACGCTGAGCTCCAGAGTCGCCAGCCGTTGGCAACTCGCCGACGACCTCGATCGCAGCGCGACCAAGTTTGACGATCTCCAGTTCGAGTTGGCGTGCGCGCAGGTCAATGATCGCGATGCGCACCTTGATTCGGTCGCCTAGGCCAATTGACGCGCCGCTCCGCGATGCGATGAGCCGGCCACTTCGAGGATCCGCACTCCAACGATCGGTGCGGCCATCTCCACCCTTCATGTCGCGGCTCTTAATCGCGCCGTCGACGAGGTACCGATCGATGGAAACGAAAATCGTTCCATTAGGCATGAGACCAGTGACCGTTCCATCGAACTCGTCGCCAAGGTGCTTCTCATGCAGCAACTGCAGGACAAGGAAGGTGCGAAGATCTTTCTCTGCATTTTCAGAGGCAACCTCGCGTTCGCTCGCATGGCGGCCGATTTCGATGAGTTGGGTTTCGTCGAGAACCCGCGGATCCTCAGATAACTGCCGCGCAAGTACGCGGCGCTTCTTTCCGCCTCCGGACTCGCGTCCATTGTCGGTGATGTCGAGATAGGCATGGGCGACGCGATGAACGGTGAGATCGGGGTAGCGTCGGATCGGGCTTGTGAAGTGTGCGTAATGATCGCTCGCAAGCGCGTAGTGCCCAATAAGTGCAGGCGAATAGACGGCCTTCGACATGCAACGCAGCACGGAGAAGTGAATCGCTCGCGACGCGGGTGATCCCCGGGTGGCGTCAAGGAGCGCCTGCAGATCCTTTCGCGTTGGCTCGTCGGGTAGTCGCCACTTGGCGAGTCGGGCAAACTGCCGAACTTCCTCAATATCTCCAAACGTCGGCTCTGGGTGAATGCGACGGAGAAGTGGCGTGTCGAGTCCAGCAAATGTTCGAGCGACGGCCTCGTTCGCCTCGACCATGAACATTTCGATGAGCGTGTGCGTGAACGAATCATCTTCTGGAACCGCGTCGATGACATGACCCTCTGCGTCATAAACGAGCTCGACAACTGGGAGATCAAGATGAATCATGCCAGCGGCTTGGCGTCGCCGACGAATCGTCTTCGCAAGTTGATCCGCGATCGCGAGTGTGGCAAGCAGTTCTTCGCTGTAGACCGGATCGGTCTTAGCATGCATGCGCGCTTCGTCGGGCTTCCCTTCGATCAACCGCTGCGCTTCGATGTAGGTCAGCCGCTTGCGTGACTTGATCACGGTGCGCGCCAAGCGTTGACCGACGACCTTGCCATCTGAATCAAGCATGATGAACGCACTGAGCGTGAAGCGCGCGACGCTCTCCTGCAAGGAGCACACGCCGTTTGAAAGCGTTTCAGGAAGCATCGGAATCGTGTAGCGGGGGAGATACACGCTCGTTGCGCGCGCACGTGCTTCGTCGTCGAGAGGTGAACTCGGCGGGACGAAGTGTGCAACATCGGCGATGTGCACGCCAAGCTCGTAATTGCCGGTTACACGGTCGTGCTTAATCGAGATGGCGTCATCGAAATCCTTGGCATCCGGCGGATCGATGGTAAAGATGAACTCCGCAGTGAGATCTTCACGGTCCTCCCATTTTCCAGCAGTTTCAGCGGTTTGAGCAATCCCGCGGAACGAGATGGCGGCCTCGCGTGCTTGCTCGAGCGCTTCGTCAGGAAACTTCTCGCGAATCATGTAGGTCGCGATCGTTGCCTGCGTCTCGACATCAGGACGCCCAGCTTCGCCAAGCACTTCGAGGATGACACCCTCTGCGAGGTAATCACCTTCAGGCCAGGTGATGATGTCGATTACAACCTTGTCGCCAGCCTTCGCGTTCTTCGCGCCAGGGTCACGCACGACGATCGGATTTCGGATGGTGCGTCCGTCCGGCTCGACAATCCACTCGCTGCCGCGCCGAACAAGCACGCCCGCAAAGCGCGACTGGCCGCGCTCAAGAACCTCAAGCACGCGACCAAAGATGTCATCGCGCGCAGCGGTGGGCGTTGACCCGAATCCGCGATTCCAACGATCTCCGCGTCGCACGACGCGCACGCGTACCTTGTCGCCGGATACCGCGTCTTTTGTTTCACCTTCCGGAATGAAGAGGTCGCCCTCGCGATACGAGATTTGGGTCTTCAAAAACCCCATGCCTCGCGGCGTCAGTTTGATGGTGCCCTCGACTTCGTCGGGGAGCCGCGGCAGGCGCAACTTTTCGTCCTTGCCAACCTCAAGTTTGCCGTCAGCGACGAGTTGGGTGACGGCCTCATCAAAGGCGGGTTCATCGAGATCACTGACGCGCAATTGGCGGAGGATTTCGTTCGCATACATCGGCAGATAGCTGCGATGGGCGAGATGGTCGAGAATGCGGCTCTTGAATCGAAGTGGCACGGGCGCAGTGTACGCGCGGTCAACATGTGCAACTCCGCTGTTGCGGAGTTCGAGGTCACTTCCGGCCGGACTTCTTCGTAGGCTGCTTTGCAGTTGATTTGAGAGCTGATTTGGCGGGCTTTGCGCCCGTTGGCGTGGCGGGCGGTGTAGGAGATTTTCCGACGATATTCCCGATGCCGCGCCCAACACGCGAAGGGTGGGTGGCGCGCGCATCGATGCGCGAGTTCTCAGCGGCCGCATGCGAAGAATCGCGTGAAGAGTCTCGTGAAGAATCGCGTGAAGAATCGCGTGAAGAATCTCGTGAAGAATCTCGTGCAGCTTCTCGCGCCGTAGTGGAATCTTGCGGAGACTTTCGTTCGTTCCCCGGTGCAGGGCTCGCGCGCGAAGGTTCGTGCGACGTCAGGTCAGACTTCTGTTCGCGCGTTGTAGAAGATTGTTTGTCGGAAGAGCGAGCAGCATCTTTGGAAGTCGGCGTGGCCTCGCCTGAAGCCTTCGCGGCATCGTCGGCCGGCTTCTTTTCCGCGCTTTCGCCTGCTCGTACACCTGCCTTGTAACTCTCGCTGCGATAGTCCGTTTCGTAGAAGCCGCCACCTTTGAAGATGACCGCGCCTCCCATGCTGATCTTTCGATCTACCTTTTTTTTGCCGCAATTTGGGCACACGCGGATGGGGTCCGCTTTGATCGACTGGAACTCCTCGAACTCGTGCGCACACGCCTTGCAGATGTACTCGTAGGTGGGCATGATGGAATCACGCGTCCGGCGCGACGGCGACCTTCGCAGGTCGCAGAACGGTTTCACCAAGTCGCCAGCCGGTCTGGAAACGCATGCTCACGCATCCCGGGTCAACACCCTGCATCGGTTGACGCATTACAGCATCGTGTTGCATGGGATCAAAGGGCATCCCCGGGGTGGGATCGATGCGTGCGATACCGTTCTGTTCAAGCGCTTTTTGCAGCTCAGCGCGCGTCATTTCAATCGACTTGGTGAGCTGCTCGATGGTCAACTTCGACGCGTCTTGGACGAGCGCAAGATCGAAATGATCAAGGACGGGCATCAGCGAGCGCGTGAGTTGCGTTAAGCCGCCAACACGTGCGCGAGCCTCGTTCTCAATCGAGCGACGCTGAAAGTTCGCAAAATCGGCCTGTGCACGTAGTTTTGATGCAACCGCTTCGTCGCGTTCTGCCGCAAGTCGCTCGATCATCTGCGCGAGTTCGCCAGGATCGCCCGCATCAGTCATTCCAAGTTCAGGGTTAGTCGTGAATTCGTCGTCCATCGTCTTTGGCCTTTCTGCAGCGTCGAGGGCTCAGCCGCCGAACGGATTGATCTTTTTCCAGAAGCTTTGCTCACCGGCGTGTACATCGGCCTTTTCGGTCTGGGCATACTCCGCGAGGAGGCGTCGCTGATCGTCGCTCAACTTCTTCGGTACAACCAGTTGTAGAACGATGTGGAGGTCACCGCGCTCCTTCGATTGCAGCGCAGTCATCCCTGCGCGCTCGATCACCACGGCTTCGCCGTGTTGACTACCGGCGGGAATCTCAAGCTCGAGTTCGCCATCGATGCCTTCGAGCGTGACCGTCGCACCAAGCGCCGCTTGTGCAAACGCCATTGGATGCGCAGTCACGAGATCGGTGCCACGGCGCTCGAATCGGTCGTGTTCAGCAACCCGAACCACAACATGGAGGTCACCGCGCGGGCCCTTTCCTTCGGGGCTAACCTCGGGTGGCGTAGGCTCGCCCTCACCAGAAAGCCGAATGACCTGACCGTCATCGATACCGTTTGGGATGCGCACGACAAGTTTACGCTTCGTCGCGACTCTGCCCTGCCCTCGGCATTTCTCACATTTGTCTTTGATGATCGTGCGACGGCCGCGGCACTCTGGGCAAGTGGTGACCATTCGGAACATGCCGCCAAACCCCGCCTGCGCGACCTGGCCTTGTCCGCCACAAGTGGCGCACTGCGTGGGCTTCGAGCCGGGCTTCGCACCCGAACCGGTGCAGGTATCGCACACGTCGAGACGCTTGAACTCGACTTCGCGTTCGCAGCCCTGAAACGCCTCTTCGAGTTCGATCTCGACTTCGGTCTCAAGGTCGTATCCGCGCGCCGATCCACGCTGCGCCCGTCCACCCGCCTGCTGCCCGAAGATGTCGTTGAACATCGAGAAGATGTCGTTGACATGCATCTTGCCAAAGTCGTGGGCGGGATTCTGCCGCAAGCCCGCGTGTCCGTGGCGATCGTAGAGCTGACGTCGTTCTGGGTCTGAGAGGACCTCGTAGGACTCAGTGCACGCCTTGAACTCCGCTTCCGCCTCCGGATTGTCGGGGTTTCGATCGGGGTGCCACTTCATCGCGAGCCGTCGATAAGACCGCTTGATGTCGTCTTGTGAAGCGGTCCGCTCGACAGACAGGATTTCGTAGTAGCAGCGTGTCTGCGCCATGCGCCTGCCCGGTGAGAGTGAAGCGCTCGCGCGCGGTTGGTTGGTTTCGTCGCACGAACCACCCGTGCGATGTCATCTGAAATCGCCTGCATACGGTGTCCCGCATGCAGGCGGAGTGTGTTTAGCTCACAGCGCCCTGCGCGGGCGCGGTGCCTTCTTTCACCTCGGTCACGATCACATTGGTTGTGAGCATGAGCCCAGCCACGCTGGCGGCGTTGATGAGTGCTGTCTTCACGACGAGCGCGGGGTCAATGATCCCGCTCTTGACAAGATCCTCGTAGTTTCCGGTCGCGGCGTTGAAGCCAAAGTTCGGCTTCGACTCACGCACCTTCTCAACGACGAGATCGCCATCAAAGCCAGCGTTGACCGCGATCTGCGCACAAGGATGACCGATGGCTTCCGCAACGATATCAAAGCCGTACTTCTCGTCACCCTTCGCCTTCTTCTTAGCTTCGATCACAGCGTCAATCGCACGCACAAGCGCGACGCCGCCGCCGGGAACGTAGCCTTCCTTCGCAGCAGCACGCGTCGCATGAAGCGCATCGTCGACGCGATCCTTTGTCTCCTTCATGGCGAGCTCGGTTGCTCCACCGACGGAGATGATCGCAACGCCCGAAGTGAGTTTCGCGAGACGCTCTTGCAACTTCTCGCGGTCATAGTCGCTCGTCGTGCGCTCAATCTGCGCGCGAATCTGGTCCGCGCGTGCGGCGATGTCCTTGGTCTTTCCACCGCCCTGAACGATTGTGGTCTCGTCCTTCGCGATGACGATCTTCTTCGCGCTGCCGAGTTCCTTGAGTTCAATGTCCTCGAGGCTCCGGCCAATGTCCTCTCCGAAGAAGGTCCCGCCAGTGAGCACAGCGATATCGCCCAGCATTGCCTTTCGACGATCACCGAACCCAGGAGCCTTCACAGCACAGACGGAGAGCACGCCGCGCAGGCGATTCACCACGAGCGCTGCCAAGGCCTCGTTCTCAACTTCCTCAGCGATGATCACGAGCGGTTTACCCGCTGATGCGACCTTATTGAGGAGCGGGAGCAACTCAGCCAGATTCGAGATCTTCTTCTCGTTGATGAGAATGATGGCGTTCTCAAGCACACACTCAGCGCGCTTGGGATCGGTCATGAAATATGGCGAGAGGTATCCCTTGTCGAAAGACATTCCTTCGACGTAATCGAGCGTGGTGTCGGCAGTCTTGCCTTCCTCGATCTCGACAACGCCATCCGCGCCGACCTTATCGATCGCCTCGGCGATGAGCTTGCCGATCGCGACATCGTGGTTGGCGGAGACGGTGGCGACCTTCTCAAGATCGCCCTTGCCCTTGCACTTCTGCGCCATCGCGGTCACCGCGTCGGCACCCGCCTGCGCTGCAGCGTTGATTCCACGCTGGATCGCAACGGCGTTGGCGCCAGCTGCGATGTACTTGAGACCGCCATTGAAGATTGCACCTGCGAGAACAGTCGCACAGGTGGTGCCGTCGCCGGCCACATCCGCGGTCTTCTTCGCAACCTGCTGAACCATCTTCGCGCCCATGTTCTCGAACGGATCCGGAAGGTCGATTTCCTTCGCGACAGTGACGCCGTCCTTTGTGATTTGCGGGCTTCCGTAGCTCTTTGCAAAGAGCACGTTGTGCCCGACCGGACCCATGGTCACGGCTACGGCTTGCACGAGCTGGTCGACGCCACGCTTCAATTCGGCGTGCGCCGCCGCATCAAACTTCATCTGCTTCTGCGACATAATTTGAGCCTTTCGCGACTGCGTGGATCACTTGGCCATGACGCCGAGCAGTTCGCTCTCGCGCATGATCACGTGGGTGTTGTTCTTGATCTCGATCTCGGTGCCGGCGTACTTGCCGTACACCACAGTGTCGCCCTTCTTCACGTTGACGGGAGCGCGCTCACCGTTCTCGAGAAGAAGTCCAGGACCTGTCGCGACGACGGTTCCCTGCATAGGGCGTTCCTTCGCGCTTTCAGGGAGAAAGAGGCCGCTCGCGGTCTTTGTCTCGGGTTCGGTGGGCTTGATGAGGATTCGATCTTCGAGTGGTCGCACGGTAGACATGTGTTTTCTCTGGTGAGGTGTTCGTAAGCGTTGTTGTGTTTTCGTTCAGGTCGAAAGGGGAAAGGTGAGGCTGTCGGATCGGCTCTGTTTAGAAGCCCATGCCGCCCATGCCACCCATTCCACCCATGCCGCCCATGCCGCCCATTCCACCCATGCCGCCATGGTCGTGGTCGTGGCCGTGACCACCTGCAGCTTCCTTCGGTTGTGGCTTTTCGCTGATCGCGCAGTCGCATGTGAGGATGAGCCCCGCGACGCTCGCCGCATTCTGGAGTGCGGTACGGTCGACCTTCGCCGGCGTGATCACGCCTTGCTTCACAAGGTCACCATACTCAAGCGTGAGTGCGTTGAAGCCTTCGTCGCCCTTCATCTCCTTGACCTTGGCAACGACGACCGTTCCCTTTTCGCCTGAGTTGTCGGCGATCGTGCGCAGCGGCACGCACAGCGCCTCTGCGACGGTCTCGACACCGGCGAGTTCGTCGCCGATGGCTTCTTTGCGAACCTTGTCAAGCACGGAAAGCGCGCGAATGAAGCTGGTTCCACCGCCGGCAACGACGCCTTCAGCAACCGCAGCGCGAGTCGCGTGGAGGGCATCTTCGACGCGTGCTTTCTTCTCCTTGAGTTCAGCCTCGCTCGAGGCGCCAACATTGATCTGGGCGACGCCGCCTGCGAGCTTCGCAAGACGCTCTTGAAGCTTCTCGCGGTCATAATCGCTATCGGTGCGCTCGATCTCTGAGCGGATCTGCTCGCAGCGTCCCTTAATGGCGACAGTGCTTCCAGCGCCTTCAACAACGGTGGTCTTATCGCTGTCGATGATGAGCTTCTTGGCCTGGCCAAGGTCCTTGATCGTGACCTTATCGAGGTCAATCCCGAGATCCTTCATGATGGCCTTGCCACCAGTGAGAATCGCGATGTCCTCAAGCATGGCCTTGCGACGATCGCCGTAACCCGGCGCCTTCACGGCACACACGTTGAGCACGCCGCGAAGCTTGTTGATGACGAGTGCGCTCAGCGCCTCGCCGGTGACGTCTTCGGCGATGATGAGGAGCGGCTTCTTCGACTCCATCACCTTCTCAAGGAATGGCACAAACTTCGCGAGCGAGTCAATCTTGTCTTCGTAGACAAGGACAAGCGCCTTCGAGAATTCACAGGTCATCTCATCGGTGTTGGTGACGAAGTTCGCGCTGAGGTAGCCGCGGTCAAACTGCATGCCTTCAACGACATCGATGGTGGTTTCGCGCGACTTGCCTTCTTCGACGGTGATGACGCCGTCCTTGCCGACCTTTTCAAACGCCTCTGCCATGATCTTGCCAATCGCAACATCATTGTTCGCGCTGATCGATGCGACCGCGCCAATGCCGCCCGCAACCTTGTCAACCGGGCGCGCAGACTCCGCGATCTTCGCGGCGACGGCAGCGACTGCTTTCTTCATGCCGCGCACAACCGAATTCGGGTCAGCGCCGGCAGCGATCTGGCGGAATCCCGAGCGGATCAGCGCCTCGGCGAGTACGGTCGCCGTGGTGGTGCCATCGCCGGCATCATCGGAAGTCTTCGACGCGGCTTCCTTCACGAGCTTTGCGCCCATGTTTTCGACCTTGTCGCGAAGTTCGATTTCTTCAGCCACGGACACGCCGTCCTTGGTGACGGTTGGTCCACCCCAACTCTTGTCGAGTACGGCGTTGCGGCCGCGCGGGCCGAGAGTGCTCTTGACGGCGGCGGCGAGCTTTTCGACGCCCGCGAGGAGGCTCTTGCGGGCCTCATTTTCGAAAGAAAGTTCCTTGACGGCCATGGTGGTCGTTCTCCAAATCCTGAGTCTTGATGGCGCCGAACCTCTGGCGGGTTCGGACGGAGGCAACGCGTTCCCCGCGGCTTTGGCGAGGGAGCGGCCGACATACAAAGCCCGTACCAGCCGCCCTGCCGGCGAATGTGCTTCTAGCGCCAACAATTCTCAAGGCAAAGAGTCGTTAAGCAACTGCTGAAGCGATACTTAGCCACATACGCTCGCAGGCTCTCGCGGGTCTGCGCTCTGACAGTTCGTGATGCGCCTCAACGACTGCTGCCGTAATGGCAGATTTGTGATGGGTCAGACCGCTTCAGTCGCCGGAGGTGGGGGGCCGACGTACATCGGTGGACTCGTCGCCAAACGTCTCAGCGACGGTGAGGAGCGGCCGCACGCTTGCGCGAGCGATCCACACGGCATTGAGCACAAGGTACACCAGGCCGACGAGCGTCAGGCTCGCCGCCGCGCATGCAACGATTCGAAGAAAGAGCACGGTGTCGTCGTCGGGGCCATTCCGAACGAGGATCTCAGCTGCAAGCGAAGAGCCGCCAGCAATCCCGGTCGAAAACAGGAGGCCGCCGATGCGTTGCGCCGTGGCGCGTGCATTGCGGTAGGCCCTCGAGCGGGGCCCGAGATCGCGCAAAAGCGGGGCGATCGCGAGGAGCGCCATCGCGGCCGGCAAGGATGTCATGGTCGCCCCAAGCGTTGTTGGCTCAGGGATCGCGAGGGCGAGCCAGAGTGCAAATCCCGCGGAGCCGAGGATCTTTGCGCGGATAAATCGTCGGTCACGCCTCCAAGGTAAGAGCATGAGAAACGCAACGCACCCGGTGGAGGTTCCGACGAAGGCAAGCAACCGCATAAGCGCGATTCCCGAGGGAGCCCACCGCGTGATCCACCCCGAAACCTGCATGGAGAGCGGCAGTTCGGTACCCAGAGATGTCACGATGTCGAAGAGAAGTACGGCGAAGACAAGCGATCCACCAACGCATCCGAGCGAGCCAAGGAGGATGGTGGCAGCCACGCGAGGTGCGTTTGGCACGGGCTCAAATGAAGGGGTTTCGAGATCAAGCCGAACCGCCAACGACTCCAGAATCGAGCGCCCGCATTCTGGACACGTGCCGCGTGCCTCGAGTCCCTCGAGGTCATACCCGCAGTTCATGCAGGGGAGGCTGTGTCGGATCGTAGTTTCGGGCACGTTGGGAGTGTGGGCTTAGATCGACGCGCATGCAACCCGCCGAGCGACCCACAACGCACGGAGGCGACGGACATTGCGCATTGTTCGGTTACACTCGACGCATGCAGGACAGGATCGACGCGCTCAGGTCGAACATTGTTTCCGTCTATATGGGAAACGCGCAGGCCGTCGACCGCCTGATCGTCTGCCTCCTCGCGCGCGGACACGCGTTGATTGAGGATGTGCCGGGTGTCGGAAAAACCGTGCTTGCAAACGCGCTCGCTCGTTCGATTCGTTGCACCTTTAGTCGTATTCAGTGCACGCCCGATCTACTCCCATCCGATGTGACGGGAACGAGCATTTTCCGGCAGAATTCAGGCACTTTCGAGTTTCGCGAAGGCCCAATTTTCGCCAACGTCGTGCTCGCCGACGAGATCAACCGCACCACTCCACGCACCCAAGCGGCGATGCTGGAAGCGATGAGTGATGGCACGGTCTCGGCCGAGGGAGCAGTGCATCATCTTCCTCAGCCGTTTCTTGTGGTCGCAACACAGAATCCCTACGAGTTTGAAGGAACCTATTTTCTACCCGAGAATCAACTCGATCGATTCCTTATGCGCATCTCACTTGGGTATCCATCTCCCGACGATGAGGCTCGCATTCTGCGAAAGCAGCCTGCGCGCACGGCGCTGCCTGATCTCCGCCCCGCGATGGACGCAGAAGAAATCGTTGCGCTTCAAGCGGCGGTTGATCGCGTTCGTATGGAACAGACGCTCGTTGAGTACATCATCGCTATCGCCACCGCAACGCGAAACTCCGAAGATTTGCAGGTGGGCGTCTCGCCTCGAGGTGCGCTTGCACTTGCTGCTGCGGCGCGCGCGACTGCATTCATTGCCGGGCGAGACTATTGCGTTCCGGATGACGTCGTCTCAAATGTACTCACCGTGTGCGCGCATCGCGTGATAAGCCGAACCTATATGCACCAAGGTGACACGCTTACCACGCGTCGAATCATGCAGCGTGTGCTTGAGAGCGTACCGAGCCCTGTGTAAGCGACGGTGAAAAGTAGGGTATTCCCCGTGAAAAACGCTGTTGTTCTTCTCTCTGGTGGGCTTGATAGCGCGACGGTCCTTGCCTGGATGCGTCGCGAGGGCTACGCGTGTCACGCACTTAGTTTTCACTACGGACAGCGGCACTCCATAGAGCTCGCACGCGCCGCGGAACTCGCGCAAGCGCTCGGCGCACTCGAGCACAAGGTTACGGAGATCGACCTTCGAGTATTCGGCGGTAGTGCACTCACGGCCGACATTGATGTGCCGAAAGATCGCGCGGATCGCGATATTGCACACGGAGTGCCGATCACCTACGTCCCCGCGCGAAACACAATTTTCTTGGCGTTTGCCCTCGCATATGCAGAAACGCTTGGTGCGTCGGATATCGCCATCGGTGTCAACGCGATCGACTACTCGGGCTATCCAGATTGTCGGCCGGAGTTCATTTCAGCATTCGAGCGTCTGGCGAATCTGGCGACCAAGGCTGGTGCGCAGGATGGAGCGCGCTTTCGCGTGCACACACCGTTGCAGGAGTTGTCGAAGGCGGGAATCGTGCGATTGGCAGTGGAGTTGGGCGTGCCGGTTGGGCGAACGCTCTCGTGCTACGACCCTTCATCGGAAGGCGTGCCGTGCGGTCACTGCGATTCGTGCATCCTCCGTCGCCGCGGATTCGCAGAAGCGGGCATCCGCGACGGCGCGTGATCGCCCGTGCCATGGGCGCTTCCCATCGCCCTCTCCGCTTTCCTCCTGTCGCGTTCAACAGGTTGTCATTCCTACTGCGGAACGCCCGGCGGTCCCGCGCCGATTGGCGAAATGACCGCCTCCTCAATCGCAGAGAAATGGAAGGTGGTTCCCAAGGGCCTGATTCCTGCGGCGTTGGCGATCGTCCGCGGGCAGGAGGGCCGTTTCTTGTCACGATCTGTTGCGGGCATGTGTCGAGGCGGGATCTCCATCGTGACAGCGGACGATGTTGAAAACCCCGAGGACGCAGGAGATCGCGGAGTGGCCTGAAGTTCGCGCCATCACGCGGGTGACCGCGGTCCGTGTGCCGCACAGGCGACCGCCGAAAACGAGCCAAACTCTGCCATGCTCGCGCTCTACACCATCGACACGACATTCGTGTCGACGCCGTCTCGCCCGGCGCACTTGGGCTCGTGACGCTTGGCCTCGCGCCAACAAAAAGTGCCATTGTCAACTCGACGGCGAGTCTTACATTTTTCGATGTCCGAGCAGGCTTCGTCTGCGGCACGGCTGAAGCTTCTGTGCGCGATGACTAGGCGGTCAACTCCCGGATGTCGGAAGACGCGATCAGCCAGTACCGACGGCGTGTCGAGCAGCGAGGCACTTCTGAAACTCTGCGAGCGGGCAGGGGCTGTAGGGGCGGACAGCCCGTCGGCGCGCCGGGCGCAACGGACGCCTCCTCAAGCAGTTCACTCAGGCGCCCGACCCCACGGCGGCACTCAGAAACGCCTTCGGTGCCCTCCTAAGGGGGTCAGCGCCGATCTCCCGTGCCCAACAAGACTTCTTCCCGAACAGGAGCTCATTCTGCCGATCTAACCTCAGTTCTGATCCAGCGCATTCGTCTGGATGCGCCGTACATTCTCATCTCCTCGTAACTCTCTTTCTCTCTTTCGGTCCGGAGTACTTCATGCTCGAACTCGCACTTCTTCCGATCGTGACATCCCTCGCCCTCAGCGCCACACCGGTGGTCATCCCATTTGCGCAGGACGGCACGGCAACCGCGCCCGCTGCGCAAGCCGCCGGAATCCCTTCGGCAGCGGAGCTGCAGGAGAAGGTCGGGGTGCTCTTTGAATCGCTTCAGAAGGAGTATGAGACCCTTGGCGAGCCAACGCCAGAGAAGATGGCGGCCTTTCAAGCGCAGGTCGCGCAAAAGGTCGATGCGATGCTTGTTGGTTTGAACCTTGCCGAGCTCGATTCAGAGCGTCTCGCGGCGCTCGAGCCAGTGCTTCGTCTTTCCCCG
This sequence comes from Candidatus Kuenenia stuttgartensis, assembly GCA_945902075.1. Classification (GTDB taxonomy): domain Bacteria; phylum Planctomycetota; class Phycisphaerae; order Phycisphaerales; family SM1A02; genus QWPT01. The sequence goes on along the minus strand of CAMDMA010000001.1, from coordinate 24,316 downwards.
TCCGCGACGGAGCGCTTTATTGCGGTTCTCAGCGAGCGCGCAAAGGAGCCAAATGCAGCAGGTTTCCGGGCGACGGTTCAAAGCAAGATGCTTTCCATGACTGCTCCGGATCCGCTTGCGTTTGCCGCGCTTCTTGGGCACCCAGGGTTTGTGGAAGCAATCGCCACCGAAGAGGGCGTTGCGGTACTCGATAGTGCAAGCGACGCCTCGGCTGACGCGCTCAAGCCGCATGCCGCCGTGCTTGAGTCGCTTGCAGGAAAGTTCAACGCTGAGGCTCCTCTCTCGCTGATGGCAGCTTCAGGTGGATATCTGCGGGCGTGTGGTACGGCACTTCCAAAGGAGAAGGCGACCGCAATTCGCACACAAGTGGTGGCTGCACTTCAAACACAAGAGGCAAAGGCGTCGGGTCGTGAAAAGAAGGTGCTTGAGCGATTGATCAAGTCCGTCAATGGCGCTGCTGGTCGAGGCGAACTCATCGGTTTTGCGTGTCCGACACTGACGTGCGACTGGGTTTCCAGGGCTGATGGCTCTGCTCCGTGGAAGTCAATTGCAGATCTCAAGGGAAAGGTCGTTGTCCTCGACTTCTGGGCGACCTGGTGTGGGCCATGCATCGGGAGCTTCCCGCAGATTGCGGAGATGCGAAAGCACTACCCCGAGAAGGATGTTGAAGTTGTCGGCATCACGAGCGTGCAGGGCATGGTCGCGCACCAGAAGCGCGAACGTGTGACGTGCGAGGGCGATGTCAAAAAGGAACGCGCAGAGACGCTTGAGTTTATGAAGGACATGGGCGTCACGTGGACCGTTGCGATGACCGCTGAAGATGTCTTCAACAACGACTTTGGAATTCGCGGGATCCCGTTCGTAGCCGTACTCGATCAGGATGGAAAAGTCTTCAAGGCTGGTATGCATCCGAGCGACGAAACAGCGATCCGCGCGGCGATTGACGAACTGCTTGCGAAAAACGCGAAGAAGGGCTGAGCCTGCGCCTATCGAGTTGGTCGCAGTTCAAGTCAGACGAGAATTCAGACGAGAATTCAGACGGCCCCGCGCATCGCGCGGGGCCGTCTTCTTTGACTTGTATGAATCGATCAATCGTCGCCGCACCCAGCTGGAGACTTCGCCAAATCAGACGTCGAGGTTCTTCACTTCGAGCGCATGCTTCTCGATGTATGCGCGGCGACGCTCCACATCCTCGCCCATGAGCACGGTGAAGAGGGTGTCGGCCTCGCTTGCACTCTCAAGGGTGACACGGACAAGGGTTCGACGGGCGGGATCCATCGTGGTTTCCCACAGCTGCAGCGGTTCCATCTCGCCGAGACCTTTGAAGCGTTTGACTTCGATTCCTCGACGCCCGACTTCAAGCAGCCCCCGGACGATGCCAGGAACATTTGCAGCCTCGACGATGCCCGGCTCCTTTGACTTGCGCCCACTCTTTTCCGGCGCGTCGTCTGCACCCTCGCCTGCCGTTGATTCTTCAGTGATTTTTTGGCTCTTCGCGCTCTCGATCACCCAAGCGTAGCGAGTTGGCATCTTCTCACCAGTTACGCCCTCCACCTGTAGAAGGTCGTAATCCTCGATCGAGATGTTCCAACTGGAGAGTTGTCCGATGATGCGTTCAATTTCTCGATTTTCGTGTAGTTCGCGCAGACTTGCGATGCGACGACGGTCGACGCGCTGGTCCGGAGTGACGAGGTCGTCAAGCACGAGATCACGATTGACGAGCGATGCGCGCGCGTCGGCCTCGCTATAGAAGAGCTCAGTTCCCTCAGCCCAAGAAAGATGCCACGAGGGCAAACGGCCTCGGCCGGTTGGATCCTGTACGCGCGTCGCGAGTAGTCGTGTGAAGGCGATGCCGCGTCGGCGCGAAACCGTGACGAGTTCATCAAGTCGATCAAGCGCGCGCACCATTCGACGGATTTCTTCGCCTTGTACGCGATGAACGATTCCGCCTTCAGCGTCACGTACGACGAAAGCCGCGTGCGCCAGCGCAAGGTCGATGAGCGCATCGGTCATGCGTCGATCGTTGAGCACATAGGTTGCCGTCTTTCCGCGCAAGACTTGGTAGAGCGGCGGCTGCGCGATGAAGATCTTCCCTTGCCGCACGAGCTCTGGCATTTGTCGGAACAGAAAGGTCAGCAGCAACGTGCGGATGTGCGAGCCGTCGACATCGGCGTCGGTCATGATGATGATGCGGCCGTAGCGGAGTTTCGCGATGTCAAAATCTTCACCGATTCCGCATTGCAACGCTTGAATGAGGATGCGAATTTCTTCGAAGCCGAGAACCTTATCCAAGCGTGCCTTCTCAACATTGAGCAACTTTCCACGCAGTGGCAAGATCGCCTGGTGGACATGGTCGCGGCCACCCTTGGCCGATCCACCTGCGGAATCACCCTCGACGATAAAGAGCTCGGTCTTCTCGACATCATCTGACGAGCAGTCGGAGAGCTTGTGCGGCATTCCACCAGAATCGAGTGCGCCCTTACGCTTGATGAGTTCACGCGCTTTTCGCGCAGCTTCTCGAGCCTGCGCTGCGAGAACTGCACGCATGCAGATCTCACGCGCATCTTTGGGATGCTCTTCGAGCCATGCGCCCAGCTTTTCGCCTATCGCGGCTGAGACGAACTGCTCTACCTCAGGATTAAGGAGTTTTTCCTTCGTCTGGTTGTTGAACTGTGGGTTGGGTAGTTTCACACTGACCACGGTGACAAGCCCCTCGCGCAGATCATCGCCCGAAGGCACAAGATCTTTGAGGAAGTTGTTCTTGCGCGCGTAGCCGTTGACGACACGCGTTAGTGCAGACTTGAAACCTTGAACGTGTGTTCCACCGTCGCGGTTTGAGATGTTGTTGCCGAACGAGAGGGTCAACTCCGCGTTTGAATCGACATATTGCATCGCGAAGTCGAGGCGGAGCGACTGTGCAGGGTCTTCAGCGCTGAAAGCGATGACTGGACTCTGGATGGTCTTCTGCGCATTCTGCCACGCGACATAGCCACCAATACCGTCGGGGCTGTGAAAGCTATTCTCCCGCCGATTTCCCGTTGAATCGACGCGTTCATCGATGAGCCGAATGAACACGCCTGGATTAAGATAGGAGAGTTCGCGCAGCCGATTTTCCAGCGTTTCGAAGCGGAACTCCGTGTCCGGGAAGATCTGTGGATCAGGCAAGAACGAGATCCGCGTGCCGTTGCGACGTTCTGTTGCCGCCGATTTTGGCAGCGTCTCTACGAGTTCGAGCGGTTTTACGACCTCGCCGCGCGCGAATCCGATGTGGTAAGTCTTCTCGTTCTTGTAGACCTCGACTTCGGTCCACTCGCTCAGCGCATTTACGCACTTCACGCCGACGCCATGGAGTCCGCCCGAAACCTTGTACGCGTTGTCGCCGAACTTTCCGCCCGCATGCACTTCCGTGAGGATGACCTCGACAGCAGGGCGGCCATTGATCGCGGGATTCTCGTGGCGCATCGGGTCGACAGGCATGCCGCGCCCGTCATCGATCACCGTGCATGAACCATCGACACCCATACGCACGGTGACCGTGGTCGCGTAGCCAGCCATCACTTCATCGATCGCGTTATCGACGCACTCGTAAACCAAGTGATGAAGCGCGCCGAGGCCAGTCCCGCCGACATACATGCCGGGACGCTTTCGGATCGCCTCGAGACCTTCGAGGACTTGAATTGATTCGGAGGTGTAGTGGGCAGCGTCCGCGGGCATGTCAGCGAGGCGCGCTGTGGTTTCGGCGGGATCGATAGGGGTCGTGGTCGGGGTGGACTCACTCATGCGCAAGGGGTCCGTTCGGTCGTGAAGCTGTTCGCTCCGCCCGTCCGCGAGGGGCCGCGGTTTCGGACTTTGAGTCTAGCACAACCACGCGCGCCCTGCTCGAAAAAACGACGTAGCGCGATGTCGCGGGGCTTCTCTTTCTCCGCGTAAAAACAGGCAAATTTCGATCATTCGACTGTATTTCCTTGCGGTCTGTGATGGGCGTGCGCGAGACCCTCGGATGACCCCATGATGAGTTGGCCAAACAGCCGAACCGATGCCCGTGTACGCCGTAGCGTGGGACCGAGGTGGGATTCACGAAAGTGTGTGCCGCGGGTCGATCGTACAATCGATTCGTGGTCGGCTCTGCACCGTACGCGCCGCCATCTCACGCCGAAACTTGAGACTTCATGGAACCACAAGATCCACAGCGCTCCGCATGCACCGACGGCAGCATCTCGCCAATCTTGCTCCTTCGTGAAGCGGTCGCTCGCGGGGATTTTCGCGTCCTACCGCGTCGAGGGTTTCTTGCGATGGGTAGCGCAATCGGTGCGTCACTCGCCCTCGCGGCGTGCGCACCAAGCCGCGTGCTGCGGCTCCCCGATGCAGAGTGGACCAATCTCGAATCGATGCCGAAAACCGTCGTAGCTGCGGATCCATCGATGCCGAGGAATGCTGCGGTTTCGCGCCCAGTCTCGAAGCCCATGGGAGAGGTCAATCCAATCGGCGAGGCTGCGCTTCCGTGGGCGAAGCCCCGATTTCTGTGGGCAAAAGCACCGCCCAATATCGCTGACCTCAATCCGATGCTCCCAGTCACGGCAATCACCGTGCATCACGACGGTCTTGATGATGTGCTTTACACCACCGATAGTCGATCGATGACGGATCGCCTTGAACTCTACCGGATGGGTCATCGCGGAAAGGGATGGGCGGACATCGGCTACCACCTCGTGATCGACCGCGCGGGCACATTGTGGCAAGGGCGTTCCATTCGTTGGCAAGGTGCGCACGTGAAGTACCGCAACGAGGGAAACATCGGCGTGCTCGTCATGGGAAACTTTGAGCGACAGCAGCCGACTGCAGCGCAATTGAAGACTCTTGACCGAGCGCTTCGGGAACTTATGCGAACCTATCGCGTTCCGAAGGCGCGCGTGTACACGCACCGTGAGTGGCCCGATGCCGAGACGGCGTGTCCCGGAAAGCACTTGCAGCCCAAGGTTGCGAGTCTCCGCAAGCGGCTCGCGTAGACCGGGTCTGCGGCTCACCTCAGAAGCGGCCGGTGTTGTGTGGGTTCTGCAGCCCGATCGGTCCGTCGGTCGATGACTACGCGCTTTCTGGAGACGATCATGGCGAGAGAACCACTGATGCCGCTCGATGTTGTTCGCACCGATGAACCGATTCGGAGGGAAGTTTCGACCGAAATGACCGCCGGAGCTCCATCGCCGATGCAGATCGCGCGTCGAGGATTTGTGCTCACAAGTCTCGGATTCCTCGCCGCGTGCGCCACCCAGTCACCCGCCCGCTCCCTCGCGAGCGCGAGCAACGGCGACGCGGCGGACTCTGGCGGACTGTGGGCCGAGGGACGCAACCTTCCGCCCAAGCGCTACGCGCAACCAGTCTCGCCCATGCCCAGCGTTGCGCAGCCGAACAATGCTCCCCGCGCGCAGAAGATCCCAGGAACAGCGCCGAAGACCGTCGGGCCCGAGTCGAAGCCTGCGGTTGCGGACGCCTTGCAAATTCCAACGGGGTATGACGGAAAGGTCATTCCGCGCTCGGCGTGGACATCATTTCGTCCGGATCCCAAGGGCATGGAAGGTATGCCCAGAGTGACGCGGATCACCGTGCATCACGAGGGAAACTCGCCGTACTTCGGCACGAGCGTCAACGATGTCAAGGCACGGTTGGTCAATGTGCTGAATGGCGAGATGAATGCCACGCGGCCGCACAAGGATATCGCATACCACTACGTCATCGATCCGGCGGGTCGAGTCTGGGAAGCGCGCGATCTGCGTTACGAAGGCCGCCATACGCGGAACAACTACGACGGGAACATCGGCGTGATGTGCCTCGGTAACTTTGAAGAGCAGCCGATTCCTCCCGCGCAACTTGCTGCGCTCGAGAAGTTCATCAAGTTGACGCAGGCAAAGCATCGCGTTGCGCGAAAGCGCGTGTACACGCATCAGGAATTGTCTGCGACGCTGTGCCCTGGCAAAGATTTGCAGAAGAAGATGGGCACGCTGCGATCACGCCTTGCATGACCTATGCCCAAGGTGGTCGACCCGCACGCTTTTCTAGCATGTGTCAGCGGGGTGGACCGAATCGCCCCTTCGCCGCGCGCGCATCGTCTTCATCAAGTTTGCGCTGGAAATCGCGATCTTTTGCTTCTTGGCGATTGACCAGTTTCCACGCGAGCCACGCGACGAAGGCCATGCCGCCGATTGCGACGAGGTAGCGAAGAATGGTGATGAGAACAGTCATCGCTTTGGATCGTACGCTCTGCGATCACGCTGTGCCAAGCGCGCGTTGGGCCGCGAGTGCGCAACGCGCTTTGACGGTTGTGTAGGCGGCAACATGCGCGCTGTCCTGGGACTGCCCGCCGTGTGTGCGCACAGTTGCGGCGCATGCAGCGTCGACCGTTGGGAAGACGCCTGCTCCGACCGCAGCGAGCAGAGCAACGCCGAACGCACCGCTTGCATCGCTGGCGAGAAGCGTCACACGCGCATCAAACATATCCGCGCACATTGAGCGCCAGAACGGGCTTCGCGCGCCACCGCCAGAAATCCGGACCTCACGGACAGCCACTCCAAGCGCGCGCATCAAATCAACGTTGCCGGCGAGCCCCGCAGTGATGCCCTCGAACGTTGCACGCGCGAGATGGTCGCGGTTGTGAGAAATATCAAGACCCGCGAAACCTCCACGAATCGCAGGATCCGGAATGGGGCAGCGTTCGCCGGTGAGGTAGGGGAGAAAGACAAGTCCTTCGCTTCCGATCGTTGCGCGCGCAGCACGTTCGGCGAGCACTTCATACGCATCGATTCCGCGTGACGCGGCCTCGTGACGCGCGTCGGGAGCGAGAGTATCCCTGAACCATCTCAGACTTCCGCCGGCAGACAGCATCACGCCCATCAGATGCCAGCGATTTGGGACGGCGTGGCAAAACGCATGAAGCTCTCCGTTTGGCGTAGGGCGCCACGTTTCACTTGCGGCAAAGACGACGCCAGAAGTCCCGATAGTGCAACTCACCGTGCCCTCCGACACGATGCCACTGCCGACGGCCGCCGCCGCCTGATCACCAGCTCCGCCCGCGATACCGATTCCCGCGCGCAGACCGAGCGCGCGGGCAGCTTCCGCAGAAAGCCGTGTAGTAAGGACCGGAGACTCAGCGACCTCCGGGAAGAGTGTGCGCGAAAGTCCCGTGATTTCCATCATGTCCACGGACCAGTTTCTTCGCGCGCAGTCGAACATCGCGGTTCCCGAGGCATCGCTCGGTTCAGACATAAACGCATTTGAAAGCCGGTAGCGGAGCCAATCTTTCGGCAGGAGTGCCTTTGCGGTCCGCGCAAACGCAGCCGGCTCATGCTCGCGCATCCAGAGCAACTTCGGGCCTTGAAAGCCGGGGAAAACTCGGTTTCCCGTCGTTTGCAAAAGTGTCGCAAGCCCCGGCTCACGCTCCTGAAGTCGCGAACAGATCTCCGTACTCCGTGAGTCGTTCCAGAGAATGCACGGTCGGACTGTGTCACCTTGCGCGTCGACCGCGACGAGACCGTGCATCTGACCCGAAAGGCCGATACTTTCAATGCGCGCCGCAGCATTCGGAACGTGGGCGACTGCCTCACGAACGGCAGACAGCGTGGATTTCCACCAGTCTTCAGGATTTTGCTCGCTCCATCCCGGCTTCGGATACGAGACGGGATGATCACCTGTCGCCTCTGCAACAATGAGGCCACATGCATCGATGACGACGCACTTCGTTCCGCTGGTTCCGATGTCGAGTCCGAGGAAAAGTGGTTCGCTGGCAAGCATGCGCGCAATGTAACGCGTGTGCGGCTACGACTTTTTGACTGGTTTTCCCGCTGGCGCTTCCACGAAGATTCGCTTCACGGTAACGACAAACGTTCCTTGTTCGTCTTTCTCCGCGACGGTTCCCTCGAAGACGACGAGCCCCAGCGGCTCGAGTCCGCCAACAGATTGAGCACCGACTTTGAGCGGCTTTCCATCTTCCCCGACAAACTGCAGGGTCATGAGGTTTGCCTTTTTCGACTCCGGCGGTTCGCAGCAGTAATCCCAGGGCTTGGCGCAGTTGTCGCCCGGAATCTGATCACAACTCTTGAGGCTCCGATCCGCGACCATCATGATGGCTCGATTTTTAACAAACGGCTCAGCACGTCCGCCAATTTTTGCCTCGATAACGACGGTATCACCCTTCTTCGCACTCTTCTTGGTGACCGCGACACTCTTCGCTTCTTTCGGTTTCTCCGTTACAAAAACGGTGGTTGGAATTTTCGGCGCAGGAGCGGCTGGCGTTGCCTGCGGAAGAACAAATGCGAGCGCGAGTGAGGCAAGGAAAGAAAACATAGTGATCTCCGATTGGTAGTTTCGAGAGGAGTTTACGACCGAAGTGCGGTCGGAATGGAAAGCGAGAGTGAGCGAAGGATTGCCGGGAGCGCACCGATGATCCCAAGCAGTGTGCCAGCGAGCAGCGCAGCGAGGATTCCCTGTGCGTCGACGGTCAGGCCGAACGAGCCCATTGAAAAGCGAACGGCGATTCCATCAAGCACGATTCGTCCGACGACGCACGCTGCGAGCGAGCCGCCGATACACGCAACTGTCGACTCAGTGATGAGCGAAAGCGCGATCGCGCCGCGAGAAAATCCAAGCGCCTGCAATGTTCCTACCTCACGAACACGTGAAGAAAATGCGGCATACATCGCATTGATGCCACCAAGCACGCCCCCCGTTGAGACGAGCAGCGCAGTGGCGATGACGAGCATTCGAATCGGTGCGAAGAATGCGTTGAGTTGCTTGTAATACGCACTCTCGCGCATCGCGATCGTTTCGAGGTCAAGCCGCGATGCGGTGAAGGCTTCGATGTCGTCAAACTCTGCCGCTCCAAGCGCGACAACAACGCAGGAATGTGTTGTGCGCTGGGTCAGTTGCGAAAGTCGGTCGAGTTGCATCCAAAGCTCACCATGCATCGCAGTGCCATGTGCGTCAAAAATTCCAGTGATCTCGAATGGAACCCCCGCGATTAGCACCGTGTCGCCGGGAGAGCCACCGCCAAGTTTCGCGAGTGCCTCGCGTCCCGCGGTAATCTCATCGCTCCCACTTGTAGGCCATCGACCCTCGACAAGGCGCAACTGTGGATGCGCAATGAATGCCATTTGCTCGAAGCCGCGCACGAGGATCGGGGGTGCCGTCTCGAGCGTGTCGCCTTCCGTGCGTTCCCGAGAGACCTCGACAGGCAGCGCGACGACGATCTCAGGCGAAACGACCGGACGACCTGCGAAGACGGCAAGGCCCTCGACACTCGCAGCGAGTATTCCCGCTGTTGACGGCGGGATCTCGCTGCGTTCGATGCTCTCTTCGCTTCCGGAGCCGAGGACGAGCGCATTAGTCTCGAGCCCGCTTGCTGAGAATGCGGATTCCATTCCGCGCGCAAACGCGACGGCTCCGAGGACCAAAAGCGAGACGAGCGCGCTTCCGGATGCAACGAGTGCGAGGCGCTTCGGTGAGCGGCCGAGATTCCTGATCGCGTAATCGAATGGGAGGAGTTTCATGCGGCTTTCAGCCCTTCCACGATGCTCCTGCGAGCGACTGAAATCGCCGGTACGAACCCTGCGGCGATGCCGACAAGCGAAGCAAGAGAAATCGCAGTCGCTGTCACCAAAAGGGACGGGCGAAACTCTACGACGACCCCCTCTGCACCAAGACCGAAATGTCCGAACGCAAGCACTGCGTACGCTGCGCCACCACCAACAATGCTGCCGAGAAGCGCGATCACTAGGCTCTCGACGACGATACTCCAAGCAACAAGCGGACCTGTGAATCCGAGCGACTGCAGTACCGCGATTTCGCGTGTCCGAGCTTCTAGTGAGAGGACGATGGCATTGGCGACGAGTGCAAATACAGCGACAAGCGCGCCAATACCAAGCCAGCCCGCAAAGGCAGCGATGGCGACAAGATCTTCTGCAGCTCGTGCAACAAAGGCTTTTTCCGGTCGCGTCGAGGTTGGAGCTCGGTCAGTCGCGAACAACTCATCGATCGAGGATGCAACTTGAACAAGCTGCTTGGGATCGTCGACCTCGACTTCAAACTGGGTTACTTCACCACCTTGCACTCCTCCAGCTGCATCTTGGAGAAATGGAAGATGAACGTAGCAGGCGTTCCGGTCTTGAAGGCTATCGGCTTCAACGACGCCAGCGACGATCACATCGACGCCGGCGGACTGAAATCGGTCACCAATATTGAGACGGCGTCGATCGGCGAGTGCGCTGCCGACAAGTGCTGCATCACCGCGGGCAAGAAATTCTGCCATCGAGCCGCTTAAAAAACGCACGCGTTGGCCGATCACCCGCTCGGCATCGGTCGCGCGCACACCACGAAAGACGACGACATCGAGACTCGCGCGACAGTTTGAAACGACGATCTGCATCGGGACCGCGCTACGTACGCCGGGAATCTTGACAATGTCGTCAACGTAGCGTTCCGGTATGCGACTCGTGAACGGACAAAAACGATTCGCGCGATAGACGACAAGCCGAGTGTCGCGCTCAGTCGCCGAGGTCGCCTCTGCGACGCCGCTATGCACGGCTCGCTCGGCGCAGAGTAAAAATACAGCGACAGCGATACCAAGCACCGCGAGAGAAGCGCGAACGCGACTTCGAGCAAGGATGCGTACTGCGAGAAGGGCGGTGCGAAGCACGGTCACAGTAATGCCTCCGCGTCCCCGTGCCTGACGGTTCGCGCGAGGGTTCCCTTCTCGAGGTGCAACTGCCGTTCCGCGTGCGATGCTGCGAGTGGATCATGGGTAACCATGACGATCGTTCTACCGCGCGCCCGGTGAAGCGTGTCGAGCAACCCAAGAACCATGTCTGCACTCGCGCGATCGAGATCACCCGTTGGCTCGTCCGCAAGAAGAAGTGGAGGATCGGCCACGATCGCACGAGCAATGGCAACCCGCTGCTCTTGTCCACCCGAAAGTTGGCGAGGAAAGTGGTCTGCACGATCAACGAGGGCGACAGTCTCGAGCGCCGCCATTACGCGTTCCGCTCGTTCTTTTTTTCCCATGTTGTGGAGAAGAAGCGGTAGTTCCACGTTTTCGTACGCGGTAAGTACAGGAACGAGATTGTACGACTGAAAGATAATGCCGATCTCATGCGCCCGCCACGAAGCCAGTTGGCGTCGTGACATCCGTGCAACATCATTGGTCCCGATCCAAAGCTCACCGCTGGTCACTGAGTCAATACCAGCGAGCAGATTGAGAAGGGTCGTCTTGCCGGACCCCGATGGACCCATGAGTGAGACAAAAGCACCGCGCTCGATCACGAGGTTGAGTCCGCTCAAGGGAATAATTTCTTGGTCTCCCTTGCGATAGATTTTGGTAAGACCCGTGCATCGGATAAATGGCTCGCGCGTGTTATTCACGGTGCTTCCCCTTTCGGTGTTTCGATCGGGCGAATGCGAGATCCAGCTTTGATGCTTGAGTCAAGCACAACGCGATCACCGGCAGAAAGGCCAGCAGAAATTTCAATCCAGCCGTTGGCCCTTCCGTCGCCGATGACGACGGCGCGGAGTTCCGTTCGCGCGGCACCGCCATCAGGAATTGCAAGAAGTACTTCTCCAGCGAGTGAAGAGCGCGATCGCAGTGCCTCAGCTGGAATGGCGATTGCCTCGTTCGTCCGTGAACCGCCCTGTACAGGCGCTCCGTCGATGCGTACCCGGGCAAGCATGTCGGGTCGAAGCACATCATCCGGCGAGTCGATTGAAACCTTGCATTGCACGGTATTTTTTTGGACATCACCCTGCGGAACAATACGAATCAACTTTCCCTTGAAGACACGATCGGGGAGGGCATCAACACGGATCTCTGCTTCGAGTCCGAGCGCAATCTTTGCTGCGTCTTTGAGTGGAATATCGCAGCGGACCTGTAGTGCATCTGGGCTGAAGAGCGTAAACATCGCACCGAAATCGCCATTGATGCGCGAGCCGGGACGCACGGCGCGGCTGAGCACGGTGCCTGCGATCGGTGCGAGCACTACGCTCCGATCCAGTGCGAGTCTTGCTTCGTCGCGCGCGGCACTCTTCGCGTCACGCATGGCGATGGCGCTGTCGACTGCTGCGGCAGTTTCCGATCGCGCGCGGCGTTCCTGAAGGAGTTCAGTCCGAGCAATTCGTGCGGCGTGCGCGATTGCCTTGGCACCGTCAAGTCGCGCCTCGCGGCCGAGCTTTTCATGACGCAAGGCGGCACACTTCGCGGCGAGTGCGTCTGTGCGGAGGCTAAGTCGCCGAACCTCGCCCTCGCTCGATCCCCCCGAATCAAGCAAACGTCGTTTCCGATCAAACTCGTCCCGCGACTCTGCCTCCAGCGACTCGGATTCGGCAATCTCTGATTCTGCTTTCGAGATCATGATCGTTGCTTCTAGTACATCCACATCAGCAACGATTTGCGCGCGTTCGGCATCGATGGCAAGTTCGTATTCGCGTGCCGCTATCGCGGCACTCGCCTCGCGAGAGACGATCTCTGCATTTGCGATTCGAAGTTCAGCTTCTGCCTTCGCAAGCGCGATTTCCTCGCCTTTGCGCTCAAGCGTGCAGAGTGGGGCGCCGAGTTCGACGTGGTCACCTTCAAGCGCGTGTACCTCCGCGATCACGCCCTCACGGAGCGATGAAACATCGGTTGCGTAAGGCATCGGTTCGATCCATCCAGGAGCCTGCAATCCGTCGCTCACGCGCTGAGCAGCCAAATTGTCCGATGCAACCAACGCTACGGGGGTCACCGCGGCATCTGGTATTCGTTCAAAAAAGCGCGAACCTGTCCATGCGAGAATTGCAGCGGTTGAACCGAGTAGGACAGCAGGGACGACAATGCGTGCGAGAAGTTTCGTGCGGTTAAATCGAGTGACGTTTTTCATCACGAACCTCCCTCGGCGCGGACGGTCGGAGTCTGGATGACGCGCGACTCAATTCGCGCGACAGCCTCCGCAAGGTCGATTGTTCGAAGTTCGGTTTCAAGGCAAGCGGATGCAGCGACCACGCGCGCGCTTGCGAGTTCGATTCCCGTTGACTCACCAAGCAGATGCGATTGCAATTTCGCGGCGAGAACCTTACCCGCAGATATCTCGGCGCGACGCGCAAGTTTCACACGCTCCGCAGCTGTTGTGCGCACAAGTAACGCCTGATCATTTGTGAGTGCTGAGGTACGGCGTGCTTGGATCAGCGACTGTTCAAGCGCGGCGAGTTCCGCTTGAGCCGCGGCAACCTCGTAACCGCGGCGGAAAATTGGTAGCGAGAAACCAATCGATCCTTCGATCGCTTGTCGGTCCTCAAGATCGCGCATGTAGCCCGCACCAACTTGGGCATTGGTTCCGAGTGGCGTGTCGATTGATGCGAGTGCTGCGGTCGCGCGCTGAACCGCGACTTCCGCGAGGAGCACTTCGAGCGATGCGATCGTCGGAGTAGCGACGGATTCGTCAGCGAGCAACTCAAACTCAGGAAGTATGGGGGTGTCTAAGACTGAGGCGAGGCTCATTCTCGCTTGCTGCACATCCGCTGTGATTCCATCGAGTACCGATTGTGCGGCTATGGCGTCCCCTTCAGCTTGATTCACGGCGAGGCGTGGTGAATCACCGACTTCAACTCGGGTGCGTTCAATCAAAAGGAGTTGAGTGTGTGCAGCGAGAATCTGCTCGGCCGCGACAGCCGCTCGGCTGTTCGCTACAACGACTCTCGCAAGTCGGCGGGCATCCGCGGCGGTTTCTGCACAAGCCGCGAGGAGCTCACGAGCTGCAATCTCGCGTTCCTGCTCGGCAGCATCGACGATGGCATCGCGTGCAAGGAGCCACCCAAGGCTCGCCATGATTGACGCGGAAATTCCGGTTCCTCCGAGTCCATCGATCGGTAATCCCAGCGCGATCGCCAACGTGGGATCTGGCGGTCGTGCTGCAGCGTCAGCGCGTGACGCCGCCGCGATCACGCGGAATTTTGTTGCTTGGACGCGCGGCGAAACTGCGAGAGCGCGCGCTGCTACAGCTTCAAGGTTGAGCGGTGTTGAGTCCGCGGGAAACTTGGTGTCAAGCTCCGATCGGGGCGTTTGTCGATCAGAGGAGCGTGCGCTGGGTGCGCAGGAGATCGTCGGCAGGACTGCGATAAAGCAGTAGGCGGCGATGCGTAAAGTGGTCGTATGCATGCGTTTCTCGGCGACTGGGTCTGAAAGTGGTCACTCACGATGCTCCTCAAGGCATCGGTGGACGCTCAGATCCGGATTCGCGCAGAGATAACGAGAATGAGTCGAGAAGGTGGACCGCCGTCTGAACGATCGAAGCTCGCACACAGCGGAATTTCCGAAGCGGCAAGTGTGATCTCAGATGCAACCGTCGGAGGAAGTAAAGTTCCGATCGCATCAAGGTCGAGTTGAAACGCGGTATGAAGCGAGAGTGTCTTGTTGCAACAACCGTCCGCACAGTACTCGCTGGAACGCCACGGTTCGCCAGGGGCACTGTCGTCCGATTGATCGCCTCCTGGGCGACCGAAGGACTCGGAACAGCATCTTTGTGGGGAGCAGCAGGATGCTGTCGACGCCTCTCCGGTCAAGTCAGGAGCCGCAGATGTTGCAGTGCAACTGACCAATGCCGCGAAGACTCGCTTTTCACAACAGCAAAAAAGCATCCAAGCCGCAAAGGCGGTGACGGTCAAGCGGCGGAGAACTGTTGCTTGGCAGGACATGACGCTGGGATGGTGTCGGCAACTTCCGGAAAACGCATCATGGATTGAAGGCCGGTTAGGTCGACTTGCGGAGCCTACCCCAGCCCCGCCCATGCGGCAGCCAATTCAAGCCGGATTCCGCGAATCCCGTTGAGGCTCGTCGCGAAGGTTTCCGGTGCCAAATACCACGAACACCCCGGCTGCACTTCATGATCTACTCGCGAATGTTCCGCACCATCTCGCGGAACGGGCCTCGCTCGTGGGTGGTGGTGGACCCGGTGGAGGTGCGGCTTTCGTGCTTTATTGGGCGCACCATGCGTTGCGAGCGGATGAAAATCCGGCTTTGGACCTTGCTGGAGAATTGGCGACTCGTCTTCAGCTGCCACTTCTTGTCTTCAGTGGGCTCGGCGGGATGCATCCGCGGCTCTCGGACCGCCACGCCACGTTTTTACTCGAGGGCATGCGCGACTTTTCTCGGCAACTCGCCAGGCTGGGAGTGCCATACGCGGCGTCGCTTGATGTGCTCGCACCATCCGATTCGGTAATCGACCGACTCGCGGCGCGTGCCCATCTCATTGTGACCGAGGACTTTCCGTCCACACCATTCCCTGATCGCATCGCATCAATCGCGCGCCGAAGCGGTCGGACCGTCGTGGCGGTCGATACCGCCTGCGTGGTTCCAATGAACCGCGTTGATGGCGTGTTTGATCGTGCATTTGCCTTTCGTGACGCGACGGAGCGCGAGCGTGCGGCGCGCGTGGATCTTGTGTGGCCCACGCGTTCTTGGCAGGGAAAATGCTGGCCGTTTGTCGATCATGGACTGCCCGAGCTCGATTGGAACACGCTTTCGATTTCAGACAGCGTCGCGAGCCTTGAAATTGATCACTCTGTTGCTCCCGTCGTCGACACCGTGGGCGGAACGGAAGCGGGTCTCGCGCGTTGGAACGAGTTTCGTGCGACGCGGCTTGCCGATTACGCGAGGGATCGAAACGACGCGGCGGTTCCTGGGGTTTCTCGCATGTCGGCCTACCTCCATTTCGGAATGGTGTCGCCGATGCGACTCGCGCGTGAAGCGCATGCAGTTGGAGCGAGCAAGTATCTCGAGGAATTGCTGGTCTGGCGCGAGCTCGCCTACCAATGGTGCCGACATTCACCGGACCACGAGTCCGTGCATGCGCTACCGCTGTGGGCACGACGAACGCTTCAGGAACATGCGAGCGATCCGCGCGCGGTTCTCTCTTGGGAACAACTTGCGAGTGGGCGAACCGGCGACCGATTGTGGGATCTCGCGCAGCGCTCGCTCGTGGTGCACGGAGAACTTCACAACAATGTTCGTATGACTTGGGGAAAGTCGATTGTTGGTTGGACGAACTCGCCCGAGTCCGCGCTCGCGACGCTCATTGACCTCAACCACCGCTTTGCTCTTGATGGTGCGGATCCAGCGAGCACGGGCGGGCTACTTTGGTGCCTCGGACTTTTCGATAGACCATTCTTGCCGAAAACCCCGGTGTTCGGCTCGATTCGTCCGAGATCCACCACCGAGCACGCTGCACGTCTCGACATCGATACCTTTGCTCAAAGGGTTTCGAGGCGCTCGTATCCGCTTCGCGTTGCCGTGATCGGGGCGGGAATCGCAGGAACTGCTTGCGCGAGAACACTCGCGGAACATCGTGTTGATGTCACGATCTTTGAGAAGTCGCGCGGCGTTGGTGGTCGCATGAGTACGCGTCGGGGTGATGCTGGCGCCTTCGACCACGGCGCGCAGTATTTCACTGCGCGCGACCCGCGGTTCGCACACTGGATTGAGAGTTGGAGCTCAGATGGTGTCGTGGCGCGATGGCATGGCCGATTTGCCGAAGTCGGAGCGCATGGCGTGACCTCGCTTGAGGGAGTTCAGCGCTTTGTTGCGCTGCCAGGTATGAGTTCGTTGTGCGCGCACATCGCTCAGGGCGTGGATGTAGTGGTAAACACCCGAATCGAATCCATGACCCGTGGCTCGACGGGATGGATACTCCGAGGAACGGGTGCTGATGGATCGACGCGCGAATGTGGCGAATTCGATGTCGTCCTCTCTACCGCGCCAGCCCCGCAGACTGCGGCTCTCCTTGGAAGCTGTGCTCCAGGGCTCGCGGCAATTGCTTCTCGCTCACCGATGCGAGCGATGTGGTCCATGATGTTGGCTTCCCATGTGCGGATTGACTTTCCCTTCGACCATGCAGAAATTCTCTCGGGCACAAGTGAGGTTGGCGGCACACTCGCGTGGCTGTCTCGCGTTTCGTCGAAACCTGGTCGTGCGTGCGACGGTGTCGATCGTTGGGTTGTGCTCGGTCGAGGTGAGTGGTCGGAGGAAAGGCTTGAACGCACGCCGGCAGCTGTCGCGGTTGAGATGGTTGCGGCGATGCGCGCGCTCGGTCACTCGTTTGGCATCGCGATTCCTGAGCCGATGCACGCGATTGCGCATCGATTTCGATTTGCGCTTGCGTCGCGGGAAGTTGGAGTTGGCTCAGCGTTCGACGCGCACACCGCGATCGGCATCGCGGGCGACTGGATGTCAGGAACACGCGTCGAGGATGCATTCCTTTCCGGAGTCGGGCTCGCGGGTCGTGTGTTGGGTTCATTCGCAGAGCGTAATCAACGCGCTGTATTGACACTCGCCGAATTCGAAAGAGATATCGTTCGAGCGTGATGTGCGCGCCGCGAGCGAAGGAAAACGTAAGAGGGCACACTCACAAGCGTGACCGCCAAGATCCAACAGAGGAGCGCTGCGAGAGGAGTAGCCATCAATGGAAAGATCAATGTCGCGAGCAGTGCGTACGCGCTGACGCTAAGGGTTCCAAGCGTCATTGGTCCGACAGCACCCGTTGGAACGTGCGCGCCTTGAGCGATCCAGGTCGCAACCATGATGGTTGTGAATATCACGGGAAACACAGCAGCAATTCCGCTCGCTACCGGAAGCCCCAATCGTGCGAGGAGGAGCGCGCCGCCGATGACGAGCGCCGCGGCAATTCCACGAAGTGCGAGCACGGCCGGACTAACACGATGCGAACCACGCGGAGCTGGATGAGGGCTTCGGTTCGCGGCGATCCCGAGAAGTACACCAGCGGCGAATGCGAGACAGCCGATGGTGATCGACTGCGCGATCGTTGGCTGCGCGAAGTCATGCAGCACGATGATCGTCGATGCCGCGAGGAACCACGCACCGAGTGCGAGAACCAGCGTCGAAAGAAGTAAATGGTTGCGCGAGCGCTTGCCGAGCCGTGCAGGGATGATGCGCCAAAGTACGAGATACCCCGCATTGAGCAGGATTCCGACTGGGACAAACGCCATCGCGCGCCGGAATTGATCGGGATCCGAATCTCGTCCAAAGATTCCGATCGCAGCGGGAACAATCGTAGTCGGGAGGCTCGACAGTACTCCGCCGAGCGAACCACCAAAGCGTTCAACGACGACGGTTGCAAGAATTGCAACGAAACCGGCAAACAGCGCGAGTACCCCGACATCTGCAAGTATTTCGAGCAGCACATCCATCTGCACACTCTACTTGCATGCTCGACCCCATGCGTCATTCACAAGGTTCGAGTGTGCGCTTCGTCAGCAATGCGCGGGCCAGTAAGAATGGTCGCGAGCGCTCCACGAAGTCCGCGCCACTTGCGAAGGAGGAAGCCCTCACGCAGTGTGGCAGAAAAACAATCCGCGATGCGTTTTGCATTCGAGGAGTACCTCGGGGGAAACGCCACAACACCGCGTGTTGTCTGCCCATCACAGAGTGTCGACCAGATCGCTCCGCAGACAAGCGTTGGGTGTGCGACGTCAAGCTCAAGGGTGCGCTTCGGTAGGACAAAGAGTGGTCGATACGTGAAGCGAACACCGCGTAGAACTGGCTCTACGTACCCCATGGTGCGAATCGGTGCTCCGTAACCTCTTGCAGCGAGAAATGTTCGTGCAGGTTTCGGTGGCATATGCGCCGTCATTTCGCGGGTAAAGAGAAGGTCTGTTGCGACACACAGCGCGAAGAGATCAAGGCGCACACACCATCCAGCGAATAGAAACGAAAGGCCAATCAGCGGAAGGCAAAGTGCGAGAGCGACGAAGGGACTAATGAAAAATGCCAGGGCAAGTATGCCAAGAACGGATCCTCGTAAAGCGACAAGGATCGTGTCAACAATTGCGAATGGACTCAGCACAATCAGTGCATCGATCACATGAAACGAAATCCACACCGAGAGGAAGATCGCGATTGCTGCAGGAACGAGGAGTGCATAAAGAATCCATGCTTCGCTAGACGCGCCGCCAAGCATTGCGCTGAGGCCTGCGATCTGCGCGCCCGTCGATGGATCTGGCTCCGTCGCAGCGGCCATGGTCGCGATGATTGTTGGTAGCAGGACACCCGCGGCAACAAGTGCAGAGAGTTTTGCCTCCAAATACTCCGCGGCATCAAGCACCTTCCGAATCGGGAGTGGAATTGCCGGTGCGAGGATTTTTTTCGAAAGCGCGAGCGCAAGCACCGCGGTGCAGGGCATGAGAAGCCACGGGTTCGCGTGCAGTGGAAGCGCCACGGTTGCAGCCGATCCACCAAGTTGAGCGAAGTCGTACCACCCAAGTCCAACGAGAACGAGAAGCGGTGAGATTGCAAGCCCCGTAATCTGTGCGATACCCTCGGCGACCACGGCGGACCGCGACTCGGCACCGGATGTCACGCTCTGCTGCACACCAGCATCCGCTGCCACCGCCGCACCCGTTAGGGCAATTGCGGCGAGGCACGAAGCGATGACAATGATTCGAATTGTCGGCCGGCTGTTCTCGAGATTCCTCATGGACGCATTGTTGCCGACTCTCGCGGCAAATTTCAGTCGTCCGTCGCGATAGGATGCCGAAGTGCTTCCAAATCTCCAGTACGCCGCTATTCGCTTCGAGAACTTTCACTCTGAGGTTCTCGTTCCCACCGCTTTCCCATTGCGCGCGCCGCTTGATGTCGGCATCTGGCAACCCTCCGGATCTGGCCTTGAGGGCGGTCATCCACCACTTTCCGAGGCCAAGCGGGCGAAGTATCGAAAGGTCAAACTTGGGCTTCGATGGGGACCGGTTTGGTCAACCGCCTGGTTTCGCCTCACAGGTTGCGTGCCGGCCGAGATGCGCGGCCACACGGTTGCATTGAGATTTTCCTGTGGAACGGAGGGCACCCTTTGGAATGGCAATGTTCCATTCCAGGGGTTCGATCCGTATCGCGATCTCGCTTTCATCATGCCGAAATCGAAGGGCTCAGAAAAGATCGATCTCCTCGTCGAAGGCGCTTGCAACTTGCCTCTTGGGATCTCGACATTTTGGTGGGATCATCCAGAATTGCAGACTCGATGGCGCGAGCCACAACCCGGACGGCTTGAGAGTGCGGAACTTGTGGTGGTTGACGAGGCGGCGTGGCGCTTTGCTCAAGCGTGGGACTTTCTTCGTCGGTTGATGCTTGCGCTTCCGGCTGATTCCGCACGAGCGACGGAAATTGCCTGCGGAATGCGGGATATTTACGCGTCGATCGACGCCGCCGACCCAGTGCCCGGCATGGAGGAAACTGCATCGGCACTCGATGAACTTGTGCAAGGTGGCGTCCACGAGCCAGCAACAGGGTGCGTGGCGGTGGGGCACGCGCACATCGATACGGCGTGGCTGTGGCCGATTCGTGAGACGCGACGGAAGTGCGTGCGCAGTTTTGCGAATGTGCTTCGCTTGCAGGAGCGCTTTCCCAATTTTCACTTCCTCTGCTCGCAGGCCCAGCAATACGAGTATGTCCGCGAAGATTCACCTGAATTGTTTGCACAGATCGCGGCGCGCGTCGCCGAAGGACGATGGGAGGCTGGCGGCGCGATGTGGATCGAGCCGGATTGCACTTGTCCATCCGGTGAGAGTTTCGTTCGACAGATCGTGCATGGAACCGGATTTTGGACGAAGCATTTCGGCGTGCGGGGGAAGCAGCGTTTTCTCTTCCTTCCCGACACATTCGGATTTCCACCATGTCTCCCGCAGATCGCTCGGCTCGGTGGACTCGACACCTTCATCACGAACAAGATGAGTTGGTGCGAAACGAATCGGTTTCCTCATGTCACCTTCCAGTGGCGCGGACTTGATGGAACAGAAATTCTCACTCACCTCACGCCGGGGCACAACTACAACTCGTCAATTGAGCCGAAGGACATGCTCTATGGCGAGCAGAATCTCGTGGTGCAGGACGGCCAGAGTTTCTTCTCAAGTGCGATCCCCGTATGGCTTCAGCCCTTTGGTTTTGGCGACGGAGGAGGCGGGCCAACAGACTGGCAAATTGCGCGTGCTGAGCTTGCTTCGGACTGCAGCGGACTTCCGCGTTTCGAGCAGCATCGTGTCGATGTCTTTTGCGGTCGCTTGCACGCGGGGCGCGACGCACTTGAGGCAGCAGGTCGCGGGATCGCCGCATGGGACGGCGAGCTGTATCTCGAGCTTCATCGCGGAACGTATACGAGCCAGGCGTGGCTGAAGCGACAGAACCGTCTTGCCGAAGCTGCACTTCGCGATGTGGAGGCGCTCGCGTGTTCGTTGCCAACCATGAAGGCAAAAGACCTCGACTCGTTGCGTGCGCGTATGGATCGCGTTTGGAAACTCACGCTGCTGAACCAGTTCCACGATATCCTGCCGGGCTCATCGATCGAGCAGGTTTATGCGGACGCTCGCGCAGATCATGTCGCGATATCCGAAACGACCGTTTCGGAACGAGAACGCCTCGAGGCGTCGCTCTCAAAACTTGCAGACACGCGAGGAATGCGTAGCCCGATGCTTGTGCGAAACTCGGCATCTACTGCGCGAAGTGGAATCGTAGAGATCGCGGGTGGTTTGGTTGAGGTCCGCGATGTTCCAGCACTTGGCGTGAAGGTAATTGATATTGCAGAGATTAGCGCCCTCCCCGAGCCAGTCGAGGTGCGAGCGACGAAGCGCGGCATCGAGTTGTCGAACGGTCTACTGCGTGTTTTCATCGATCTTTCTGGCCGTGTCGCAGAGCTTGAGCATCTTCCTTCCCGCCGCGTTGCAAACATGCGCGATGACCGAGGGCGATTTCTTCCACTCAACCAACTCGCGCTGTACGAGGATCGCCCCCGACGTTGGGAAGCATGGGATACGGACCGCGATTACTTCGACAAATGTCGACTCGTTGATGATGACTGCGAACTCGCTGTGGCGGAATCGCACCCGCTGCGTGGTGAGGTGCGCGTGGAGCGTGAGATCGGAGCGTCAAGCCGAATTTGGCAGACGTATCGGTTGGATGCCGCGAGTGGTCGGCTTGAGGTTCGAACAGAGGTTGATTGGCGTGAAACACAGCAGCTCCTTCGTGCACTCTTTCCCTGCGCGATACGTGCGCGGCATGCATGGTTTGGTACGCAGTATGGCGCGCTCGAGCGGCCGATCCACCGAAACACAAGTTGGGAGGAGGCGCGCTTTGAAGTACCGGGTCATGCGTGGATGGACGTTGCAGAACCTGGATTCGGTGTCGCCATCCTCGATGACGGTCGCTACGGACGGAGTGCGCTCTCGACGAGCGATGGTTGCACGCTCGGGCTTTCTCTCCTTAAGAGTCCGCTGTTCCCTGATCCGACGTGCGATCGCGGCGAGCATGCATTTAACTATGCGCTCATGCCGCACGCGGGTGATTGGCGCGACGCGGGCGTCGATCACGCTGCGGATTGTTTCCGCGAGCCTCTGCGAACGATGCAGTTGGCGCGAAACATGAAGGGAACACTGCGGGGCGGTTGGGCGCCTTTTGATCTCCTCGCAAACGCATCCATGCGTGTCGAGGTCGCTGCATGGAAGCCTGCGGAAAACGGGAAGGGTCGTATCCTTCGCATCGTCGAGACGCGCGGTGCGCGCGGAGATGTCCAAATCTTCTGGAACATTGATGCGCGAAAGGTCTCAGCAGTAGACATCCTAGAAAGGCCGATGTTGCGAGAGGGTCTTGCACATTCGACTGGCGCTGCGACGCTTTTGCGAATGAAGCCTTTCGAGATTGTCACGCTGCGGGTCGAGTGAATCTGCCGACAGCCTTCCACGACTCTGCGGAGAACTTCGCAGAGGCTGTATTCTGCGCTCTATGAGGATGACGCTCGTTGACTGGCTTATTCCCGCAGCCTTGTTCGTAGTGCTTGTTGGTTTTGCACTCCGCACCCGGAAATACTCGAAGTCGGTCTCAGGATTTCTCGCAGCCAACCGCTGTGCTGGGCGCTACCTCGTGTGTGTTGCCTACAACATGGCACAAGTCGGAATCATCACTCTGGTCTGGTACTTCCAGCAGTATTACGACACGGGCTTTACATCCGTTTGGTGGGGGCTCGTCGAAAATCCGCTGATGATCGTGATTGCCTTAACCGGATGGGTGGCGTATCGATTTCGCGAGACACGCGCACTCACGCTCGCACAGTTTCTTGAGGTCCGTTACTCACGCGCATTTCGCATCTTTTGTGGCTTTGTGGCCTTCGTCGCTGGCGTACTCAACTACGCGATCTTTCCTGCAGTGAGCGCCCGATTTTTTATCTGGATTTGTGGACTCCCCGAGAACTTCGTCATCCTCGGCGCGGACGTTGGCACGTTTCCATTTCTCATGATTTTGCTGTTGTCGACCGCAGTGTTTTTTGTCTTCCTTGGTGGTCAGATCGCAGTGATGGTCACTGACTTTCTCCAGGGAATATTCTGCAACATCACGTTCCTCGTCATTATCTTTTACATGCTGACGAAGTTCGGTTGGGGCGCAATCGGTGAGACCATGCTCGCGCAACCCGCGGGAAAGTCGATGATCGATCCACTCGGGATTGGCGCGGAATCGCAATTCAATGCTTTCTACTGGCTGATTAGTGCATTCATTTTGTTCTACACAGCACGCGCATGGCAGGGCGACCAAGGCTACAACGCCGCAGCGATTACGCCGCATGAGGCGAAGATGGCGGGCGTACTTTCGGGCTGGAG
Organism: Candidatus Kuenenia stuttgartensis; assembly: GCA_945902075.1. GTDB lineage: Bacteria > Planctomycetota > Phycisphaerae > Phycisphaerales > SM1A02 > QWPT01. The sequence continues at coordinate 667 of CAMDMA010000001.1, read as the reverse complement.
ATGGCGCGTGCTGATGCTGGTTGCCATTGTGATTCCGGTTTGCATCAAGGTGTTTCTTACCCATCCCGAGTACGCGGCACAGGCCGTTGTTGTGCATGACACGCTTGTTGGACTGGAAAGTGATGCGATGCGGGCGGAGGCTCGCGTACCACTGGCACTCGGAATTGTGTTGCCTGCTGGAATTCTTGGCATGTTCGTTGCGGCGATGTATGGCGCGTATCTCTCGACCGACGATACCTATCTCCATTCGTGGGCCACGATTTTTGTGCAGGATGTCGTTCTGCCGATTCGACAGTTTTTCAATCCTGCGCCACTCTCAACGCGTGCTCATCTCTGGCTCGTCAAAATTTCAGTTCTTGCCATCGCGCTCTTTGCGTTCGTATTCGGGCTCAATTACAAGCCGAACCAATATGTCGCCATGTGGAGCGCGCTCACCGCAAGCGTTTTTGTTTCCGCAGCGGGAAGCGTCATCATCGGAGGTCTCTACTGGTCTCGCGGCACCACGCGTGCTGCATGGAGTTCGATGGCAGTTGGAATCGTCGTGAGTGCATTTGGCATTCTCGTGAAAGACAACTTTTGGTTCTTCGAGTCCATCTTTGGAATCGGGACTGTCCCTGCGTTTTTCGTGACTGTTCACGAAAACACTTGGATCTCTGGTCAAGTTCTT